>NZ_CP045643.1:5741614-6055486 GCF_009498275.1 Streptomyces fagopyri | reverse complement strand
CCGCACCCCCGCGACGGCACCCGCGACCGCGATCCCCGTCCAGCCGGGCGCCGAGGAGCCGCACGCCCCCCAGCCCTACGCCGACGCCCTGATCACCGGCCTCGCCGCCCTCACCCTGTACGGCTTCACGTCGGCTCCGTCCCTGCTCTCCCTCGACCGGATCGACGTCCTGGTCCCCCGGCTGCGCCGGCTGCGCTCGCAGGGCTGCGCCCGCATCGTCCGCACCGCCTCCCTGCCCGCCCCCTGCCACGTCACCGGCGTCCCGGTCGCCCCGGTCCCGCGCGCCCTCGCCGACGCGGTGGCGGAGCTGACGGACGCGGACGCGGCACGCCGTCTGCTGACCGAGGCGGTACGCGGCGGCCACTGCGATCCGGCAGCGGTGGTGCGGGAGTTGACGCAGGCCCGGCTGCTGAGCCGGCCGCACGTGGTGGACGCCGTCGACTCCCTGCTGGCCGAGGGCCGCTCCGTCGCGGAGGACCGGCTCTACCGCATGGTCCGTGAGCACGGCCTGCCCGACCCGGTCTGGAACGTGGACCTCCGTCTGCCGGGCGGCCCTCACCTGGGCGGTCTGGACGCCTACTGGCCGGAACAGGCGGTGGCCCTGGAGCTGGACACCCGCGTTCCCCGGCAGGACGAGGACGCCCTCTGGTCGGAGTACGCCCGCAAGCGCGAGCACCTGGAGCGTCTGGGCATCACCGTCGTCCACGTCACGCCGAAGAAGCTCCGCGACGCGGTCCAGCAGCAGGCGACGGTCGTACGGACCGCGCTGATGGCGGCCCGCGACCGTGAACCGGCGGCGTACGTCGTGGTGCTGCCCCGGTAGGCGGGGCGCGGTCGGACGACAGGGGGAGCGGAGGGGGCACCGGGTACCGCCGGTGGCCCTTCCCCGTGCGCGGGGGCGCGGACCCGGGCGGCCGCTGCCCGGAGCCGTACTCCGCGTCGATCACGGCGTCGCCGTTTCCTTACGCGGGGACTCAGCCCTTCTTCAGCACGAGCTCCGTGTTGCGGTCGCCCGAGGTGCCGCTCAGGGCGGTGCTGCGGCCCGGCGCGTTGTAGGAGAGCTCGCGGTAGAGCGCCGCCAGACCCGTCTGGCTCAGGTCGGAGAAGTCCGTGCGGTGCGGGGCGGCGGACTCGATGAGGGTGGTGAACAGGGAGAGCGTGCCGTCCTTGTTGTCGACCAGCTCGATGATGCGGGCGAGGTGCGGGAAGTCGACGTGGGAGGCGGTGTTGATCTCCCAGAACGACCCGTTGCCCGGCGCGGAGTGCGGGATGATCTCGTTCTTGTGGGTGTGGCCGTTCACCCAGGCCAGGACGTTGCGGTGCCTGGAGAGCGCGGCGACGACCTCTCCGCCGCCGTGGCGCTGCTCGGTGGGGTGGGCGGGGTCCTTGCGGGTGTTGTGCATGGACTTGCTGGTGTGGTGGCTGAAGACGATCGCGTACGAGTCCTTGTTCTCGGTCAGCGTCCGCTCCAGCCACTTCAGCTGGGCCGTGCCGACCGAGCCCTCGTAGTGGCCGCCCGGGTCGGTGGTGTCGAGGCTGACGCCGATGACGTCGTCGGCGATCCGGAAGGCGTAGTACTGGGTGCCCGCGCTGAGGTTCGCCTCCGAGTAGCCGTGGCCGATCGGACCCGGCCCGGTGTGTGCCGGGTCGAGATGCGCCTTGAGGTACTCGGCGGGGGTGAAGGGGGCGCGCGACTCGTCGGGGGTGACCGACCTGAGCTCCCGCGCGTGCGCCTTGAGCAGGTCCCGCAGCAGGGTGCCCTTGGGGTCCTTGTCGTTCTTGATGGCGGCGCGCAGGTCGACGCTCTGCGAGGCAGGCAGGCTCATCAGCTTCTTGCCGCCGACGGCGAACTCGGCGAGGAAGGAGTCGCCGTGGCGGTAGCAGCCCAGCGGCAGCGCGTCGTGGTTGCCGACGGTGGAGTACCAGGGCAGGCCGAGACCCGGGCTGCGCAGTTCGCGGACGGCGGCGGCCAGGAAGCCGTTGAGGCGCGGGAAGCCGCGCTCCTTGTCGGCGTCGCGCACGGCCCCGTCGGGCTGCCAGTACGTCTTGATGCCGCTGTTCTGGACGCCCTCGTAGTGGCGCGGGTCACCGCTGTTGGGGCGGATACGGCCACCGCTCATGACCTTCAGGAACCAGTCCAGCTCCGTCCTGGAGTTGTTGTCCGTGTTGTCCCCGGTGGTCATCACGAAGTGCAGCGGGGAGCCGGTGACGGGGGCTCCCCGCAGCGAGTTGACCCGCTCGACGAGCGAGACGGCGCCCGCGACGGTCAGCGCCTCCTGCGGACGCCAGGCGTTCACGGCGCCCGAGCGCAGGAACTCCAGCCGCAGCGGGTGCTGGACGTCGATCAGGTGCAGGTCGGTGAACTGCACGAAGGAGGCGAGCGCCGTGCGCCGTTCGGCCCGGCCGGCCTTGGCCGCCGCCAGGTCGCCGCGCACCACCCGCTTCCAGGCCGGGCCGTCGCCGAGCCGCCGGTATCCGCCGGAGCCGGAGCGCGGGGCGGCGACGCTCTGCAGGGTGGTGCCGCGCTCGTACGGTGCCAGGGGGGCGGGGGGCGCTTTGCGGGAGGCGGCGACGGGCGCCTCACCGGCGCCGGCGGCATGCGCCCCGCCCGCGTCGGCGGCGTGCGCCTCGGAGCCGGGCCGCAGGGCGTAGCCGATGCCCGCGGACAGGGTCACCGCCCCGGTGGCGGCGAGGAGGGTACGGCGGTTCATGGCAGCGGCGGTGGCGACAGAGCGTATGCGCGACATGGCGCGATCTCCCCGAGTGCGAACGCGTCGGCAGTGGTCGCGGGGGGCTCGTTGCGGTAACTCCCCGCTCACTCTGGATCGTTGGCACCTGGGGTGACCTGGACGTTAACTCGGCGGCAACGCCCGACGCCGATCACCGTACGTGGATCTTGGACTACCCTGCGCGTCCATGGAGCTCTCCCCGGACGGCCGGGAGTCGGTCACTCCGTGTTCATTTTCCGGGGTACTGAACCGTGGTCGGGGCCCGGCACGGCCTGGTCCGCGGGCCGCGCCGTACGCCCGAGCGCCGGTCGCTCGCGCCAGAGTTCCAGGCCCGCGTCGACCAGCCCCACCCGTTCGAGCGACGGCACCTCGTCGAGGGGGTACCAGGCCGCCATGTCGGTGGAACCGTCCGTCTCGTGGCGGAGGTCGCCGCCGGTGATCCGGGCCTCGTAGAGGATACGGAGGGCGTGGAAATCGGTGGCTCCGCCCATCCGGCGCGGGTGGGTGCGCAACTGGGAGTCGACACCGAGCAGCGCGACCGGTTCGACGGCGTACCCCGTCTCCTCGTCGACCTCGCGGACGACGGTGTCGTACGGGTCCTCGCCGTGGTCCATGCCACCGCCCGGCAGGGTCCACCGTCTGGTCCCGTCGCCCGCGACCCACCGGGCCAACAGCATCCGCCCGTCCCGCACACATACGGCGTAGGCCGCCACCCTCAACTGCTTCGGCATGCCCAGACGTTACGGCAGCGCGGGGTTGGCGGGAGAGTATTCGGGCGGCGACCAGCACAGGGGGCTGCCCGCGGGTGTCTCGGCGACCCCGGTGACGGTGAAGCGGACCGTGCGCTCCCCGTCCGGGGCGTACCGCGCGCGGGCGGTACCCGTGAGCCGCAGCACCGTTCCCGACGTCCAGTCCAGGAAGAGCAGTCCGGCCCGCGGGTCCGCCTCCAGGTTGCCGAGGGTCAGGAACATGGCGTTGCCGGGGTAGTCGCGCCAGCGCAGCTCGGACGGGCCGTCGGCGTGGACGAAGCCCGGGTTGCCGCCCCGGTGGCTGGCGTCGGCGCCGTGCGCGTGGACGGTGGCGAGGAAGAAGGTGTCGGCCGCCTCGACGAAGGCACGCTGCCGGGGGGAGAGTCGGACGGAGCGGCGGACCTCGCCCGGCCGGCGTTCGACCGTCTCGTAGGACTCCCTGCGCTGCAGGTACTTCGGGCAGTTGGCGAAGACCCGGTCGGCCTCCACGGCGAACCCCCGCGCGGTGGGCCGGGACCTGCCGTTCAGGCGCATCCGGCGGCGGGTGCGCGGGTCGAGCGCGATCGTGCCGACGAGGGTGCCCTCGGCGGCGAGCGCCGCGGCGAGGGGGTCGCCCTCGACGGGACGGCCGGTGACCGAGATCTGCCGGACGCCGGTGGCCCGCACGAAGCCGGGCGGGCCCGTGAGCAGCGAGGCCCAGACCGCGCCGGTGGCCGGGTCGGCCGCACCGGCCACCAGCATCGGCTGCTGTTCGAGGAAGGCGGCGGCCACCGGGCGGATGCCCTGTCCGACCGCCTGTCCCACGTGGTCGGCGAGATCACGGACGCCGACCCGGTCCTGTACGGCGCGCGAGCCGGAGTGGTAGGTCATCTCACCCTCCGTCTAGAAGAAACCGCAGGTCGGAGCCTGCTCGGAGGGTGCCGGTGCCCCTTCGGCGCCGGACGGGGCGTAGATCTCCAGCCGGGTGCCGTCCGGGTCGTGGAAGAAGATGCCGCCGGACGACGAGCCCTCACGGTGGGCGACCACGCCCTCGTGGGCGAAGGTGACGCCGTGGCCGCGCAGCGCCGTCTCGTACGTCCTGACCTGGTCGATCGTGTCCACTTCGAGGGCGAGGTGGTGGAGGCCCGCGCGGTCCTCGCCGTACGGCACCCGCGCCTGCTGCCAGAGCGTGAGGACGGGGCCGCCGTCCCCGTCCGAGGAGCCCAGGAACGCGTACCTGCGCTCGCCCTCCTCGCCCTCCTCGCCCTCCTTGCCCTCGGCGAGGAGGGCGAAGCCGAGCACGTCCCGGTAGAAGGCGAGCGAGCGGTCGAGGTCCGTGACGTTCAGGCCGATGTGGCCGGTGCGCGGTGTCATGACTGTCCTCCGGGACGGTGGCGGCCCCCACACCGATGGCTAACCTTCATAAACGAGTTTAAGGGTTAGAATGGGGAACGTCAACCGGTCATCTACTCTTGAACGGTTAGCCGCCGAAGGGAGCCCCACCGTGTCCGCCGTCACCGACCCCCGCCCCCTCACCGGGGAGCCGCTCGCGCTCGACCTGCTCAACACCCGCTGGATCAGCGAGGGGGTACCCCAGGACCTCCTCACGGACACCGGGGGGCTGGCGGTGTGGCTGGCCGCGAACGGGCTCGCCCTCCCGGCCGACGAGACGGTGCTGCGCCACACGCTCCAGGCGCGCGACGCCCTGCACGCGGTGGTGGACGCCACGTCGCGGGAGAAGACCGACGGGGCACCCCTGACGGGGACCGAGCGGATCGAAGCCGTCCTCGCGCACGGCCGGATCAGGCTCACCCTGACGCCCCAGGGACCCGGCGAGCGCACCGAGTTCGAGGACCCCGCGTGGGGACCCGGCTGGCTCGCCGCGCGCAACTACCTGGAACTGCTGGGCACTTCCCCCGACCGCATCCGGCACTGCGCCCACGAGAGCTGCGTCCTGCACTTCCTCGACACCTCGCGCAACGGCACCCGGCGCTGGTGCTCGATGGCGAGCTGCGGTAACCGGGCGAAGGCGTCCCGCCACTACGCGCGCACGAAAGAGGACTGAGCCGACTCCCGGGCGGTTCGAGGCGTCCGTCATGTCCGGCCATACCGCGCTATCACCGGCGTGACGTATGGCGGAAGTACGCCATGCTTCCATCCCATCACGGTCAACTCTCCCCAAATAACTGTCCCTTGGGTAAAGCTGAGCGGTCATCCGGGTTCACATACCGGACTGATGTGATCGCGTCCCGCAGGAACGTCGGGACGGGTCACCCACGCTCGTTCCTTTACCTACAAGGGATGCCGATGACCCTCGACCCCCAGCGCGCCCCACTCTCGGGCGCGAGACGCGTGGTCCGCATAGCCGTGGCCGCCGGCCTGGTGACCGCGCTCTCCGCGGCCGGACCGATACCCATGGCCCTCGCCGCGGACCACGCACCCGCCGCCACGCCCGACCCGGGCACCAAGTCCGCGAGCGCCAAGCTCGGTTCGGACGACGCGGCCCTCCTCGCCGAGGCCAAGGCCGACGGCACCAAGAACGTCACGATGATGGTCGCCACCGCGCCCGGCCAGACCGAGCAGGTCGCCCGGCAGCTGGACGCGGTCCAGGGCGGTCTCGTCGGCCGGACCTTCGACAAGGTCGGTTACGTCCGGGCCACCGTCCCGACGGCGAAGGCGGACGCGGCCATCGCCGCCGCCGCCAAGCTCTCGTCCGTGCACGGCATCGACCTGCGCCAGGACATCGCGCTGGACGACCCGACACCGAGCGCGGACACGGCCAAGGGCGCCGGCAGGGCCACGGGCACGGTCACCCGCTCCGCCCCGAACAAGAACACCCCCGCCGAGAACCCGTACAACCCGTCCTTCGAGACGGGCGCCGTCGACTTCGTGAAGAAGAACCCGAAGGCGGACGGCCGCGGCATCACCATCGGCATCCTCGACTCGGGCGTGGACCTGGGCCACCCGGCGCTGCAGAAGACCACCACCGGCGAGCGCAAGGTCGTCGACTGGGTCACGTCCACCGACCCGGTCAACGACGGCGACGGCAGCTGGCGGCGGATGACCAGTTCGGTCTCCGGCCCGTCCTTCGCCATCACGACGGCCAGCCAGGGCACCGAGACGTTCAAGGCTCCGGCCGGCGCCTACAAGTTCAACTACATGTACGAGTCGGCCACCGCGGGCGGCGACGAAGCGGGCGACCTGAACCGCGACGGCGACACCACCGACGCCTGGGGCGTGCTGTACGACCCGGCCTCCGGCACCGTGCGGGTCGACACGAACGACAACCTCGACTTCACCGACGACGTGCCGATGAAGCCGTACAAGGACGGCTTCCAGGTCGGCTACTTCGGCAAGGACAACCCGGCGACCGACGTCGTCGAGCGCATCCCGTTCGTCGTCGAGATCCGCAAGGACGTGGTCTACGACGCGGCCGGTTCCAAGGCCGACTACGTCAACATCGGCGTCATCTCCAGCGAGCACGGCACGCACGTCGCGGGCATCACCTCCGCGAACGGCCTGTTCGGCGGCAGGATGAACGGCGCCGCCCCCGGCGCGAAGATCGTCTCGTCCCGCGCCTGCGTGTTCGGCCCCGGCTGCACCAACATCGCGCTCACCGAGGGCATGATCGACCTCGTCGTCAACCGCGGCGTCGACATCGTCAACATGTCCATCGGCGGCCTGCCCGCGCTGAACGACGGCAACAACGCGCGCTCCGAGCTCTACACGCGTCTCATCGACACCTACGGCGTCCAGCTGGTGATCTCCGCGGGCAACTCCGGCCCCGGTGCCAACACCATCGGTGACCCCGGCCTCGCCGACAAGGTCATCTCGGTCGGCGCGTCCATCTCCAAGGAGACCTGGGCCGCCAACTACGGCTCGGTCGTGGAGAAGAAGTACGCGATGATGCCGTTCTCCTCGCGCGGTCCGCGTGAGGACGGCGGCTTCACGCCGACGCTGACGGCGCCCGGCGCCGCGATCAACACCACCCAGACCTGGCTGCCGGGCTCCCCGGTCGCCGAGTCGGGCTACACCCTGCCGGCCGGCTACTCGATGCTCCAGGGCACCTCGATGGCGTCCCCGCAGGCCGCGGGCGCGTCCGCGCTGCTCCTGAGCGCCGCCAAGCAGAGGCACATCGCCCTGACGCCCGCCGACCTCCGCACGGCCCTCACCTCGACCGCCGACCACATCAGGGGTGTGCAGGCGTACGAGGAGGGCGCGGGCCTCATCGACATCGTGGACGCGTGGAAGGCCATCAGGGACGACGCGACCGCCCACGAGTACACGGTGAAGGCGCCGGTCGACACCGCGATCGACTACGCGCTGAAGACCCCGGGCTTCGGCACCGGACTGTACGACCGCGAGGGCGGTCTCAAGGCCGGCGAGAAGAAGACCTACGAGATCACCGTCACCCGTACCTCCGGTCCGGACCGGGCGATCCGCCACGAGCTGCACTTCGAGAACAACGCCGGTGACACCTTCAGGATCGTCGGCTCCGACGAGGTGCGGCTCGAACTGAACAAGCCGGTCACCGTCAAGGTCTCCGCGAGGGCCTCCTCGGCCGGCATCAAGAGCGCGATCCTCGAACTCGACGACCCGAGGACCGAGGGCGTCGACCGGCAGATCCTGACCACGGTCGTGGTCTCGACGCCGGTCAAGTTCGCCTTCTCCGCGTCGGATTCGATACAGCGCGACAGCACCCGGTCGTACTTCCTGACCGTGCCCGAGGGCGCCAGGAGCCTGGAGGTCGCCATCGGCGGGCTGAAGGGCCTGAGCCAGACCCGGTTCATCTCCATCCACCCGTACGGTGTCCCGGTCGAGGACACCGGCACGCCGTACTGCTACAGCAACTACCCGAACACCAACGGCTGCAAGCCCGACGTGCGCGCGTACGCGGACCCGCAGCCCGGTGTCTGGGAGGTCGAGGTCGAGGCGCGCCGTACGTCGCCGCTGCTCGACAACCCGTACAAGCTGGAGGCCACCGTGCTCGGCGCGGCCTTCGACCCGCAGACCGTGACCGTGCCCGAGGCCAAGGTGGGCACCCCTGTCACCGCCTCCTGGAAGGTCACGAACCAGTTCGCCGCGCTCGACGGCAGGCTGAAGGGCGGCCCGCTCGGCTCCTCGAAGACGGACCGGCCGACGATCGCCCAGAACGCCACGCAGACCACCACGGTCGACGTGCCCGCGGGCGCCGCCTCGCTCGACGTCGCCATCGGCAACGTCTCCGACACCGCCGCCGACCTCGACCTGACGGTGTACGACTCGGCCGGCAAGCAGGTCGCCCAGTCCGCGGACGGCGACTCGGAGGAGGCGGTCTCCATCCCGAGCCCCGCCGCCGGCAGGTACACCATCGAGGTCGCGGGCTACTCGGTCCCGTCGGGCTCGACCGCGTACGACTACCGTGACGTGTTCTTCTCGTCGGCGCTCGGCACGGTCGGCGTCGACGCGTCCACGCCGGTGAAGCTCGCCACGGGCGGCACGGCGACGGTGTCCGGCACCGTCACCGCGCTGGCCCCCGCCCCCGAGGGACGCGAGTTCTTCGGCCAGGTGCAGCTGGTGAACGCGCGTGGCACCGCCGCGGGCCTCGGCAGCGTGAAGATCGAGAAGGTCACGCCGTAGCGCGTGCCCCTCTGAGGGGCGGGCGTCCGGAATTCCGGGCGCCCGCCCCTTTCCCGTGCGCGGGCCGCCCAGCCCGCCCGCCCTTTCCCCGTGCGCGGGCCGCCCCGCTCGCCCGCGCGGGCCTGTCCGGCGCGGGCGAGCCCTCTCACTCGCAGGCGAGGCCACGGGAGGCGGGCAGCGCCCCGGTGATCCACCGCCGGTCGCGGGCGATGGCCTCCTCCCCCGTCGTCCACCGGTCGGGGGTCACCGCGCCCCGCCGGATGCCGACCAGCACGTGCTCACCCCGCCGCGGGCCGGACTCCCGGTCCACCAGGAAGGTGACCCGCGGCTTCCCCTCCGCCGGCTTGTAGAAGCGCGTCACGTCGAGGGTGACCCGGTCCCGCTCGGTGCCCGCGACCGGCTCGATCGCGCTGATCTCGCCCTCGACCAGCAATCGGGAACAGGCGAGGTAGCCGGGGGCGCTGAGCGAGGCCGACCCGCTCGCGCCGTCCGCCGCCTTGGCCGCGCTGTCCGACGACGCCTTCGAATCCGCGCCCCCGCCCTGCGCGATCAGCCAGCCCATGCCGCCGACCATCGCGGCGACGGCGGTCACGACGAGAGTGCCCAGGGCGACCGCTAGGGGACGGCGGCCCCGGTTCCTGGGAGCCCCCGCCGGACGGCGCGGGCGCTGCCGGGGAGCCCGCACGGGCACCGGCTCCTCACCCGGCTCCGCCAGCGCGCCCCCGATGGCGGCCAACTGCTCCCGCAGCAGCACCAGGTCCGCGACCGCCGACCGGTGCTCCGACACCGCCTCGGGGTCGTCGCGGACCCCCTCGGGCAGCGGTTCACCGGTGATCGCGGCCCACAGCGCGTCCGCTGCCGTACCGTCCTCGTGCTCGGCGTACCCGGCCACGTCACACCACCTCGTCCTCGTGCAGGCGGGCGCGCAGGGCACGGACCGCCGAGTGCAGCCTGCTCTTGACCGTGCCCTCCGGGATGCCGAGCTCCTCGGCTATCCCCCGCACGGAGAGATCGGCGTAGAAACGCAGGACGAGGACCTGACGGTGCGCGTCGGGCAGGTCGTCCAGCCCGCGCGCCACGGCGAGCGAGAGCACGCTGGAGTCCTCGCCCGAGGGGTGCTCCAGCTGCCGGAGCCCGGCCAGCCGCTCACCGAGCCGCTGCTGACGGTGCTTGGCCCGGTGCCAGTCCATGGCCAGGTTCGACGCGACGACCGCCGCCCACGCGGACACATCACGCGGGGCCTCGTCCCCCTTCGCCGCGCGCTCCAGCAGCCGCAGGCGGACCTGCTGCACCCCGTCCGGCAGGTCCGCCTGCGGCACACCGCCGAGCGCGAGCACCGCCCGTACCCGGCGTTCCTGCGCCGCGTCCAGCGGGTCGTCCACCCGCTGGGCACCGCGTGTCCTTCTGCGCAGCACAGCTGCCCTCCCCTCCCGCGTTTCCCCTACGACGCCGGTGCGGGCCGAAACGTTCGGCCACGCTCCGCCCCCTCGCACCGAGTCGTACGTCACACCGGACCGGGGCCGGCGGGACACGGGCACCGTACGGCTTGCGGTTCCCGGGGTCCGCCGGACGGTCTTCTTCCGGCTGCCGCCCCGCCGGTCCCGTCCCACCCCTCGAACGGCGTGGGCAAAGGATTGGACACGACGGCACGGGTGAGACGCATGATGGAAGCGCTGGACCACGTAGAACGCACGCAAAGGGAGTCGCCGTGAGGGTCGGAATCGTCGGAGCCACCGGTCAGGTCGGCACGGTCATGCGCAGGATCCTGGTCGAGCGGGACTTCCCGGTCACGGAGCTGCGCCTGTTCGCCTCGGCCCGCTCGGCCGGGACGGTGCTGGACGGCGTGACGGTGGAGGACGCGACGACGGCCGACTACTCCGGCCTGGACATCGTCCTCTTCTCGGCGGGCGGCTCGACCTCGAAGGCGCTGGCCGAGAAGGTCGCCGCGCAGGGCGCCGTCGTGATCGACAACTCCTCCGCCTGGCGCAAGGACCCGGACGTACCGCTGGTGGTCTCCGAGGTGAACCCGCACGCGATCGCCGACCGTCCCAAGGGCATCATCGCGAACCCGAACTGCACGACGATGGCCGCGATGCCCGTCCTGCGGCCGCTGCACGACGAGGCGGGACTGGAGGCGCTCGTCGTCGCCACCTACCAGGCCGTGTCCGGATCCGGTCTCGCGGGTGTGGCCGAGCTGCACGGCCAGGCGCTGAAGGTCGTCGCGGACGCCGACCGGCTGACCCACGACGGCGGGGCGGTCGACTTCCCGGAGCCGCAGGTCTACAAGCGGCCCATCGCCTTCAACGTGCTCCCGCTCGCCGGTTCGATCGTCGACGACGGTCTGCACGAGACGGACGAGGAGCAGAAGCTCCGCAACGAGTCCCGCAAGATCCTGGAGATCCCCGGCCTCAAGGTCTCCGGCACCTGCGTCCGGGTCCCGGTCTTCTCCGGCCACTCGCTTCAGGTGAACGCCCGCTTCGAGCGCCCGATCACGGTGGAGCGCGCCACCGAGCTGCTGGCCGGCGCCCCGGGTGTCACCCTCTCCGAGATCCCGAACCCGCTCGAGGCGGCGGGCCAGGACGCGTCGTACGTCGGCCGCATCCGCGCCGACGAGACGGTCGAGCACGGCATCGCCCTGTTCATCTCGAACGACAACCTCCGCAAGGGCGCCGCCCTGAACGCGGTCCAGATCGCGGAGCTGGTGGCGGCCGACCTCAAGGGCTGACGCCCACCGCACACGCCCCAGGGGCGGTCACCGCACGGTGGCCGCCCCTTCGCACGGCCCGTCCGCATCCCCTCGCGGTACGTCCGTTCCTCCCCCGCCACGTCCGCCCCGCCCGCGGCACGCGCTCGTCACGCCCGGCGGACCTCGTACAGGAAACAGCCGTACTCGACGGCCCGTACATGGACCAGTTCCACCGCCGGATCGGCGAACGCCGCCTCGAAGGCCGCCTCCAACGCGGACCACTCGGGGACCTCCACCAGCCGGCCGCCGAGAATGCGCCCCCCGGCGGAGTAGCGCCGCACGGTGCGGTGGGCGCCCTCGAACGGCCGGACGTCCGCGGCCGGACCTCCGCACTCCCGCGCGTGGACGAAGACCGGACCCTGCTCGTCGTACGCGCCCGGATCGACACCGGCCGCGGCGGCCCAGCGGCGCAGCGGGGCGTACGAGACGAGCGCGATCAGCTCCCCCGGCTCGCTGCGGCGCAGGCAGCAGCGGAGCGGAGCGCCGCCCTCCACGTCCGTGACGGGAACCATCGGGCGGCCGGCGTCGTCAGCTGTGCGGAGATCCTTCAGGATCCCCGCTTCGATGGGGCGTGCGATGCGGTTCGTCATGCGCTCCAGACTCGCGCCCGAAAGCCCCGGTCACCGGCGGGATACGGACATCGCGTTCCGTGCTGGTCCCGTGGAAGGATGGCGCAACCGTCACATAACGAGGAGATGACCGCGTGCCTGGCACAAACCTGACCCGCGAAGAGGCGCAGCAGCGCGCGAAGCTGCTCACCGTTGACTCGTACGCGATCGATCTCGACCTCTCGGGCGCGCAGGAGGGCGGCACCTACCGGTCCGTGACCACGGTGCGCTTCGACGTCGCGGAGAGCGGCGCGGAGTCCTTCATCGACCTGGTGGCCCCGGCCGTTCACGAGGTGGTCCTCAACGGGGACGCCCTCACCCCCGCCGAAGTCTTCGACGACTCGCGGATCACGCTGCCGGGCCTGCTGGAGGGCCGTAACGTCCTGCGGGTCGTCGCGGAATGCGCGTACACCAACACCGGCGAGGGTCTGCACCGGTTCGTCGACCCCGTCGACCAGCAGGCCTACCTGTACACCCAGTTCGAGGTCCCGGACGCCCGGCGCGTCTTCGCGTCCTTCGAGCAGCCCGACCTCAAGGCCACCTTCCGGTTCACCGTGAAGGCGCCGTCCGGCTGGACCGTCATTTCCAACTCGCCGTCGCCCGAGCCCAAGGACGACATCTGGGCCTTCGAACCGACGCCGCGGATCTCCACGTACATCACCGCGCTGATCGTCGGCCCGTACCACTCCGTGCACAGTGTGTACGAGAAGGACGGACAGAGCGTGCCGCTCGGCATCTACTGTCGCCCCTCGCTCGCCGAGTTCCTGGACTCGGACGCGATCTTCGAGGTCACCCGGCAGGGCTTCGAGTGGTTCCAGGAGAAGTTCGACTACGCGTACCCGTTCAAGAAGTACGACCAGCTCTTCGTGCCGGAGTTCAACGCGGGCGCGATGGAGAACGCGGGCGCGGTGACGATCCGGGACCAGTACGTGTTCCGGTCGAAGGTCACGGACGCCGCGTACGAGGTGCGCGCCGAGACGATCCTGCACGAGCTCGCCCACATGTGGTTCGGCGACCTCGTGACCATGGAGTGGTGGAACGACCTGTGGCTGAACGAGTCGTTCGCCACCTACACCTCCATCGCCTGCCAGGCGTACGCCGAGGGCAGCCGCTGGCCGCACTCCTGGACGACCTTCGCCAACTCCATGAAGACGTGGGCGTACCGGCAGGACCAACTGCCCTCCACCCACCCGATCATGGCGGAGATCCGCGACCTGGACGACGTGCTCGTCAACTTCGACGGGATCACGTACGCGAAGGGCGCGAGCGTACTGAAGCAGCTCGTCGCTTACGTCGGCATGGACGAGTTCTTCCGGGGCGTGCAGGCGTACTTCAAGCGGCACGCGTACGGCAACACGCGCCTGTCCGACCTGCTGGGCGCGCTGGAGGAGACCTCCGGACGCGACCTGAAGAACTGGTCGGAGAAGTGGCTGCGGACCGCCGGCATCAACGTCCTGCGCCCGGAGGTCGAGACGGACGCGAACGGGGTCATCACCTCCTTCGCGATCCGCCAGGAGGCCCCGGCCCTCCCGGCGGGTGCCAAGGGCGAGCCGACGCTCCGTCCCCACCGCATCGCGATCGGCCTGTACGACCTCGACGACGCGAGCGGCAAGCTGGTGCGCGACGAGCGGATCGAGCTCGACGTCGACGGTGAGCTGACCGCCGTGCCCGAGCTGACCGGCAGGCGCCGTCCGGCCGTCTTCCTGCTCAACGACGACGACCTGTCGTACGCCAAGGTCCGTCTCGACGAGGACTCGCTGGCCTTCGTGACGGAGCACCTCGGCGACTTCGAGTCCTCGCTGCCGCGCGCGCTGTGCTGGGCCTCCGCCTGGGACATGACCCGCGACGGTGAGCTCGCCACCCGCGACTACCTGTCCCTGGTGCTGTCCGGCATCGGCAAGGAGTCCGACATCGGTGTCGTGCAGTCGCTCCAGCGGCAGCTCAAGCTGGCGATCGAGATGTACGCCGCCCCCGCCACCCGCGAGTCGCTGCTGACCCGCTGGACCGAGGCGACCCTCGCGCACCTGCGCGCGGCCGACGCCGGCGGCGACCACCAGCTCGCCTGGGCGCGCGCCTTCGCGGCGACCGCCCGGACCCCGGAGCAGCTGGACCTCCTGGAGGGCCTGCTGGAGGACCGGGAGACCATCGAGGGGCTCGCCGTCGACACCGAGCTGCGCTGGGCGTTCGTGCAGCGCCTCGCGGCGGTCGGGCGCTACGACGAGGCGGAGATCGCGGCCGAGTACGAGCGCGACCGGACGGCGGCCGGTGAGCGGCACGCGGCCACCGCGCGGGCCGGCCGTCCCACCGTGGAGGCGAAGGAGGAGGCCTGGGTCTCGGTCATCGAGTCCGACAAGCTTCCGAACGCCGTGCAGGAGGCGGTGATCGGCGGCTTCGTGCAGACCGACCAGCGTGAGCTGCTCGCGCCGTACGCGGACCGGTTCTTCGCCGTGGTGAAGGACATCTGGGACTCCCGTTCGCACGAGATCGCCCAGCAGATCGCGATCGGCCTGTTCCCGTCGATCCAGGTCTCCGAGGAGACCCTCGCCAAGACGGACGCGTGGCTGGCCTCCGCCGAGTCCAACGCGGCCCTGCGGCGCCTGATCTCGGAGTCCCGCGCCGGGATCGAGCGCGCGCTGAAGGCGCAGGCGGCGGACGCGGCGGCTTCGTAGCCGGCCGCACGTCCGACGCGGTACGGACAGGGGGCGCCCGGCGTTGTGCCGGGCGCCCCTTTCCGTTCACGGGGCGCGTAGTCCTCTTCGGGGCCGGGCGCCCCTTTCCGTTCACGGGGCGCGTAGTCCTCTTCGGACCGGGCATCCCTCTCCGTTCGCGGGGCCTGCGGCCCTCTTCGGACCGGGGGCGGCGGGTCTTCGGCGTCCGCGCGGCCCGCGGACGCGTCCGGGCCGGTGATCCGCCGGGCCGTCGCCGCCCGCGGACGCCTTCCGCCCACCGCGTCGGCCGGCCCCTCCCGCGCCGCGCCGCGCGCTCCTCACAGCAGGGCGCGGGCGAGCGCGAGCATGGTGCGCGCCTGGAGCGCGGTCTGGTCGGCGACCGCCACCCAGCGGGCGTCGAACGTGCCCTCCAGCTCGCGGGCCCACCCGTCCACGAGCGTGTCCAGCGCCGGTGCCCCACCCAGGGCCTTGCTCATCATGGCCGCCGCGCGCAGCGGGATGCGGCGGGCCGCGATGCCCAGCGAGACGGAGTTGCCCACGGTGGTGGCCAGTTCGGCCGCGCTCCAGGTGTCCACGACGCCGGAGCCGATGTCCATTAGTTCGCGGGCCGCCGTGAAGTGGGCCAGCCCGTCGGACGTTTCGGGTGGAAGTGGGTCCAACTCGCCGACCACCGACTCCAGTTGCTTGATCCGGCCGAGCAGGATCTCGCTGACGTCGGCGAGTTCACGGCGCGGCTCGGCCACCGGGCGCGGATCGCCGACGCCCGCCACGCTCCAGAAGGGCGCCTCGACCACGGCCGAGACGGTGCCGTGCCGCATCGCGTGCAGCCAGGTCGCCCGCGAGACGAAGCCCGAGGGGTCCCGTTCCTCGGCCGGGCTGCCGTCGGGCAGGACGAGCACGCCCGGTCCCTCCACGAGCCACCCCATACCGTCGAAGGGCCGGTGCTCCAGGGGAATGGCCAGGTCCGCCGCGATCCGCCGGTAGGCGGCCGGCGCTCCGGGCACCGCACGGGTCAGTTGCAGGAAGGTTCCACCTACTTCGACACCGTGCAGCGAGAACTGCACGACGGGCCGCAGTCCGTCGATGAGCCCCAGCAGGACCTCGGACTCCGGCATCGGCGCGCGCGGGTCCCCGGCGACGGGCGGGAACTCGGGCTGGGCGGCGAAGGCGGGGCGGTAGAAGCCCCGGTAGTAGCTCCCGATGGGGGGCGGCGCGGCGGCGGGCGGTCCGGCCCGCCCCGGCCGTCCGGCTCCCGGCGGCGGCATGCCTTCGGACGACGGCCCGGCCGTCCACCCGTGCGCGGGGTCCACGGCGTGCGCGACGCCCGCGGTGTCTGAGGTACCTGAGGCATCTGCGATGTCCACCGCGTCGAAGGTGCCGTCGGCGGTCGAAGTGCCGTCGGCACGCAAGGCGCCTTCGGTGTCCACGGTGTCCGAGCGGCCGGAGACGTTCGCGGTCATCCAGCCCTCGGCGAGACTCGCGCCGTCGGGATCGAGGCAGAGCAGGAAGTGCCAGGTGCAGTTCAGCCCTCCGACACCGCTGCCCAGAACGCTCGGATCACGGGCGAACCGCTGCGCGAGCCGGAGTGAAGTGGCCCCGCCCACCGGCTCGTTGGCGTGCGCGCCGGCGACCGTGAGCACCTGGCGCGGGCCGTGTCCGGCCGACAGCAGCCACAGCGGCCGGCCGGCACGCGAGGTCCCGATGTCGCGCAGACGCAGGACACCGGGCCTCGCGGCCACCGCCGCACGAGCGCCTCGCAGCAGCCCGTCCAGGGTGGGATACGGGGTTCCCCGCATGCCGGGATCCGGTCAGGTGCCGTTCGCGTTGCTGGCCCCGGTGGTCTCCTTCTTGTCCAACGGACGGATCACGATCTTGGCAGCCATGTGGTCCCCTCTCCTTCACAACCGACTGTGCGCGACAGCGGAACCCGGTCCGAGCCGGGCCGTCGAGCGGGTACGGCGGGCTGGTCAGCCGCCGTTGCCCCCGCTGCTGTCGCCCGTGGTCTCCTTCTTGTCCAACGGACGGATCACGATCTTGGTGGGCATGCCAACTCCTCCCCCTCACAAGGATGTTGCGCATAGCGGCGCGATCGCCGACCGCGTCTTGTCAAGGCTCGACTCGGGGCACCAGAGTGTCAAGGCATGTACCTGTAACGGGAAGGGGTCCTGGTGACGGTCACGGTCGAGAAGCTCCGCCGGCCCCGGATCAAACCCGAGCACCGGGCCTACCGCACGGTCGACGGCAACGTCCGCATCGGCAGCGTCATCCACGGCATCGGCGCGGAGATCGCCGACCCGGAGGGCTGGGTCTGGACCCTGGTCGGGGCGATGGACGGGACGCGGGAGCCGGCCGCGGTGGTCGACGCGGTGCTGCGGGCGCATCCCGGACTCCCCGGTCTCACGGACGAGGACACCCGTCAGGCGATGGCGGACCTGCTGGACGCCGGGTTCGTGGAGGACGCGGGAGCGCCCGTACCGGTGTCCGGACGGGAGCGCGTCCGCTACAGCCGGGGCGTGCCGCTGCTGCGCTGGATGGACCTCGGTCCCCGGGCGACCCCGTGGGACGCCCAACTGCGGCTGCTCAGCGCCCGGGTGCTGCTGATCGGCGTCGGCGGCACGGGAGGTCATGCCGCGCAGAGCCTGGTCGCCTCCGGAGTCGGCCGTCTGCACTGCGTGGACCCCGACGTGGTCGAACTGTCGAACCTCAACCGCCAGCCCCTGTTCCGCGAGTCCGACCTCGGCCGACCCAAGGTGGAGGCCGCGCTCGGCACGCTGCGGGCCCTGAACTCGGACGTGACGGTGACCGGGGAGCGGCGGGAGGTGCGGGGCCCGGAGGATCTGGCGGAGCTGGTGCGGTCCGGGGCGCCCGCGGTCCCACGTCCGCCCGCGGTCCCCCGTCCACCCGCGGCCCCCCGTCCGCCCGCGGCCCCCCGTCCACTCGGGGTCCCGGCCACGTCCGAACTCCCGGGCGCTTCCGAGCCGTACGACCTGCTCGTTCTCGCCGCCGACCGTCCGGACGACATCCGGCGCTGGGCGAACCGTGTCTGCCTGGCCGCGGGCCTGCCGTGGGTCGACGCCGGATACCGGGGTCCCCTGGTGACGGCCGGGATCCACGTGCCCGGCCGGGGAGCGTGCTGGGAGTGTCTGCGGGCCGCGGAGGTCGCCCGCCGTGATCTGCGGCTGGCGCCGGGCCAGGACGAGGAGGCCGCCTCCCCGCATCTCCCGTGGAACCCCGCGAGCGCGGTCACCGCCGGTCTGTCCGGCGGGCTGCTCGCCCACGCGGCCCTGGCCCTGCTCACCGGCGTGCCCGCACTCGACCCGGGTTTCCGTTTCGGGATGAACCTGATGCTGCCGGGCGATCCGGTGCTGGAGAGGTCCCCGCGGCGGCCCGACTGCCCTGCCTGCGGCGACGACCGGCCCACCGGAGGACGCGCCGGGTCACAGGCCGCGGAACGGAACGGTGGACCGCCGGGAGAACCGACCCGAGAACCGCCGCCGGAACGGACCGGGGAACCGCCTGCGGAACGGACCGGGAAACCGCCGGGAGAACCGTCGCCGGAACGGACCGGAGAACCGCCGGGAGAACCGGCCGGAGAACGGGCCGAGGGGCGGTCCTGGAACCGGGCCGGAGGACAAGGGTGACCCGGTCCGCCCGGGAGCCCCATGGGCGCGCCGGCCCCACCGGCCGGCCTCCGGCGGCCCCGGGCCCCATTCCCCACGTACGGCTCCACCGGCTCGACTCGCGCCCCGACGGGGACGAATGGATCGTCGGGCGGCTCGCGACCGGCCGGTTCGTCGCACTGCCCGAGGTCGGCAAGGAGGCGCTGGATCTGCTCGGGCAGGGGCTGGGCGCCGCCGAGGTCGGACGGCGGCTGCGGGAGACGACCGGCGACGACATCGACGTACCCGACTTCGTCGAGGCGCTGGTGGACCTCGGGTTCGTGGCCGAGGTGGACGGACGGGCGACGGAGTCGCCGCCTCCGCCGAAGCCGACGTTCGCCCGGATCCGGCCCCGGCACGTGCGCTGGGTGCTGAGCCCCGTCCTCCCCGTCCTCGTCGGACTACTCATCGCGGCCGCCCTCCTCACCGGCCCGCCCGTTCCGCTCGGTTACCGCACCCTTCTGTGGAGCCCGCACGGCAGCGCGGTGATCGCGCTCGGCGCGGGCGTGGGCTGGGTACTGCTGCTGCTGCACGAGTGCGCGCACCTGGTGGCGGCCCGGGCGACCGGCGTGCCCGGCCGGATGCGGCTGGGCACGCGACTCCAGTTCCTGGTCATGCAGACGGACATCAGCGGCATCGAGATCGCCCCGCGCCGCCACCGCCTGACCGCCTACCTGGCCGGCATCACGACCAACCTGTCCGTCGCCTCGCTCGCCGCCCTCGCCGCGGGCGCCACGGACGGCACGGCCCGCCGGATCCTGGCCGCCGTCGCGCTGCTCGCCCTGCTCCCGCTGCCCTTCCAGCTCATGGTCTTCATGCGCACGGACCTGTACTTCGTGCTCCAGGACCTGACGCGCTGCCGCGATCTGTACGGGGACGGGGTGGCGTTCTCGAAGTACGCGGCCCGGCGTGTGCTGCGGCGCGGCCCGCACGCCCCGGACCCCAGCCTCGGACTGCCCGCCCACGAACGGCGGGCCGTGCGCGTGTACAGCGCCGTGCTCGTCGTGGGCACCACGCTGTGTCTCGCGTTCCTCGTGACCGTCACCCTGCCCGCGGACGTCACCCTGTTCGCCCGCGCGGTGACCCGGCTGGGCCCCTGCCACTCCGCCGCCCAGCGCCTCGACTCCGCGGCGGTCGTGGTCGCGCTCGGCGCGGTCCATCTGCTGTGGGCGCGCACCTGGTGGCGGGGGCGCCGGCTCAGTGCGGGACCATCCCGCCCGTGACGTTGACGAACGTGCCGGTGATGCCGCCCGCCCGGTCGGAGGCGAGGAAGGCGGCGGTGGCGGCGATCTCGGCGAGGGTGGGGTTGCGGCGGGTCATCCGCATCCCCGCGAGGTTCGCGAGCAGCCCCTGGAGGGCCGTCTCGTCGAGGTCCATCCGGGGGTCGACCGCGATCAGCTTCTCCCGGGTCAGCGTCTCGGGCACCCCGGCCGCCCACAGGCCCACGACGCGCAGTCCGCGCGGTCCCAGCTCCGCCGCCAGGTTCCGCACCAGCGTGTCGATCGCCGCGTCGGCCGGTCCGGTGCCGCCCATCATCGGACTGCCGTACGCGGAGCCGCTGTTGAGCGTGAGCACCACGCCCGAGCCGACCTCGGCCATCCGCCGGGCGGCGGCGCGGGCGGTCGTGAACGTGGCGCGGATGCCGGTCTCGACGGGCCGTACGAAGTCCTCGACCGGCAGGTCGACCAGCGGAACGCCCTGCACGTCGCCCCGCGTGACCAGGTTGAACGAGATGTCGACGGCGTCCAGCGAGGCGACGTGCGCCTCGACCGCCGCCTCGTCGAGGGCGTCGAGCACCGCGGTCTCGGCGTGCCCGCCCGCCGCCGTGATGTCCTTCGCCACCGCGTCCAGCGTCTCGCCCGTACGCCCCACCAGGTGCACGCGGGCGCCCTCCTGGGCGAAGGTGCGTGCGACGGCGCCGCCGATGGATCCGCCGGCGCCGTAGATGATCGCGGTCTTGTCGGTGAGCAGCATGATGGTCTCTCCTGAAGATGCGTGACCGTACGCGTGCGTCGTCGTACGGGTCCGTCGAACGTGTCGGCCATACAGACGTACGCGCCCTCCCGCACTCATCGGTTTCCACTCGTCGGTTGTCACTCGTCGGTTTGCACTCGTCGGTCGTCACTCGTCACTCGTCGGCCGACACGCCTCGGCCCGCGCGCACGGCGGGTCGCTCATCGGCCGGCCGGGAGCCGCAGGGGCAGTCCGAACGCCGGGAAGAGGTGCGGCTCGAAGGAGGTGATCTCCACGACGCGGTCGCCCTCGATGCGCAGTACGTCGAGGACCTGGGCGCGGTACACGGTCGTACCGGGACGCCGTACGTAACCCCCGGCCGCAGGCTGCCCGTTGGCCCGAGCGGGAAGGTGACGCCAGTGGCCGAGGAACAACGGGGACGCGGGGTCGAGACTGATCCCGAGGAACTCGGTGATCGCGGCGCGGCCGACGAACCAGTACGGGTTCGGCGGCATGGTGAGCCTGATGTCCTCGCTGAGCAGGTCGGTGAAGGCGGCGAGGTCGAGGCTTTCCGCGGCGGCCATGTAACGCGCGAGGACCTGGCGCTCGCGGGCGTCGGCCTCGGCGGTCCATTCGGCGCGGCGGCGGGGCAGACGGTCACGCAGGGTCGGCCGGGCCCGCTGCAGAGCACTGTTCACCGAGGCCACCGTCGTCTCCAGGGCCTGCGCGGTCTCGGCCGCGGAGAGTCCGAGCAGGTCACGCAGGACGAGGACGGCACGCCGGCGGGGCGGCAGGTGCTGGATGGCGGCGAGAAGGGCGAGCTCCATGGTCTCCCGGGAGACGGCGAGGGTGTCCGGCTGGTCGTCGGCGGAGGGCAGGTCCTCGTCGGGGTACGGCTGGAGCCAGGTGATGCGGGCCGGGGGTTCGGCGCTGCCGTGGTTCATGCCGGGCAGCGGCTCGTAGCGCTGGGGACGGCGGGCGGTGCGCCGCAGGAAGTCCAGACAGGTGTTGGTGGCGATCCGGTACAGCCACGTCCGTACGCCCGCCCGCCCCGCGAAGCCGTCCCGAGCCCGCCAGGCCCGCAGGAACGTCTCCTGTACGAGGTCCTCGGCGTCGTCGTACGAGCCCGCCATGCGGTAGCAGTGCACGCGCAGCTCGCGCCGGTACGGCTCGACGAGCGCGGCGAAGTCGCCCTCCCCGAGGGTGACATGCGTACCGGAGTCCTGCGTCACGGAGGTCCGCGTGACGGAATCGGGCGTGACGGAAGGCCGAGTGTGGGAGGTCTGCTCCGCGGAGGTCTGCTCCGCGGAGATCCGGCCTCCGGAGGTCGTGCCTGCGGCGGTCCGGTCTACGGAGATCCGGCCCCCGGCGGTCGTACCTGCGGGAGCCTGGCCCCCGGATATCCGGCCTCCGGAGGCCGTACCTGCGGAGGCCCGGTCCGCGGCGGTCTCGCCGGCAGGTGTCCCCGTGGCGGAATCCCGCGTACGGGAGCCCTCGTCCGGGGAAATCCGCGGCGCGGTGGCGAGAGACGCGGCGCCGTCCGCGGTGGCGGGTTCGCCGACGGGGGCCGGCGGGCCCGGCGCTTTCGTCACGACGGCCCGCGTGACGGAATCGTCCTTCGCGGTGTCCCGGGCGACCCGGGCGATGCGGCGCAGCCGTCCGACCGAGGAGGCCAGGTCGCTCACGCCGGAGTAGAAGACGGACGGCGGCTGCGGAACCAGCGCCTCGACCTGCCGCCCGACCTCCTCGATCAGCCCGCGTACGGTGTCGACGGGCTCCGCCCGCCGCTCCCGGTACGCCTTCTGCCGGCAGGCGGCGGAGCAGTACACCGAACTCCGCCCCACCCGACCGGCCCGCCCGGCCAGCGGCTCGGCACAACTGCGGCACACGGCATCGGTCACGGGAACCTCCGGGGGACACGTCACACGGGATCGACGTGACGCTATCGCCGCGACCCGGCCCCGCGAAGGCGATCGGCCCGGTGCGAACGGCACTCCTCAGTCGCCCACCGCGGCTGTCACCGCCGCCTCGACCGCCTGCTCGTCGGGGTTCTCCGCGGCCCAGGCCACGTATCCGTCGGGCCGCACGAGCAGCGTCGTCCGCCGGTCGCTCGCCCAGTCCTCCACCACGAGACGGTCCTTGCGATTGCCGGCCTCGTACGGCCGGGGGGCCGATCCCGGCGTCACCAGGACGAACCTGCCGCCCCGCAGCGCCTCGTAGAGACGCCCGCCGCGCAGGGCGACGTCGGGGACGCGGGTGCCGACGAGGGCGTGCGAGCCACGCGGCGCCCGGTACGCGTACCCGATGCCGGTGATCTGGCCGACCGCCTTCCGGCCGACGGGTCCGACGCTGTTGAGGACCGTGGTGAGCGCGGCGCGCAGTGCCAGCGTCCACGGCCGCTTGGCCATCGCGAGCCGTACGATCCCGCCGCTGCTGCGCAGCACCGACCTGCCGACGGGGTGACGCTCGGCCTGGTAGGTGTCCAGCAGGGCGGGCGCCGCGTGACCGTTGACGACCAGGGCGAGCTTCCAGCCGAGGTTCGCCGCGTCCTGGAGGCCGGTGTTCATGCCCTGGCCGCCGGCCGGGGTGTGGACGTGCGCGGCGTCCCCGGCGAGGAAGACCCGGCCGACCCGGTACGCGGGTGCCTGGCGCTCGTCACTGTGGAAACGGGACATCCAGCGGGCGTCGTGCATGCCGTAGTCGCGGCCGAGGGAGAGCCGGGTGATCTCCTTGACCTCGTCGAGCCCGAGCGGTTCGCTGTCGGGGACGTCGCGGCCGCGGTGCCAGCCGATCACGCGGTAGTAGCCGTCGCCGAAGGGCGCGATGAAGGCGAAGGCGTCACCGACGGCGTCGGCGGTCAGCAGCGACTCCGGCTCCTCGGCCAGCCGGACGTCCGCGAGGACCACGGACCGGATGACCGACCTGCCGGGGAACGGCAGTCCGACCGCCTCGCGCACCACACTGCGCATCCCGTCCGTGCCGACGACGTACACGCCCCGCAGTTCCCCCGGTTCCCCGCCCGGGCCCCGGACGTCGAGGGTCACGCCGTCCGGGTCCTGGCGCAGCCCGGTCACCTCGGTCTCGTACACGAACCGCACCCCGGCCTCGACCGCCCGCCGGGTCAGCGCCTTCTCCACCTCGTACTGCGGGATCACCAGCAGGTGGTTGAACCGGGAGGGGAGGGTGTCGAGCTCCACGGTCAGCCGGTCGAAGAGCCGGATGCGGTCGAGGGTCCGGCCCCGGGCCTCCAGCTCGTCGGCGAGGCCGCGGGCGTCGAGCTGCTCCAGGGTGCGGGCGTGCAGGACGAAGGCGCGGGAGAGGTTGCTGATCTTGTGCGGGCGCTTCTCGACGAGGGTCACGGGGACGCCGGCGGTGGCGAGGTCGGCGGCCAGCAGCAGGCCGGTGGGGCCGGAGCCGACAATGATCACGGTCCGGGAAGCGGTGGCGGTGCGGGTCTTGCCGTTCATTGCGGCCTCCTGATGCCAACAATCGTGGTCCAACACTCGTTGACCGACCATCCCGCCGGGCGGCCCCCGCCGGGTGATGCTCAGCGATCGCCGGCCGCCCTCATGTCAACACTTGTTGGCCAACGCTCGTTGACAACGGTAGAACGGCCGCACTGGACTGTCAACACGTGTTGGCCTACGGTTGTTGGCATGCCCGTCAAGGAACCTTCGGCCACCACGTCCCAGACCCCGCCCCGCCGCTCCGACACCACCCGGACCGCGATCCTCACCGCCGCCCGCGAGCGCTTCGCCGCCGACGGCTACGAGCGCGCCACCATCCGCGCCATCGCCAAGGACGCCCGTATCGACCCGTCCATGGTCATGCGGTACTACGGCTCGAAGGAGGGACTGTTCACCGCGGTCCTCGACGTCGACCTGCGGCTGCCCGCGCCGGAGCAGCTGCACCGCGCGGACGTGGGTCACGCCCTCGTCCAGCACTTCCTGGACCTCTGGGAGGAGAACGAGGTGCTCACCGCGGTCCTGAGGGTGGGCGTCACGAATCAGGCCGGCGCCGGGCGCATGCAGGGCATCCTCCGCGACCAGCTGGTGCCGATCGCCCTGCACCTGTGCCCCGACGCTGAGCAGGCACCGGCCAGGGCCGCGCTCACCGCCTCACAGCTGCTGGGCCTAGCCCTCGCCCGCTATGTGCTGCGATTCCCGCCCGCCGTCGCGCTCACGCCGGAGGAGATCGTGGCGTGGCTGGCGCCGACGGTGCAGCGGTATCTCACGGCGCCGCACCCCTAGAGAGCGCGCCGCGCATCCGGAATCCCCGGAACTCCTGGAACTGCCCGGAACTCCTGGAACTCCCAGAACTCCCGGAACTCCCGGAACTCCCGGAACTCTTGGCGCTTTTGGCGCTTTTGGCGCTCCCGGCGCTCCCGGAAGGCGCCGCCCCCGGAAACGCGTCGAGGGAGTCCGCGCACACCCGGGCGGGTGGGCGCGAACTCCCTCGGCGGAGAGACGGAAGGGCGGAGGAGAGCCGGGGTCAGCCCCGCTTCGCCGGCTTGGGGGACTTGTCCAGGACCATCACGAGGCCGGCGATGATCGCGAACAGCAGGATCGGCGCGACGACGTAGAGGCCGACGGTGTCGATCACGCTCAGACCCTTGCCGGGGTCGTCACCGTCGTCGCGGGTCAGCGCGAGCGCGGGGGACGACATGAGCAGCATCATCAGCGTCGTACCGGAAGCCAGGGCGCCGGCGCGCAGGGCGTTCTTCTTGTCCACGGTGCAAACGTAGCGAACACCCGGATGAGCCGCGCGCCCGGGGGTGCCGTACGGAGGTCTCAGCGCGATGGGCGGCCTCCCCCGCCGTCTCCCGGACGCGCCCGCAGCACGTCGATGAGGGCGTACAGCCGCGGCGAGGCCGCCAGTTCCTCCAGCGTGACCGGGCGGCCGGCCGCGTCGGCGACGGGCAGCCGCCAGTTGGGGTACTGGTCCCAGGTGCCGGGCAGGTT
This sequence comes from Streptomyces fagopyri, assembly GCF_009498275.1. Lineage (NCBI taxonomy): Bacteria > Bacillati > Actinomycetota > Actinomycetes > Kitasatosporales > Streptomycetaceae > Streptomyces > Streptomyces fagopyri. The sequence goes on along the minus strand of NZ_CP045643.1, from coordinate 6,029,814 downwards.
CTGCGGGCGGCGGTCACCGACCGCGTCCGGGAGCCAGACCCCGACCATGCGGGCCGGGGTGCGCAGCAGGAACCGGTGCACGGCCTGGATCTCGGCCTCCTCCGACACCGCGGAGCCCGAGCCGCGCAGCAGCCCGAGCCGGGCGAAGAGCGCCAGCCACTCCCCCATCTCCGCCGAGGCCGCGGCGCGCTCGTCCGCCAGGACGCCGGTCAGCAGTCCGAGCCGGTCGCGGAGTTCGACGTGGTCGCCGGTGAGACGGGAGGCGGTGGGCGGCAGGTCGTGGGTGGTGGCGGTGGCCAGGCAGTCGGCGCGCCAGCGTTCGGGCGGAAGGGGCTGCCCGTCGCCGTCCCAGTCGCGTTCGAACCACAGGACGGAGGTGCCCAGCACCCCGCGCTCCTGGAGCGTCTCGCGCACCCCGGGCTCGACGGTGCCGAGGTCCTCGCCGATCACCAGGGCCCCGGCCCGCGAGGCCTCCAGCGTCAGGACGGCGAGCATCGCCTCGGCGTCGTAGCGGACGTACGTGCCCTCCGTGGGCGGCCGGCCCTGCGGGATCCACCAGAGCCGGAACAGACCCATGACGTGGTCGATGCGCAGCGCGCCTGTGTGGCGGAAGAGGGCGCGCAGCAGGTGGCGGTAGGGGGCGTAGCCGGAGGCGGCCAGCCGGTCCGGGCGCCAGGGCGGCAGCCCCCAGTCCTGGCCGCGCGCGTTGAAGGCGTCCGGGGGCGCGCCGACCGACATGCCCGCCGCGCAGTACTCCTGCTGCGCCCAGGCGTCGGCCCCGCCCGGATGCACCCCGACCGCGAGGTCGTGCACGAGTCCCACGGGCATGCCGGCGTCGCGCGCGGAGCGCTGTGCGGCGGCGAGCTGGGCGTCGGTGAGCCAGGCGAGGCGGCTGTGGAAGTCGACGCGGTCCATCAACTCGGCCCGGGCGCGGGCGGTTTCGGGTGAGCGGGGGTCGCGCAGGCCCACGGGCCACTTCTGCCACTCCGGGCCGTGGACCTCGGCGAGCGCGCACCAGGTGACATGGTCCTCCAGCGCCTCGCCCTCCTCCGCGAGGAAGTCGGCGTACGCGGCCCGGCGTCCCGGTCCGAGCGGCACCTCACGGATCAGTTCCAGCGCCTCGCGCTTGAGTTCCCAGACGGCGTCGCGGTCGATCAGCGCGTCCTTGTCGAGCACGGACGCGCGCAGTCGCCCGGCGCGCTCCAGCAGCGTACGGACGCGGTCGCGGTCGTCGACGTACGCGAACTCGGGGATGTCCTCGATCCGCAGGTGGACCGGGTCGGGGAAGCGCCGGGAGGAGGGGCGGTAGGGCGACGGGTCCGTGGGGGTGCCGGGCACGGCCGCGTGCAGGGGGTTGACCTGGACGAATCCGGCGCCGAGTGCCCGTCCGGCCCAGGCGGTCAGTTCGGCGAGGTCGCCGAGGTCGCCCATGCCCCAGGAGCGGCGGGAGAGCAGGGAGTAGAGCTGGACGAGGAGTCCGTACGCGTGTCCGGGCGGGGTGGGCAGCCGGTCGGGGGCGACGACGAGGTGGGCGTCGGCGGTGCGGCCGTCGGGTGCGGTGGCGCGCAACGCGTGGACGCCGGGCGGGAGTTGTTCGGCCGCGGCGCGGGTCTCGCCCTGTTCGGTCGTGATGCGCAGACGGGTGCCGTCGGGCAGCGCGGCGAGCGCGTCGGGCGGTCGGCCGCCCCAGCTGACCACGGTCGGCGGCAGCAGCCGGTCCCGTGTCTCGGCCTCGCGGGCGGCGAGGGCCGCGCGGACGGCGTCCGGGGTGCTCGCGTCGACGCCGAGCGCCGCCAGGGCGGCGACGACCGCGGTGTCGGTGGCCGCGACCGTGCGGCCGGGCGAGGGGCTGTAGGAGGTGGCGACGCCATGCAGTGCGGCGAGCCGGGACAGCGGCATCTAGACCCCCGAGGCATCCGTGGCGGCGCCGGTGGAGATGGGTTCGCTGGTCAGGTGCGCGGTGTCGGCCAGCGGCGGCTCACTGGTCAGCGGCTCGGCGTCGGGCAGAGGAGGTTCGCTGGTGAGCGGAGGCTCGGCGGCGGTGCCCTCCGAGGTGAAGAGGCAGAAGCGGGGTTCGGCGGAGAAACGGGGTTCGACGGTCGGTTCCGTCGGACGTTTGGAGAGGGCCGAGAGCAGAAGATGTGCCGATGCGGCCACGGGGGCCTCCTTGTCGGGTACGGCGGCGGGCGGGTTACCGCAGCCCTACCCAACGCGCGGGGCGGCAGACGTACACGGGCGAACAATGTGCTGTTGGTCACGTTCTGTTCCGGCGCGACCCTGCGGGGCCGGGGGTGGACACGGCACACCGGTCCCCGCCGTCGACACCCTCACCGGACGCACGCGCGATGGCGCGGACGGAGTGGAGCGGGCGGGGCCGAGCGGACAGGACGGAGTGGAGCGGGCGGGGCCGACCGGACAGGGCGGAGTGGGCGGGGCAACGGTGAACGCAGTGGGCGGCGCGAGACGGAGCGCAGTGGGCGGCGCGAGACGGAGCGCAGTGGGCGGCGCGAGACGGAGCGCAGTGGGCGGCGCGAGACGGAGCGCAGTGGGCGGCGCGAGACGGAGCGCAGTGGGCGGCGCGAGACGGAGCGCAGTGGGCGGCGCGAGGGTGAACCGGTGGCTCACGTGGGGTCGATAGACGGGGTGTGAGACTGTTCCGCCCCGTGAGGGGCCACCGGGAGGACGCCACGGACGCGGCACTGCTGCGGGCCGTCGCGGACGGGGACTCGGCGGCGCTGGCCGCACTGTACGACCGGCACGCGGGATGGCTGCACACGCGGCTGACCCGGCGCTGCGGTGATCCCGAGGTCGTCCGGGAGGTGCTGCAGGACACCTTCGTGACCGTGTGGCGGTCGGCGGCCGGACACCGGGGCACGGAGGCGGGCGGCTGGCTGTGGACGATCGCCGCGCGCCGGCTCGTCGACGCCCGGCGGGCCGGAGAGCGGGCCCTGCGCGCCGAGCGGACCGAGTACGCGCCGCCGCCCGCGCCCTCCGCGGAGGAACGTGTGCTGGCGGGCCTGGAGTACGGGGACGTGGGCACGGCCCTGGACCGCATCTCCCCCGAACTGCGCGAGGTGCTGCGCGCCACCGTCGTCGACGGGCTGACCACGCGCGAGACGGCCCGGCTGCTCGGGATCCCCGAGGGCACGGTCAAGACCCGCGCGATGCGGGCCCGCGCGGAACTCAGGGCGGCGCTCGCCCACCTCGGCCCCTCCGGGGACCCGTCACCGCTGGGAGGACCAGCATGACCGGCTGGCACGCCGCCGACGATCTCGTCGCCCGTTACACGGACGGCTCCCTTCCGGAGCCGGACGCCTGGTCCCTGGAGAAGCACCTGGAGAGCTGCGGTTCCTGTGCCGCGCGGGCCTCGCAAGCGGCCCGCGCGGGGGCGGCGGGACCGGTACTGGCGCAGGTGCGGGACGCGGTCCTGGACACCGTCCCGCACGTGCGCCGGGCCCGGACCCCGCTTCCGGCTCCCCCGACCGCTCCCCCGCTTCCCGCACCGCCCACGCCCGCCGTGCCGGCCTCCGCGCCACCGCGGCGCGCCCGAGCGGTCGGGGGACGGCTCGGGCGGATCGTCTGGGCCGCCGGGCCCGCTCTGCGCGGTGCCTGGACCGGAGCCGTACTGCTGGTGGCCGTGGGGGCGCTCGCACTGGCGTACGGCGGCGGGTCCGACAGTGCGCGCCCGCTGCTGCTGGCCCTCGCGCCGGTGGTCCCCGTCGCCGGGGTCGCCCTCTCCTACGGCCGGTACGCCGACCCGCTGTACGAGCTCGCCGCGACGTCGCCCTCCGGCGGACTGCGGCTGCTCCTCACCCGGACGGCCGCCGTGCTGGCGGTGAGCGTGCCGCTGCTGACGGTGGCGGGGCTACTGCTCCCCGCCGCGGGTCCCCGCCTGCCGCAGGCGCCCGCGGCGGCGGCCTGGCTGCTGCCGGGACTCGCCCTGACGCTGGCCGCGCTGGCGTTGTCCGGATACACCAGCTGCCGTACCGGCTCCATGGTGGTCGGCGGCGGCTGGCTGCTCGCGCTGGCGGCACCGGTCCTCGCGGCCGGCGGCGCGGGTCCGGCGTCGACCGGTTCGGGTCTGACGGCCCGTCTCGCCCAGCAGCTCTCCCTCTACTTCACCGGCGCACCCGCGCAGTGGGGATGGGCGGCGGGGGCCGCGCTCTGCGCCCTGCTGCTCACCGCGCGCCGTACCGCGTACGACCGTCTGGAGACGATGTGAACACCCCTGCCCCGCCCGGCACTTCCGTGAAGGGCGCGGGTCCGGACACCGGATCCGCCGCGATACGGGTGTCGGGGCTGACCGTCCGGCATCGCAGGACCACCGCGCTCGACGCGGTCGACCTGGACTTCGGCCCCGGCGTCCACGGGCTGCTCGGTCCCAACGGCGCCGGCAAGACCTCCCTCATCCGGGTCCTCGCGACCGTGGCCGAGCCCGCCCGTGGCCGTGTGGAGATGCTCGGCAACGATCTGCGCCGGCACCGGGAGCGCGGCGCCGTCCGCCGCGAACTCGGCTATCTGCCACAGGACTTCGGGTACTACCCGGGGTTCACGGTCCGGGAGTTCGTGGCGTACGTGGCCTGGCTGAAGGAGCTTCCGGCCGCCGGCGCCCCGGCATCGGTCGAGCGGGCCGTGGCCCGGGTCGGGCTCGCCGACCGCATCGACGCGAAGGTCCGGACGCTGTCCGGCGGCATGATCCGCCGGGTCGGCATCGCCCAGGCCATCGTGAACGACCCCCGCGTCCTGCTCCTCGACGAGCCCACCGCGGGACTTGATCCGGAGCAGCGCGTCGAGTTCCGGGCGCTGTTGCGGGAGTTGGGCGAGGAGGCCACCGTGATCGTCTCCACCCACCTGGTGGAGGACGTGGCCGCGGCGTGCACGGGGGTGACGCTGATCGAGGCGGGCCGGGTCGCCTATCGCGGCACCCCCGAGACGCTGGCCGCCCTCGGCGCGGACGGCCACGAGTCCGACGGCAACGCGATCGAGCGCGGCTACACCACGGCGCTGCGCGGCCACCGCTCGGCGACGGTGACGGGCGCGACCCGATGACCGTACGCAGCCGACCGGACGGGGACCACCCGGCCGACCATCGCCCCCACCCCCACGACACCGCCGGGACGAGCACCTCGGCCCCGGACGCCCCCCTCCGCACCGCAGACGCCCCCGTCCACGCGGTGGGCACCTCACTCCCGGTGGGCGCCGGAGCCACGGCACACACCTCACCCACGGCGGGCGCCCGGCCCGCGACGGCCGCCGGAGCCACAGCGGACGCCCGAACCCCGGCAAGCACCCCACCCACAGCGGCCGCCCGGCCCGCAGCAGCCGCCGGAGCCACAGCGGACGCCCGAACCCCGGCAAGCACCCCACCCACAGCGGGCGCCCGGCCCGCGACGGCCGCCGGAGCCACAGCGGACGCCCGAACCCCGGCAAGCGCCCCACCCACAGCGGCCGCCTCACCCACGGCAGGAGCCGGACCCACGGCAGCCGCTCCACTCCGGGCGGCCGCCCGGCCCGCGGCAGCCGCCCCCCATCCCCTCCGTATCGAGTTCCGGCGCGGGTTCGCCCCCTGGGCGGCCGCCGCGCTGCTGCTCGCTCTCGCCTGGGCGCTCGCCGCCACGGCGTCGCAGTGGCAGGGCAGTTGGGGTGACACGACGGGCAGGCTGAGCAGCGCGGCCGGGGCGATCGGCGTTCCGTTCGCGCTCGCCGCGGGAGCCTGGCAGGGCGGCCGCGAACGTCGCCTGCGGATGACGGAGCTACGGGCCACGACCCCTCGTCCACCACTCGCCCAGCTCCTGACGGCCGCCCTTCCCCTCGCCTGCGGGCCGGCGGCGGCCTACCTGGTGGTGGCGGCCGGCGCGCTGCTGGCCTGCGCGCCCTACGCGTCGGCGGGCGGCCCGGTCCCGACCGTCTTCGCCGGGACCGCGCTCTCGCTCGCCGCGTGCACGCTGCTCGGTCATGTGGCCGGGCGGGTGATGCCCTGGCGACTGACCGCCCCCGCGCTCGCGATCTGCGGATACGTCCTGGCCGGCGCCAGTACCCTCCACGCGTGGTCGGGCCCGGCCGACCTCGCTCCCGCGCACCTGCCCCTCCAGGGCGACGCCGACGTCCCGGTCTGGTGGTATCCGCTCGTGTCGGCCCTGTGGGTCACCGGGCTCGCCGCCGCCGCGATGCTGGCGCATTCCGCCCGCCGCCGCGTCACCGCGCTGCTGCCGCTCGCGGCGTCCTTCGCCGCCGCCGCGCTGCTGCTCCACACGGGTGACGGGATGCTGCGCGACAACCCACTCGCCCACCGCCAGGTGTGCGACGACTCGACCACCCCGCACGTCTGCGTCAACGCCACCCGTCCGGACCTGCTGCCGGAGGCGGTCCGCGTGCTGTCCGGTGTCACCGCCCGACTGAAGGGCGTACAGAACGTACCGGTCCGCTTCGAGGACCTGCCGCGCCGTCCGCGCGGGGACGAGGCGGAGCTGCCGCTGCTCACCCCGCTCGGCTGGTGGTCGGTCCGCGGCAGGGTGATCGATCCGCAGGGGTTCGCCTGGCAGGGTGCGCTGAACCTGGTCCGGGTCCGTCCGGAGTGCGGGGGGACTCCGGACGCGCGACGCGTCCAGGCCACCGACGGAGCCGTGCTGCGCTGGCTGGCACCGCGCTCCGCGTGGCAGGACGACCGCGAACGCTTCGTGGCCTCGGCCCGCGAGCGCCACGACACGGGGGAAACCGCGAGGTTCCGCGCCGAGGACACGGCGTACGCGCGCCTCACCGCCATGACCGACGCCGAGCGCCGTTCCTTCCTCAGCCGCTACTTCGCCACGGTCCAGGACTGCGGCCCCGGCGCGAGCGAGGTCCCGTCCCTGTGAACGCCCCGCGCGACGTCACCCGGCCGGCCCCTCTCGCCCTCTACGCCCGCTCTCGTGCCGTCCCCACCGTCCTGGCGGCCCTCGCCTGCGCCGCGCTGCTCACTGTCTGGGCCGCGAGCCGCACGGACGCCTTCCTCGACCCGTACCACAGGGTCCCGCTGCTCTCTCTCGCCCCGCTGCTGGCCTCGGCGGCGATCGGGACGAGCCTGCACACGTACACGCGGGACCTCGACGACACCGCGGTACGCCCCTGGTGGCCCAGGCGGCTGGCCCATCTCCTGGTCCTCACCGCGCTCGCGGCCACCGCGCTCGCGCTCACCGTTCCGGGTGACGCACAGGTGTTCGGTGCGGTGGGGATGGTCCGCAACACGCTGGGAGCCGTCGGTGTCACCGCGCTCGGGGCGGTGCTGTTCGGCGCGCGGGCCGCCTGGATGCCCACGATGCTGTACTTCAGCGCGGTGTACCTGTCGGCCGCCTCGCCGCACGTGAGGGCGGCGACGGTCCTGGCCTGGCCGGTGCAGACGGGCCCCCAGCGCGGCGCGTGGGCCGCCGCCCTCGCGCTGTTCGCGCTGGGCGCCGGACTGTACGCGGTGCGTGGCGCCCGCCCCGAAGGACCCCGCGACTGATCACGGGGCGCGGGGCGGGCCACGGCGCACCCGGGCCGGGGGTGCACAAAAGCCCGGATCGTCAGGCGGAAATGCCGTCGATCCGGGCCATCGCATCCTCCGCGCCGTACGGCTGCAGGTACGGCAGCCAGCGCGGGTCCCTGTGTCCTGTTCCGATGATGCGCCAGGCGAGCCCCGTCGGCGGGGCCGGTTTGTGGCGCAGGCGCCAGCCGATCTCGACCAGGTGGCTGTCGGCCTTGGTGTGGTTGCAGCGGCGGCAGGACGCCACCACGTTGTCCCAGGCGTGCTGACCTCCGCGGGAGCGCGGGACGACGTGGTCGACGCTGGTTGCGACGCCACCGCAGTACATGCACCGGCCGCCGTCGCGGGCGAACAGTGCCCGACGGGTCAGCGGAACGGGCCCCCGGTAAGGGACCCGCACAAACCTCTTCAGCCGGACCACGCTGGGTGCGGGGACAGTAACGGTCGCGCTGTGCATGAAGGCGCCGGATTCCTCGAGAGAGACGGCCTTGTTCTCAAGGACGAGGACGAGCGCGCGGCGGAGCGGTACGACGCCGAGTGGCTCGTACGACGCGTTGAGGACCAGGACATGCGGCACGGATGCCTCCTTGTACGCCGGCGGCGCGTGGCTCGCGCCGGGACGATCTGCAGTCAGTCTCCCCTCTTGCCTGGTGGAAGCGCCACCATGTCCCGGTAACGGGCTGGGAGTGTTTTCGACCACATTCTGTTCATCCCCAGGTGAGTACTGTCTCTCCCCCGAACATCACAACGATCCACACACGATGCCCCGTTAGTGTGGTTGTTCTGCCCGGCGGCGCCCCGTACCTGTCCCCCGGCCGCGGGCAGACCGCTACGCCTGGAGGTACCTGCTGTGTTCTCGACCGTCCTGCGGGCCGCAGGGTCCGGCCCGTCGCCCTCTCCCTCGGCGACGACGCACCCTACGGTCGCCACGCTCCAGGACGCCCAGGAAAGCGCGACCAACGCCGCGAGCTGGGTCGAGCAGAACTGGTCCACATGGCTCGCCATAGGCCTGCGTGTGCTGCTGATCCTCGTCATCGCGGCGGTACTGAGAGTCGCGGTCCGGCGGGCGATCACCAAATTGATCGACCGCATGACCCGCACCGTCCAGGCCGTCGACGGGACGGCCCTCGGCGGGCTCCTGGTGAACGTCGAGCGCCGCCGCCAGCGCTCACAGGCCATCGGCTCCGTCCTGCGCTCGGTGGCGTCCTTCCTGATCATGGGCACGGCCGCCCTGATGATCCTCGGCACGTTCGAGATCAACCTCGCGCCACTGCTGGCCTCGGCCGGTGTCGCCGGTGTCGCCATCGGTTTCGGCGCCCGCAACCTGGTGACGGACTTCCTCTCCGGCGTCTTCATGATCCTGGAGGACCAGTACGGCGTGGGCGACACGATCGACGCGGGGGTCGCCTCCGGCGAGGTCATCGAGGTCGGCCTGCGCGTCACCAAGCTGCGCGGCGACAACGGCGAGATCTGGTACGTCCGCAACGGCGAGGTCAAGCGCATCGGCAACCTCTCCCAGGGCTGGGCCACCGCAGGCGTCGACGTCACGGTCCGCGCCTCCGAGGACCTGGACCACGTCCAGTCCGTGCTGAACGAGGTCGCCGAGGCGATGAGCAAGGAGGAGCCCTGGAACGAGCGCCTCTGGGGCCCGGTCGAGGTCCTCGGCCTGGAGAGCGTGCTCCTCGACTCGATGGTGGTGCGGGTCTCGGCCCGGACCATGCCCGGCAAGTCGCTCGCCGTCGAGCGTGAGCTGCGCTGGCGCATCAAGCGCGCCTTCGACGCCGCGGACATCCGCATCGTGGGCGGCCCCACCGCCGCCGTCGAGGAGGAGCCCGTCGATCCGAGCGCCGCGGTGGCGGCCCCGTCGGTTCTCGGCAACCCGGCGTCCCCGCAGTCCGAGGCGGCCGCCCCGATCCTGCCGGCCACGGCACCGTCGGGCGCGCCGAAGTAGGCACGGCCCCACCGGTCCCCCACTCCCGCCGATCCCGCTCACGCTTCTTCCCGTCTTCTTCCTGTCGTCCCGGTACGACGAACACCGCCCCCGAGGTAACGACTCTGTTGCCTCGGGGGCGGTTTCTCTTGACGCCCCCTCGACACCCGGCCTAGGTTGCCCCCACCGAACAGGAAACTTTCCTAACAGTGATCTTGCGGTGTCGCCTTCTGGACGCCTCCGCCCACTCACTGGGAGGCTGGGCCGCACAGAGAGGCAGGTGTCGACACCATGGCAGGATCCGCCGGAACGCCGGGCACCCCGCGCGTCCTGCGCGCCATGAACGACCGCGCCGCACTCGACCTGCTGCTCGCGCACGGGCCGCTCTCGCGGACCAGGATCGGAAAGCTGACCGGGCTGTCCAAGCCCACCGCCTCCCAGCTCCTGGCCCGCCTGGAAGCGGCCGGGCTGGTGCTCGCCACCGGCACCAGCGAGGGGCGGCCCGGCCCCAACGCCCAGCTGTACGCGGTGAACCCGGTCGCCGCCCACGCGGCGGGCCTGGACGTCACCCCCGAGCGCATCCTCGCCGCCGTCGCCGACGTCACAGGGCGGACCGTGGGCGAGTACGAGCTGCCGACACCCGGCCGGCGCCCCGCGCAGCCCGTCGTGCGCCAGGTCACCGACGCCCTCGACGGCGCGGTGAAGGAGGCGGGGCTGGCCCGCGACGACGTCCACCGCCTCGTCATCGGCACACCCGGCGCCTTCGACCCCAACACCGGACGGCTGCGGTACGCCTCCCACCTGCCCGGCTGGCACTCCCCGAGCCTCCTCGACGAACTCGCGGCCGCGCTGCCCATGCCCGTCGAGTACGAGAACGACGTGAACCTCGTCGCCATCGCCGAACAGCGGCTCGGCGCGGCACGCGGACACGAGGACTTCGTCCTGCTCTGGAACGAGGGGGGCCTGGGCGCCGCCCTCGTTCTCGGCGGACGGCTGCACCGCGGCTGGACCGGCGGCGCCGGCGAGGTCGGCTTCCTGCCGGTGCCCGGCGCACCCCTCGTACGCCAGGTGACCAAGGCCAACAGCGGCGGCTACCAGGAGCTCGCGGGTTCCCAGGCCCTCCCGAAACTCGCCCGCGCGCTGGGCGTCCACCCGATTCCCGCCGGGTCGTACGCCGAGGTCGCCGCCGCCCTCGTCGGGCAGGCCGCCACCCGCGACGAGGGCCCGCACCGCAGGCTCCTGGAGACGTACGCGACCGGGCTGGCCACCGGTCTCGCCTCACTCGTCTCCGTGCTCGACCCCGAACTCGTCGTCCTCAGCGGCTCCTCACTCACCGCCGGCGGCGAACCGCTGCGCGCCCTGGTGCAGGCCGAACTGGAGGAGCTGGCCGCGTCCCGTCCGCACCTCGTGGTCGGCGACGTACACGAACACCCCGTGCTGCGCGGCGCGTTGGAGAGCGCGCTGGCGGCCACCCGCGACGAGGTGTTCGACACCTCCCGCTGAACCCCCGACCCACTCGTCCGTCCCGCCCACACCACCGCCCCGGCCCTGCCCTAGGGAGACCCCGCCATGCCCGGAATATCCAGGAAAGTCGCCACCGCTCTCGCCGCCTCCGCGTCCCTCGCCCTGCTCACCACCGCCTGTACCGGCCAGTCCGACTCCGGCGCGAGCGACGACGCGTCCAAGGAGACGACGATCAACTTCTGGCACGCCTGGAGCGCGCCGGGCGAGGTGCAGGGCGTGAAGACCCTGATCGCGGGGTTCGAGAAGGCGCACCCCAACATCCACGTCAACATCGTCGCCAACGTGACCGACGACAAGATCAACCAGGCGCTGCGCTCCGGCGGCACCAAGGCGCCCGACGTGATCTCCTCGTTCACCACCAACAACGTGGGCAAGTTCTGCTCCTCGGGCGCGCTCGTCGATCTCAACCCCTTCTTCAAGAAGGCGGGCATCGACCCGGCGACGACCTTCCCGAAGGCGATGAACGAGTACACCCAGTTCGACGGCGACCGCTGCACCGTGCCGCTGCTAGGTGACGCGTACGGGCTCTACTACAACAAGGACGCCTTCAAGAAGGCCGGGATCGCCGCTCCCCCGAAGACCTGGTCCGAGTTCGGGACGGACGCCAAGAAACTGACGGTCGCCAAGGGCGACTCGTACTCGCAGCTCGGCTTCATGCCGAACTACCACGGCTGGGAGTCGACCACCGAGCACTACTTCGGTCAGTTCTCGCCGACGTACTTCGACAGCAGCGGCAAGTCGAACATCGCCAAGGACCCCGCGTTCACGGCCGGTTTCACCCTCCAGAAGAAGCTGGTCGACGAACTCGGCGGCTTCAAGAAGCTGGAGACCTACCGTTCCAAGCTCGGTGACGAATGGGGCCCCAAGCACCCCTTCCACACCGGTCAGGTCGCCATGCAGCTGGACGGCGAGTGGCGGCTGGGCATGGCCGAGGAGGCCAAGCCCGGATTCGAGATCGGCGTCGCCCCGCTGCCCGTCCCCGACGACCAGGCCGACCAGTACGGCAAGGGCTACATCACCGGCACCATCGCGGGCATCGCCGCCACCAGCAAGAAGCAGAACGCGGCCTGGGAACTCGTCAAATACATGACCACGGACACGGACGCCGTCGTCGGCTTCGCCAACGCCATCCACAACGTCCCCTCCACGCTCGCGGCGCTCAAGTCGCCGAAGCTGAAGTACGACCCGCGCTTCAAGACGTTCCTGGACATCGCCTCGAACCCGAACTCGACGACGACCCCCGCGTCCATCAACGGCGGCACCTACCTCGTGACGCTCCAGCAGTTCGGCTACGACTACGAGAGCGGCAAGTCCAAGGATCTGAAGGCCGGTCTGGAGAAGACCGCCGCACAGATCGACACGGACATCGCGCAGGCGAAGTAGGAAGCGGCACGGACATGAGCGCCACCTACACCCTGCGCGCCAAGCGACGCCGGGCGGCCCTGAGAACAGCCGCCTTCATGTCGCCCTGGCTGATCGGCTTCGCGGTCTTCTTCGCCTACCCGCTGCTCTCGACCGTCTACTTCTCCTTCATGCACTACGACGGCTTCAAACCGCCGACGTGGAGCGGGACGAAGAACTGGTCCTATGTCTTCCAGCACTACCCGCTGTTCTGGCCCGCGCTGCGCAACACCCTGTGGCTGGTCCTGGTCATGGTGACCCTGCGGGTCGTCTTCGGACTGGGCGTCGGACTGCTCATCACGAAGATCAGGACGGCCACCGGGGTCTTCCGCACCCTCTTCTACCTGCCCTACCTCGCGCCGCCCGTCGCCGCCACGATGGCCTTCGCCTTCCTCCTCAACCCCGGTACGGGGCCGGTCAACTCGATCCTGGAGAAGGTCGGCATCCCGGCGCCCGGCTGGTTCAACGACCCCACCTGGTCCAAACCGGCCCTCACCCTGCTCGCCCTGTGGGGCATCGGCGACCTGATGGTCATCTTCATGGCCGCGCTGCTCGACGTACCGGCCGAGCAGTACGAGGCGGCGGAGCTCGACGGCGCGTCGGCCTGGCAGCGGTTCCGCTTCGTGACGCTGCCGAACATCTCGCCGATCGTCATGTTCGCGGTGGTCACCGGCGTCATCCAGACCATGCAGTACTACACACAACCGCTCATCGCCGGGAAGGTCGCCTCGGGCGTCATCCAGGGCGCCGGCACACAGTTCGAACCCGGCTACCCCGACAAGTCGACGCTCACCCTGCCCCAGCTCGTCTACAACCTCGGCTTCCAGCGCTTCGACTACGGCTCCGCCTGTGTGGTCGCGCTCGTGCTGTTCGCCCTGTCCATGGTGTTCACCGCGTTCCTGATGCGGCGCCGGGGCGGTCTCATCCAGGCAGGTGACTGACCATGACCCAAGCACCTCAGGTGTCCCGTGTGCTCGACCGTCCGGCGCAGCCGTCGTCGAGGACCGTCTCCCCCGCCGAACGCACGGCCCGCCGCAGGACGCTCCTGGAGTGGATCGCGGTCCACGCGCTCGGCGTCGCGGCCGCCCTCTTCTTCGTCCTCCCCTTCGTGTTCGTGTTCCTGACCTCGCTGATGAGCGACACCCAGGCGCTCAGCCGCGACCTGATCCCGCACACCTGGGAATGGGGCAACTACAAGAAGGTCTTCGACACCCCCGGCTTCCTCACCTGGTGGAAGAACACCCTGCTGTACGCCGGCGCCGGCACCGTCCTGACCGTCGTGTCGTCGATCCCCGTCGCCTACGCGCTCGCCAAGTTCCGCTTCCGCGGCCGGAATCTGTCGCTGATGCTGGTCATCTCGATGATGATGCTGCCGCCCCAGGTCGTCATCATCCCGATGTACCTGTTCTGGGCGAAGCAGCTGGACCTGTCCGGGACCCTCTGGCCGCTGATCATCCCGATGGCGTTCGGCGACGCCTTCTCCATCTTCCTGCTGCGGCAGTTCCTGATGACCATCCCGAACGAGTACCTCGACGCGGCGAAGGTCGACGGCTGCGGGGACCTGCGGACCCTGCTGAAGGTCGTCCTGCCGATGGCGCGGCCCGGGATCGCCGCCGTGGCCCTGTTCCAGTTCTTCTACGCCTGGAACGACTACTTCGGGCCACAGATCTACGCCTCCGAGAACCCCGGCGCCTGGACCCTGTCCTACGGCCTGGAGTCGTTCAAGGGCGCGCACCACACCGACTGGAATCTCACCATGGCCGCGACCGTACTGGTCATGGCCCCCGTGATCCTCGTGTTCTTCTTCGCGCAGAAGGCGTTCGTCGAGGGCGTCACGCTCACCGGAGTGAAGGGCTGACTATGAAACTGGCAGTAGTGGGCGGGGGCTCCACCTACACCCCTGAACTCATCGACGGCTTCGCCCGGTTGCGGGACACCCTGCCGGTCGAGGAGCTGGTCCTCGTCGATCCGGCCCCCGAGCGGCTGGAGTTGGTGGGCGGCCTCGCCCGGCGCATCTTCGCCAAGCAGGGGCACCCCGGCCGGATCGTCACCACCGACGACCTGGACGCCGGCGTCGAGGGCGCCGACGCCGTCCTGCTCCAGCTGCGCGTCGGCGGCCAGGCGGCCCGCGAGCAGGACGAGACCTGGCCCCTGGAGTGCGGTTGCGTCGGCCAGGAGACGACGGGCGCGGGCGGCCTGGCGAAGGCCCTGCGCACGGTGCCGGTGGTGCTGGACATCGCCGAACGCGTCCGCCGCACCAACCCGAACGCCTGGATCATCGACTTCACCAACCCCGTCGGGATCGTCACCCGCGCCCTGCTCCAGGCCGGACACCGGGCCGTCGGACTGTGCAACGTGGCGATCGGATTCCAGCGCAGGTTCGCCGGGATGCTCGGGGTCGCGCCCGCGGACGTCCATCTGGACCATGTGGGCCTCAACCACCTCACGTGGGAGACCGGTGTGCGTCTGGGCGGCCCCGAGGGCGACAACGTGCTGCCCAAACTGCTCGCCGAGCACGGCGACGCCCTCGCGGACGACCTGCGCCTGCCGCGCGACATCATCGACCGGCTGGGTGTCGTCCCGTCCTACTACCTGCGCTACTACTACGCCCACGACGAGGTCGTACGAGAGCTGCGCACCAAGCCGTCGCGGGCCGCCGAAGTCGCCGAGATGGAACGGGAACTGCTGAAGATGTACGGCGACCCGGCCCTCGACGAGAAGCCGGCGCTGCTCGCCAAGCGGGGCGGCGCCTACTACTCGGAGGCGGCCGTCGATCTCGCGGCCGCGCTGCTCGGCGGGGGAGGCAGCCCGTACCAGGTGGTGAACACGTACAACAAGGGCACGCTGCCGTTCCTGCCGGACGACGCCGTGATCGAGGTGCAGGCGGCGGTCGGTCCGCACGGGCCGACACCCATGCCGGTGCAGGCCGTGGACCCGCTGTACGCCGGGCTGATGGCCAACGTCACCGCGTACGAGGACCTCGCGCTGGAGGCCGCCCTGCGAGGCGGCCGCGACCGGGTCTTCCGGACCCTGCTCAGCCACCCCCTGGTCGGCCAGTACGAGTACGCCGACGCCCTGACCGACCAGTTGATCGCGCACAACCGGGAGCACCTCGCGTGGGCATGACCTCATCGGGATCCGAAGCCGGGACGGCCTCCGGGTCCGGCCCCGCGGGTCCGGTGCTCGCCATCGACGCGGGGAACAGCAAGACCGACGTCGCGGTGGTCGCGGCCGACGGCACGGTGCTCGCCACCGCGCGCGGCGGCGGGTTCCGGCCGCCGACGGTCGGTGTCGACGTGGCCGTCGACGCGCTCGCGGAGGCGGTCGGCCGGGCCTTCGCCGAGGCCGGGATCGACTCGGTCGCCCATGTCTCGGCGTGCCTGGCCAACGCCGACCTCCCCGTGGAGGAGGCCCAGTTGGCGGACGCGCTGCGGGCGCGGGCCTGGGGCGCCGGCGTGGAGGTGCGCAACGACACGTTCGCGATCCTACGGGCCGGGATCGCGGAGCCGCGCGGGGTCGCCGTGGTGTGCGGCGCCGGTATCAACTGCGTCGGCATGCTGCCCGACGGCCGCACCGCCCGCTTCCCCGCGCTGGGCCGCATCTCCGGTGACTGGGGCGGCGGTTGGGGCCTGGCGGAGGAGGCCCTGTGGCACGCCGCGCGGGCCGAGGACGGGCGGGGCGGCCCGACCGCGCTGACCCGCACGCTGCCCGGCCACTTCGGGCTCGACTCCATGTACGCGCTGATCGAGGCGCTGCATCTGGAGCGCATCGGGCAGGCGCGACGGCACGAGCTCACGCCGGTGCTGTTCGCCACGGCCGTGGAGGGGGATCCGGTGGCCCGCGCGCTCGTCGACCGGCTCGCCGACGAGGTCGTCGCGATGGCGACGGTGGCGCTGGCGCGGCTGGACCTCATGGACGAGGAGGCTCCCGTCCTCCTCGGCGGCAGCATTCTCGCCGCCCGCCACCCCCAACTCGACGACCGCATCCGCGAACTGCTCTCCGAACGGGCCCCCAAGGCCGTCCCCCGAGTGGTCACGGCCCGTCCCGTGCTCGGTGCCGCGCTGCTGGGTCTGGATCACATGGGTGCCGTGGGCGAGGCCCAGGCGCGCGTACGGGCGTTCTACGAGGGTTCCTGAGGTCACCCCGTCCCTGAGGGCTGCCGCCCCCGGGCCCCCGCATCGGCCTCAACGGCCTTGTCCTCAAACGCCGGACGGGCTGGGGGTGCGGGCGTGGCCGGATGATGTCCGCTCCGGCCGGAGCGGGAGGTGCGCGCGTTCGCCGCAGACGCGGACCCCGGCTGAGGACGCGGGCTCCGGCCGGAGATTCCGGGCGTGTGCTGATGGTTCCGGCCGGGGCCATGCCTTTCAGCCCGTCCGGCGTTTGAGGACGAGCCCTTCGGGCGAGCGGGGGTCCAGGGGGCGCGGCGCCCCTGGCGTGGGTCCAGAGGGGCGCGGCGCCCCTGGCGTGGGTCTGGGGGCGGAACCCCCAGGGATGCGTCGGGTAGGGGCGGCGGCGGCGAGGGAACCGAACGGATACCGAACGCGTATTCATGGTCAGGGGGATACCGCGAAGCGCCGACGTCGTAATCCGAACAAGATCCAGTCAAGGCCTGTGCGGATGTCGGCCCCGGCGGCGATACTTGCGGCCGTGCACCTCCCCTCGCGCTCCCGCGCGCGCGGGGGACGGTGACCGACGGATGACCATGGGGGAGGTCGGGTGACACACCCGCCGCGAGGCAGCACGGCACCACCACGGCCCACGGCCGCGGCCACGACGCCGGCCGTCCCGCCACAGTCCGGCTCCCCCGCACCGCCGGGCAGGCCCCCGGCGACGGCCCCCGACGCGATGCCCGCACGCCGCACGGCCTGGGCGGAGGGCGTCGACCGGCTGCGCGTCGCGGCGACGACGGAGCCTGGCCGGCTCCGTGTCATCGGCGCCGTACTCGCCCTGCTGGTCGTCGCGTTCGGCGCGGTCACCGCCTGGCAGACGACGGAGCGTTCGGCGGCGGCCGACGACGTGCTGCACAGCAGCCAGCCGCTGAGCGCCGGCGCGGCGGACATCTACCGTTCGCTCGCGGACGCCAACACCGCGGCCTCCAGCGGCTTCCTGGCGGGCGGCCAGGAGACGGCGGCCTCCCGCGACCTGTACGAGAAGGACATCCGGACCGCGGCCCAGGGACTGATCACCGCCGCGGCCAGCTCCGATCCCGGCTCCCCCTCGGCGCACACCATCACCCGGCTCAACCAGCTCCTGCCCGAGTACAAGGGCCTGGTCGAGCGGGCCCGTGCCAACAACCGTCTGGGCTACCCGCTGGGCGGCGCCTATCTTCGGTACGCGAACGAGAAGATGCAGGGGGAGATGCTTCCCGCCGCCAAGGACCTCTATGAGCGGGAGAACGAGCGGCTGGACGCCGACTACGCGGACGCCAAGCCCTACCCGTGGGCGGCCATCGGTCTCGGCGTCCTGGTGCTGGCGGGACTCGCCTGGGCCCAGCACCGCCAGTACCGGCACACGAACCGGGTGCTGAACCAGGGCATGGTCGCCGCCACCACCGCCTCGGCGGTCGTCCTGCTCTGGCTCGTCGTCGGCCACACGGTGGCCCGGGCCGAGCTGAACGCCTCGTACGACCACGGTGTCCGTTCGCTGAACGTGCTGCACGACGCCCGGATCGCGTCCCTGAACGCCCGGGGCAACGAGAACCTGACGCTGGTCAGCCGCGGCGCGGAGACCAAGAAGGTCTCGGCCACCGAGGTCGTGGACCGGTACGACTACGACTTCCAGCAGGACATGAAGACGCTCACCAAGGGCCTGGCCCTGGCGGCGGACCTCGCCGACGACAAGGCGGGCGAGGCCCCCGTGACCGCGGCGACCGGCAACATGAAGGTCTGGAAGGCCCGTCACCTGGAGGCCCGCAAGGCCGACGACGACGGCAACTACCAGGGCGCGCTGGACAAGGTCATAGGCGCCAAGGGCGCGACGGGCGAGTGCTTCGACGGCGTCGACACCAACCTGGCGCTGGCGCTGACGCACGAGGAGGACGAGTTCAAGCGGGCCGCGGGCGACGGACTGGGCGCGATGACCGGTCTGCCGGCCGGTGCGGCGGCCCTCGCGGTGCTGGCCGCCGCGGGCGCGCTGCTGGGCATCGGGCGCAGGCTTTCGGAGTACCGGTGAAGGGGGGACCGGCGATGACCGCACGGCGTCTGCGGGCGAGTCTGAAGGGCTGGGGCGGCGTGGGGGCGATGGCCGTCGCGCTGGCCGTCACGGCGCTCTTCGCCCTGCTGCTGCCGCTGAGCAGCGCCCGCGGGGAGGGCACCGCGGGCATCGGCGGCCAGGGTGTGGCCCGGGGCACCCAGGCGAAGGCCGGCTCGTGCACCGACGGCACCGCGCAGGACAAGAGCCCCGCCCCGTCCGGTGACGAGAGCGGCGACACGATCGCGGCCATCAAGGAGCGCGGCTATCTGTCGGTCGGCGTCGACCAGAACAGTTACCGCTGGGGCTACCGCGATCCGAACAGCACGAAGAAGAGCAGTGACCTGGAGGGCTTCGACATCGATCTCGCGCGCGAGATCGCGAAGGAGATCCTCGGCAGCCCCACCGCCGTCCGCTTCCACGCCATCCCCACCAACCAACGCGTCCCCGCGATCCAGAACGGCCAGGTCGACATGGTGGTCCGCACCATGACGATCACCTGTGACCGGCTGAAGGACGTCGCGTTCTCCGACCCCTACTTCGTGACCGGCCAGCAGGTACTGGCCCCGAAGGCCTCGGACATCAAGGGGTACGACAAGTCGCTGGCCGAGCAACGGATCTGCACGGCGTCGGGGTCGACCGCCCACGACAAGCTGGCCGCCGACCAGAAGGCGGGCAGGCTCGCCTCCTCCGCCGACATCTCCACCACGGTGCCCAACCAACTCGACTGCCTGGTAAGGCTCCAGCTCGGCCAGGTCGACGCCGTGGTCACCGACGGCGCGCTCGCCGCGAGTCAGGCGGCGCAGGACCCGACGGTCGAGCTGAAGGGCAACACCTTCACCACCGAGTACTACGGCGTGGCGATGAAGCGGGGCCCGGAGGATCTGGTACGCCGGGTCAACCAGGTACTCGTGGACTACGTCAAGAGCGGTGGCTGGCAGGCCTCTTACGACAAATGGCTGTCCCCGACCCTGGGAGCGGACTCGCCGTCGTCGAAGCCGCCCACGACGTGACACCGGCGGACACCTCGGGGCGAGCCGCGGGGACGACCGAGCTGATACGACTGGAGAGTTACCCCCGCACACCGGACGGGTGCGCGGGACACGACCGAGAGCGAGAGGTGATCGATGGGCGTCACGGGACCCCCCGGGCCGGTGATGGACCGGGACGAGGTGGACCGTGCGCTGGCGCGGCTCGGCGCGGAGCACGAGGCCATCGAGACCTCGCTCCTCGCCCTGCAGGACCACGCGGGCCGCAGACTCCTCGAAGGCGCCGAGCTCACGGGTACGACCAAGGAGCGCTGGTCGACCGCGGACGCGTCGATCACGCTGCTGTGGGCGTACTTCGACGCGTACACGGACGCGCTGCGCTCCGCCCGCGACATCCGTTCGCGGCGGCGCTGGTCGAGCCGTGAGGACCTGGTCGAGCTGACCGAACTGCTGCGTGGCGCGAGCGTCACGGTCGCCGGTTCGGCCACCGCGACGGCGAACGCCCCGACGCTGTCCGGAGCGGGCCGGCTCAGCGAGCAGTTCTCGCTGGCCGCCCTGGTCGAGCGGATGAACGAGTTGTACGCGTCCTCGCTCGACATGGTCGTGACCGCGGACGCCGTCTGGTCCGCGCTGCCCGCCCGGATCGATTTACTGGCCGCGGAGCTCCAGCGCACCCGCCGGCTCGCGCACTCCGTGGGTGTGCGCCCCGGCGAGCACCCCTCGGGCGACGATCTGGAACGGATCACCCGGACGCTGACCACCCTGCGCGAACGTGTCGTCTCCGACCCGCTGGCCTTCTGGACGCCCGCGCAGGGCAGTTCGGCGCCCGGCGGCGGCCGTCCCGACACGAAGGCGTACGACCGCGAGGCACGCGCCCTGGAGGACGTGCGCCGGGAGATCGACGCGGTGCTCACCGTCCGGCAGGACGCGGAGGCGCGTCTGGTGCGGCTGCGCGACCTGCTCAGCCGTGCCGACCGCACGCTCGCGGAGGCGCGCAGCGCCCGCGGTGAGGTGCTGGCGAAGATCGCCGCGTCCGAGGTGCCCGCCGTCAGCGGCCCGCCGACGGCGCTGCAGGAGCAGCTGGCGACGGCCGCGGAGTACCGCAGGCATGCCCAGTGGCACCGCCTCTCGCCGCTTCTGGAGGCCCTGGAGGAGAAGGCCGAGGACGAACTGCTGCGTGCCCGCGAGTCGTTGACGGCGGTCACCGCGCCGCTGGCGATCCGCGCGGAACTGCGCGGCCGCCTCGACGCGTACAAGGCGAAGGTGGCACGACACGGCCTCGCGGAGGATCCGTTCCTCATCGAGCGCTACGACGCGGCACGGCGCATGCTGTGGAGCGCGCCCTGTGACCTGCGGGTCGCGGAGGACGCGGTGCTGCGCTATCAGCACGCGGCGGCCGATCTGTTGAGCCCGCGGGTGCCGGAGCAGGGCGGGCCCACCGACCGGAGGGGGCCCCAGGCGTGAGCGTTGAAGGTGATGCGGCATGAGTGAACAGCCTGTGGGCGAGGAGCGGCGCGCGTGCCAGCGGCCCGGTTGCCCGGGGTCGTACGAGGACATGGGCGACGGCGAGCTGTACTGCGACACGTGCGGCCTGGCGCCGGTCGTCTCGGCGACCGGCTCGGTGGGCTCGCCCCCGACCGGGATCACGGCCGGCGGGCGGGGTTCGCGCGGGTCCGGCAGCCGCAGTGCCCGCTCCGGTTCGCCCGCCAGCTCCCGTACGTCGTCGCGCTCCTCGCAGTCCCGGCGCTCGGTCTCCGGCCGGCTCTCGCGCTCGGTGTCGGGCACGTCGACCGGCCGCTCGGTGTCGGTGCGCAGTTCCGGCTCGTCGACCGGTTCCAGTGGGCGCGGGCGGCTCGGCGCCGGTCTGGTTCAGGTCCCGGACGTGCCGCGGCCGGACCCGCGCGCGATGGTCCTGGAGAACCCGGAGGTGCCGGAGCGCAAGCGGTTCTGTTCGCGCTCCGACTGCGGTGCGCCGGTGGGGCGTTCGCGGGGTGAGCGGACCGGCCGCACCGAGGGGTTCTGCACGAAGTGCGGTCACCCGTACTCGTTCGTGCCGAAGCTCCAGGCGGCCGACATCGTGCACGGCCAGTACGAGGTGGTGGGCTGCCTCGCGCACGGTGGCCTCGGCTGGGTCTACCTCGCCGTCGACCGGGCCGTCTCCGACCGCTGGGTGGTCCTCAAGGGCCTGCTGGACACGGGCGACCAGGACGCGATGGAGGCCGCGATCTCCGAGCGGCGCTTCCTCGCGGAGATCGAGCACGCCAACATCGTGCGGATCTACAACTTCGTCGAGCACCTGGACCAGCGGACCGGGTCGCTGGACGGGTACATCGTGATGGAGTACGTCGGCGGCAAGTCCCTCAAGGAGATCGCCAACGGCCGCCGGACGGCGGACGGGAAACGTGATCCGCTGCCGGTGGAGCAGGCCTGCGCGTACGGGATCGAGGCCCTGGAGGCGCTCGGCCACCTGCACAGCCGCAACCTGCTGTACTGCGACTTCAAGGTCGACAACGCGATCCAGACCGAGGACCAGCTCAAGCTGATCGACATGGGTGCGGTGCGCAGGATGGACGACGAGGAGTCGGCCATCTACGGCACGGTGGGCTACCAGGCGCCGGAGGTGGCGGACGTCGGCCCGTCGGTCGCCTCCGACCTGTACACCGTCGCGCGCACGCTCGCCGTCCTCACCTTCGACTTCCAGGGCTACACGAACGTGTTCGTGGACTCCCTGCCGGACCCGGACACCATCGAGGTCTTCCGTCAGTACGAGTCGTTCTACCGGCTGCTGGTCCGCGCCACCGATCCCGACCCGGCCCGCCGGTTCGCCTCGGCGCAGGAGATGGCGGAGCAGCTGACGGGAGTGCTCCGGGAGGTCGTGTCCCTTCAGACGGGGCGTGCCCGTCCGGCGCTGTCCACGCTGTTCGGGCCCGAACTGAAGCTCACGGACACGGAGTTGTTCGGGAAGCTGGACGGGGACGTGTCGCGGCTGGGCGCGCGGGTGGTGCCGGTGAGACGAAGAAAGGGCACGCCGGCGCGGCGGGCCGACGTCCGGGGCACACCGGGCGCCGACGGCGTCCCCGCGCTCCCGACGTCTCCCGCCCCGGCTCCGGCTCCGGCTCCGGCGACTCTGGTCAAGCCGCTGAACGCCGCCGCCACGGCCCTCGCGCTGCCGGTCCCGCTCGTCGACCCGGGCGATCCCAACGCGGGCTTCCTCGCGGGCCTGATGGCGTCCGTGCCCGCCGAGCTGATCACCGCGCTGCGGTCGGCGCCCGCCGGTTCCCTGGAGCTGCGTCTGCGGGAGCTGCGGGCCCGCCTGGAGATGGGCGAGCCGACCGGCGCGGCCGGCACGCTGGAAGCCCTGGAGGCGGACCATCCGGACGACTGGCGGGTGGTCTGGTACCGGGGCGTCGCGGCGCTGGCGAGCGGGGAGTACGAGATCGCGGCGCTGTCCTTCGACGCGATCTACGACGCCTTCCCCGGCGAGCCCGCGCCGAAGCTGGCCCTCGGCCTGTGCGCGGAGGTGCTGGGGCAGCTGGACAACGCCGCCGAGTACTACCGCCTGGTGTGGACGACCGACCCCAGTCATGTCAGCTCGGCGTTCGGCCTGGCCCGCGTCCAGCTCGCGGCGGGCGACCGCCGTGGTTCCGTACGCACGCTGGAGTCCGTACCGGAGTCGTCGATCCATTACACGGCGGCGCGGGTCGCGGCCGTGCGGGCGCGGCTGCGGGAGCGGCTGGCCGAGGAGGCCGCGGCAGCACCGTTCCTCGATGATCTGACCGCCGCCGCGGGCCAGGTCGAGGCGCTGGACGGATACGGTCTGGACGCCGTGCGACGTGAGCAGTTGTCGACGGAAGTCCTCGGCTGTGCCCTGGACTGGGTACTCTCCGGTAGCCAGGGTTCCGCCCCGCACTCCGGCGGCGGACGGGTGCTGCTCGGCAGTGAACTGGACGAGCGCGGTCTCCGCTTCGGTCTGGAGCGCTCGTACCGCACGCTGGCCCGGCTCGCGCGGGGCGGCGAGGAGAGGATCGACCTGGTGGAACGTGCCAACCGTTACCGCCCCCGGACGTGGGTGTGATTGATGTCCCAGATGCCCCAGCCGACGGCTCTTTCGCGGTGCCCCAGTTGCGAGGAGCCGCTGGAGGCGGGTGACCGCTTCTGCGGTGCGTGCGGGTTCGACCTGTCCGCGGTGCCCGCACCGCCCGAGGACCACCCCACGATCACCATGAACGGCGCGGCGGCGCTTCCGCCTCCGCCCGGCGCCCCGGTGGACTGGCCCGTCGCGCCCGAGCCGACGAGTTCCGGCACACCCGTGCACCGGGCCACCGACATCCAGGGGACGGACTCGGGCGGCTCGGAGCTTCCGCACGGGCACGAGCACGGAGACGAACACCGGCACGGACACGGGCGTCCGGAGTCCGCGGACCCGCGGCCCCCGGACGTCCAGCCCTCCGGCGCGCAGTCCTTCGGCACTCAGCCCTCGGGTGAGCGTCCCTCCGCCGGGCACCCGGCCGGTACGCAGCCCTCGGCCGTCCAGCCGTCCGCCGTCCAGCCCGCCGGCGCGCAGCCCTCCGGCGCGCAGCCCGCCGGTGTGCGTTTCGACCGGCCCCCGGAGCCCGACGAGTACCCGCTCGCTCCCCCGGCCGGAGCGCCCGCGGAGGCGCCCGCCGGGCATCCGGCCGATCCGCGGACCGCCGATCTCGGGACGCCCCCCGCGGGCACCAAACTGTGCGTCGCCTGCCGCTCGGGTCACGTCGACAGCGACGGCTACTGCGAGAACTGCGGTCACGCCCAACCGCGCGAACGCGACCACATGGAGCAGGAGTTGACGGCGGTGGCCGCGGTCAGCGACCGGGGCCTGCGTCACCACCGCAACGAGGACGCCTTCGCGATCTCCTCGACGGCGCTGCCCGACGGCTCGCCCGCCGTCGTCGCGATCGTCTGTGACGGCGTCTCCTCGGCGACCCGCCCCGACGAGGCCTCGCTCGCCGCGTCCCGAGCCGCCGCCGAGGCACTCCTCGCGGCCCTGCCGGTGGGCACCCACCCGCAGCAGGCCATGCACGAGGCGATCGTCGCCGCCGCGGAGGCCGTCAACTCCCTGGCCGAGGCGCCCCCCGTCCACGACGAACACGCCCCGCACCAGAACGCGCCCGCCTGTACCCTGGTCGGCGCCGTCGTCACCCCCACGCTGCTGATCGTCGGCTGGGTCGGTGACAGTCGCGCCTACTGGGTCCCCGTCGACCGGAGTTCGCCCCCCGCCCGACTCACCGAGGACGACTCCTGGGCCGCGCAGATGGTCGCCGCCGGCCTGATGAGCGAGGCGCAGGCGTACGCCGACGAGCGCGCCCACGCCATCACGGGCTGGCTCGGCGCGGACGCGTACGAACTGGAGCCGCACACCGCTTCCTTCAAGCCGGACCGGCCGGGTGTGGTGGTGGTGTGCACCGACGGACTGTGGAACTACGCCGAGGCGGCGGAGGAGATGGCCGAGGTCGTCCCGCCCGACGCCGCCGAACGGCCGCTGCACAGCGCCCAGGTGATGGTCGGCCACGCCCTGGACGGCGGGGGCCACGACAACGTAACAGTGGCCGTCGTACCGTTCCCCGCGCCGTCGCAGGGGGCAGGATCGGCCTGAGGCCGCAAAAACACACAACCGCCGACACCGCCGACACCGACGACAACGGCGACCATGGCGACAACGGCGACAACGGGGTCGGCCTCGGACCGGAGGGGACCGGTTCGCGGACAGTCATCACCTCCGTCAACCACCGGAGGCCTTGAGGGGGACGAAGAAGGCATGGCCAATTTCTCGAAGTCGAACGTGCCGCAGTTCTCGGTCGACGTGTACCAGAACGAGTACCTGCCCGAGAACGGCCGTGAGGTCAACGCGATCGTCACGGTGAGCGCCACCGGCGGCGGCACCGTCGGGAGCGCGGTCGGCGCGCCCCATCTCTACACGGCGGGGCAGAGCCCGGACGCGGCCGTGGCGATCATGGTCGACTGCTCGGGCTCGATGGACTATCCGCCGACCAAGATGCGCAACGCGCGGGACGCGACGGCCGCCGCGATCGACACCCTGCGCGACGGTGTGCACTTCGCGGTCATCGGTGGCACCCACGTCGCCAAGGAGGTCTACCCGGGCTCCGGACGGCTCGCGGTGGCCGACGCGGCCACCCGGGAGCAGGCCAAGCAGTCGCTGCGCAGGCTGAGCGCGGGCGGCGGTACGGCGATCGGCACCTGGCTGCGCCTCGCCGACCGGCTGTTGTCCTCGGCGGAGGTGTCGATCCGGCACGGGATCCTGCTCACCGACGGCCGCAACGAACACGAGGCGCCCGAGGACCTGAAGGCCGCGCTGGACTCCTGCGCCGGACGGTTCACCTGTGACGCGCGTGGAGTGGGAACCGACTGGGAGGTCAAGGAGGTCACCGGGATCGCCTCGGCGCTGCTCGGCACCGCCGACATCGTCGCCGACCCCGCCGCCCTGTCCGCCGACTTCACACAGATGATGGAGACGGCGATGGGCAAGGAGGTCGCGGACGTCTCCCTGCGGCTGTGGACCCCCGTCGGTACGGCGGTCAAGTTCGTCAAGCAAGTCGCCCCCACCGTCGCGGAACTGACCGGCCGTCGCACCGAGGCGGGCCCGCGCGCCGGCGACTACCCCACGGGTTCCTGGGGCGACGAGTCCCGCGACTACCACGTGTGCGTCGAGGTCCCCCTGGCCGGGGTCGGCCAGGAGATGCTGGCCGCCCGGGTCTCGCTGGTGATCCCGCAGGGTGACGGGAGCGTGCAGAACCTCGGCGCGCAGGGTCTCGTACGGGCGGTGTGGACCGACGACATGGTGGCCTCGACGAGGATCAACTCACAGGTCGCGCACTACACAGGTCAGGCGGAACTGGCACAAGTCATCCAACAAGGTCTCGATCTTCGCAAATCGGGAGATGTGGACGGCGCAACGGCCAAGCTGGGCCGTGCCGTTCAGCTCGCGAACGTGTCCGGCAACGCCGATACTGCGAAACTGCTTGCGAAGGTGGTGGACGTGGTCGACGCCGCGGCAGGTACTGTGCGATTGAAGGCAAAGGTCGAAGAGGCCGACGAAATGACGCTCGAGACACGGTCCACAAAGACTGTTCGTGTAAAGAGGTAGCGAGCCCGGCTCCCGTGGGGGGCCGGAGAAACCCGGTCAGAACGACCGGAAGAGGAGAGGGGGAAGCGCCGACATGCCGACCTGCCCGAACGGACACCAGTCGGGTTCCGACGACTGGTGCGAGGTCTGTGGTCACCGCATGGCCGGTGCCGTGCCTCCGCCCCCACCGCCGCCGGCCGGATACGGCTATCCGGCGCCGGGCTCACCGCCCGGTCCCGGTGGACGGCCGCACCTCTCCGGCATGCCCGGCTCCGAGCCGGAACTCTGCCCGCAGTGCCGTACGCCCCGCGAGGGCGGCGCGCCGTTCTGCGAGGAGTGCCGGTGGAACTTCCTGACCAACACGGCGACCTCCTACACCCCGGCGGCGCCGCGTCCGCAGGCGCCCGCGCCCGGCCTGCCCAATCCCGCGCTGCGCTTCCAGCAGTCCGGTCCCGGACAACCGGGCGGTCCGGGCCAGCCCGGCGGTCCCGGCGGTGGCCCCGCTCACGACCCGTTCGACTACCAGAGCTCGCGGCCCTCGCAGATGAACCGTCCCGCGGAACCGATTCCGCCATACGGGGGTGACCCCTCCGGTTTCCGCGGTGATCCGTCACGCCAGGGCGGCCCTCCCGGCGGACCCGGTGCTCACGGCGGCTTCGGTGGCGACCCCTCGCGGCCGGGCCCAGCGGGCGGCGGCCAGGGCGGTCCCGGTGCCCCGCAGGCCTTCACGCAGCAGCCCTCCGCACCCGCGTTCCCGCAGCAGGGGCAGCAGGGCCCCGGCGGCCCGGGGACCGGGGGCCCGTCCTTCGGCGGCGGTGAGGACGACTGGGTGATCTCCCCGCCGGCCGGTGGCCAGGGCGGTCCCGGCGGCCGCCCCGGCGGTCCCGGCCCCGGTCAGGGCGGCGGCTACGGCTACCCGCAGCCGGGCGCGACCCAGGCCCCGCCCGGTGTCGGCTACCAGCAGCAGCGCCAGCCGCTGTCCTGGACCGTGACGATCGGTCCCGACCGCGACTACTTCATGGCGATGATGCAGCGCTCCGGCCCCGAGGCCGCGGGCCTGAACCTGCCCGCGTACTCCCCGGAGCAGCAGCGCCCGCTCACCGGCAACCAGCTGACGATCGGCCGCCGCAGGCACTCCACCGGCGAGTCCCCGGACATCGATCTCTCGGTGCCCCCGGAGGACCCGGGGGTCTCGCACCAGCACGCGGTCCTGGTCCAGCAGCCGGACGGCAGCTGGGCGGTCGTCGACCAGAACTCGACGAACGGCACCACGGTCAACGGCGGCGAGGAGCCCATCCAGCCCTTCGTCCCGGTTCCGCTCCAGGACGGGGACCGGGTGCACGTCGGCGCCTGGACGACGATCACCATCAGGCTCGGCTGAGGCGCTGGGCCCTGAGCGGCGCGTACCGGCGCGTACGGCGGCCTGTGCCGCGCGTGTGCGCCGGTTCACGCGGCCCTACGGCAGCGGCCAGACGTGCGGCCCCCCGGGGTCGTCCAGCCACGCCCACGCGTCCGCGCCGCTGACCGTGATCCCGTACCGCTCGCGCACCGGTCGCCGCTCGCGTTCCCACAGCGTGAACGCCTCGTAGGGATCGAGGCTGCCCGCCGTGAGCGTCAGCAGGAACCGGAACAGTTCGTCGCCGCGGGCCCGGCGCGGCAGCCCGCCGAGGTGCTGCGGCTGCGGGTCGTCGGGCCGGGTGTCGCCGCGCAGCGGGACGAAATAGGCGGGCGTGTGCAGGAAGCGCCCCTCGGCGTGCCCGGCGTCCCGGACCCGCAGCGCGATCAGGCCGGTGGCCAGCGGTGTGAGAATGAGCGCACCCGGGCGGCACTGGGCCAGCCACGGGCGCGGGATCGAGGTCAGCGTGCAGGTGGCGATGATCCGGTCGAACGGGGCCCGTTCGGGGACCCCTCGGGTGCCGTCGCCGGTGACGACGGCGGGATGCCTGCCGACGGCGTCCAGGTGCTGTCGTGCGGACTCGGTGATCTCCGGGTCGAGGTCGACCGTGGTCACCAGCCCGTCACCGAGGCGGTGGGCGAGCAGCGCCGCGTTGTAGCCGGTCCCGGCGCCGATCTCCAGTACGGCGTCCCCGTCCCGTATCTCCAGCGCGGTCAGCATCAGCGCCATCAGCGACGGCTGGCTGCTGGAGGAGACCAGTTCGGCGTCGCGGACCCGGGTGGCCAGCGCGGTGTCCGCGTAGGCGCCGCGCAGCCAGCGCTCCCGCTGCCCGGGGTCGGGGTCCTCGCACCACACCCGCTCGAAGCCGTCCGAGGTGCCGACGTAGTAGTAGGGCACGAAGAGGTGGCGCGGGACCTGCTGGAACGCCTCCCGCCAGACCGGGTCGGCGTCCCAGGCCCCGCTGGCCTCGATCACGCGCACCAGCGCGGCCCGCGCCGAGGTGGCGAGGTCGTCCAGATCCTTGTCGACTGTGTGCGCGCCCATACCTCCACTGTGCTGCCGCGAGGGCCGGGAGGCGAGCGCCGGCCGGGCCGATCGGGTGCCGGACGGCCGGGGGCGCGGACCTGGCCCGGCGCGGAGGACCGGACCGGCCTGATCCGCGGGCCCCAGGTGTGGTCCTAAGCCTGGAGTCCTCGGTCACCGGGTCTGAGACCATGGGAGACGTGAATGAGATTCGGCGCGGCACGCTTCAGGAGCAGACCTTCTACGAGCAGGTCGGCGGCGAGGAGACCTTCCGGCGCCTCGTCCACCGTTTCTACGAGGGAGTCGCCGAGGACCCGCTGCTGAAGCCCATGTACCCCGAGGAGGACCTCGGGCCGGCCGAGGAACGCCTCAGGCTGTTCCTGATCCAGTACTGGGGCGGCCCGACGACCTATGGCGAGAACCGCGGCCACCCCCGGCTGCGAATGCGGCACGCCCCGTTCGCCGTCGACCAGGCGGCGCACGACGCCTGGCTCAAGCACATGCGCGTCGCCGTCGACGAGCTCGGCCTCTCCGACGAGCACGAGCACACGCTGTGGAACTACCTGACGTACGCGGCGGCTTCGATGGTGAACACGGCGGGTTGACGGGCCGGGCGGCGCCGGCCCGGCCGTGAGCCGCCGGCAGTGAGGCGCCGGCAGTGAGGCGCCGATCGCGCGGTACCGGCCGTACGGTGCTTGCCGAGCGTTGCTGGTCGAACGTTGCTGGTCGAACGTTGCTGGTCGAACGTTGCTGGTCGCATGATGTCGGTCACGCGGCGCCGGTCGCACGAGAGTGGCCACGCGGCGTCGGTCGCACGATGGTGTCGCGTCGCGCGACGGTGATCGCGCGACGCCGGGAGCCGCCGGAAGGTCCGATCGTGCGGGCGGAGGCGGAGGCGGTCGACAGCCGGCTCAGCGGACGCTGACGTCCAGCGCCCCGAGTCCCGCCCCGCGTACGGCGATCGACCCGTAGGGCGTGCGGAGCCGGAGCCACGCTCCCGACGAGTACAGGACCAACGGGCTCTCCCCGAGGACGGACCGGCCGGCCGCGCGGAGGAACCCCAGCGACTGCGCCGCGTGCGCGGCCCGTACCGGAAGGCCGCTGTCACCGATCGGACGCGACCAGATCTCCCGCCCGATACCGTCCAGTTCGGCGCGGGTACGCCGCTCGGGCGCCAACCCCTCGGTACGGGACCGGAATTCGGCGACCGCGGCGCCCACCGACGCTCGCACGGCGTCGGGCGCGGGCAGCCCCGGCTCCTCCCGCCAGCCGCCGCGGGGCGGCAGCACGCCCGCCCACGGCGGTCCGGTGACGGCCGGGGGAACGGTGACCGTGGCCGCCGACTCCTCGACGGACTCGAGGAGTTCACCGGCTGAGACGGTCACGTCGAGCGTGACGTCGAGCCCGCTCTCGTACGGCTTCGCGAGCCGTACCGTACGGATCGCGAGGACCTCGAACGCCGGAGGGCGCCCGAAGACCGCGAACGCGGTGCCGGACACCTGGAGGCGCACGGCGGCCGCGCGGTCGTAGTGGATCAGCCGGGAGAGGAAGGCGGCGAGATCCGCCGCCTCCCCCTCGTCGGCGAGGTACAGGGCGGTCATGCAGCGACGGCCTCGTCCACGTCGTCCCGGTACTCCTCCAGGAACTCGCGTTCCTGCGCCGTGATCCGGCGCGGACGCTGCTGCGCGAAGTCGAACGGCACGATCACCGTCGAGGCCGTGACGTAGATCTGGCCCGGGTCCTTGACCTCGTAGGCGATCGTGAACGACGCCGCTCGTATCTGCGTCACCCACAGCTCGATGTCCACCGGCGTGTGCCGGTGGACCAGCTGCCGCTTGTAGTCGATCTCATGGCGCGCCACCACGGATCCCTGCTGGAAGTCCTTCTCCGGGCGGAACAGGAAGTCGATACGGGCTTCCTCCAGGTAACGGAGGAAGACCACGTTGTTCACGTGGCCGTACGCGTCCATGTCCGCCCAGCGCAGCGGGCAGCGGTAGATGTGCCGCAAGATCAGCCCCGGGTCAGCTTCTTGTAGGTGGCGCGGTGCGGGCGGGCCGCGTCGGCGCCGAGCCGCTCGACCTTGTTCTTCTCGTACGACTCGAAGTTGCCCTCGAACCAGTACCACCGCGACTCGCCCTCGTACGCGAGGATGTGCGTCGCGACCCGGTCCAGGAACCAGCGGTCGTGGGAGATGACCACGGCCGCGCCGGGGAACTCCAGCAGCGCGTTCTCGAGCGAGGACAGGGTCTCCACGTCGAGGTCGTTGGTGGGCTCGTCGAGGAGCAGCAGGTTGCCGCCCTCCTTGAGGGTCAGCGCCAGGTTGAGCCGGTTGCGCTCACCGCCGGAGAGGACACCCGCGGGCTTCTGCTGGTCCGGGCCCTTGAAGCCGAAGGCGGACACGTAGGCCCGCGACGGCATCTCGACCTGACCGACGTTGATGTAGTCGAGCTCGTCGGAGACGACGGCCCACAACGTCTTCTTGGGGTCGATGTTGGCGCGGCTCTGGTCGACGTAACTGATCTTGACCGTCTCGCCGACCTTGATCGCGCCGGAGTCCGGCGTCTCCAGGCCCTGGATCATCTTGAACAGCGTGGTCTTGCCGGCGCCGTTCGGGCCGATGACGCCGACGATGCCGTTGCGCGGCAGCGTGAAACTGAGGTCGTCGATGAGGACCTTGTCGCCGAACGCCTTGGAGAGGTTCTGGACCTCGACGACGATGGAGCCGAGGCGCGGGCCCGGCGGGATCTGGATCTCCTCGAAGTCCAGCTTCCGCATCTTGTCGGCCTCGGCCGCCATCTCCTCGTAACGGGCGAGGCGGGCCTTGGACTTGGTCTGACGGCCCTTGGCGTTGGACCGGACCCACTCCAGCTCTTCCTTGAGCCGCTTCGCGCGCTTCTCGTCCTTGCGGCCCTCGACCTTGAGGCGGGAGGCCTTCTTGTCGAGGTACGTGGAGTAGTTGCCCTCGTAGGGAATCGCGCGGCCGCGGTCCAGTTCGAGGATCCACTCGGCGACGTTGTTCAGGAAGTACCGGTCGTGAGTGACGGCGACGACGGCGCCCGCGTACTTCTGGAGGTGCTGCTCCAGCCAGTTCACCGACTCGGCGTCGAGGTGGTTGGTGGGCTCGTCGAGGAGGAGCAGGTCCGGAGCCTCGATCAGCAGCTTGCACAGCGCCACGCGGCGCTTCTCGCCACCGGAGAGGTTGGTGACCGGCCAGTCGCCGGGCGGGCAGCCCAGCGCGTCCATGGCCTGCTCGAGCTGCGCGTCGAGGTCCCAGGCGTTGGAGTGGTCCAGGTCGTCCTGGAGCTTGCCCATCTCCTCCATGAGCGCGTCCGAGTAGTCGGTCGCCATCAGCTCGGCGACCTCGTTGAAGCGGTTGAGCTTGCCCATCTGCTCGGCGGCGCCGTCCTGGACGTTCTCCAGCACCGTCTTGGACTCGTCCAGCTGCGGCTCCTGCATGAGGATGCCGACGCTGAAGCCGGGCGACAGGAACGCGTCGCCGTTGGAGGGCTGCTCGAGGCCCGCCATGATTTTGAGAACGGTGGACTTACCGGCACCGTTGGGACCGACCACACCGATCTTGGCGCCAGGCAGGAAGCTCAAGGTGACGTCGTCGAGGATCACCTTGTCGCCGTGCGCCTTGCGCGTCTTGCGCATGGTGTAAATGAACTCAGCCAAGAGAAACCGTCCGGACGCTTGAAATCGGCAGTGGGCAGATACACCCCATCTTGCCTGACGGCCACCCCTCCGGGGAAACCCGTTCGGTCCGGGGCCCGTGACCTGGCCGTTCACAGACCGCCCCAGTAGCTGATCTGTCACTGGCGGTCGCCGTTCGTCACTGTGGAGCGGCCTCGGACGGCCCGGAGACGGCCCGAAACTTCCGGCTCCCCTGCGCCCTCACCAGCTAGCATCGCCGCCAGAGACGCGGATTGGGGTACGTCATGGCACTCGGCCGCAAGGGTTCACGACGCATCGTTGTCGACGGCGTGACTTACCGCTGGCGCCTGCGCCGCCGGCCGACTTACGACCAGGCCCTCTGCGACAAGCCGTGTACCTATGCGGTGCAACGGGACACCCCCGGAACGACCCTCGTCGTCACCACGAATCAGCCGCATGCCGGCAACTGGTTCGGGGCGCCGAGCACTGCGGTGCTTCCCAGCGATGTCAGCACCGCCATCACAGCGGCCCTCGCCCGCGGCTGGCACCCGACGCGTCCAGGCTCGCCGGTCCGCCTGGACCAGTCCGACGGATTCGTCCGCTTCCGGCCCTGACACCGCTTTCCCTGCGACCGCTTCGCCCCGAAGCGACTTGGGTGGGAGCTGGGCCTGAGCCGGTGGGCCTTGGACCCGCTCCGGTGGTCCGCAGACGTTCGCGGGCGTCCGCCGTTGCGTGTCTGCGTTGTCACGCAGTGAGACACTCACCCGCCCAACCGTCCATCGCCGACAGGCGCGTTGTCAGTGCTTGCGCCTAGGGTCTCAAGCGCGCGGTCGGCTTCCGGGGGTTCCAGCTCTGAAAGAATGGCTTCATCCCCGGCCTGTCTGGGGGCGGCTCGGAGACTCGTCCGGGACCTAACCGACGGCCGGGCTTCGTCGATGGCCACGAGGTGACCTGCCAGCGCCGGCCGCGCGACCCCCTCACGCCCTCGTTCCGGCGGTGAGATGAGCACCACTTTAGGAGCGAGGTTGGGGATCCGGCCTCTGACCTGCGGCAGGAGCCAGTCCGACGGACTTGGGGTGCATGCACCACCGACGTCTGCGGTTCCCCGTGGTTCCCCGCTCGTTCTGGCACGGTTGTGTCATGCCGTCGCTGATCAGTCGCTGAGGTCCAGGCTCGACCGCCGTCGTCCGCGACTGTTGGTGTCATCCGCTGGCGTCAGGGTCGAGTCGGTCTTGGCACGGGACCACGCTGCCAGCGCTTTCCCATAATTGACACCCACCAATACGAGGCCGGAGGCCAGGAGGCAGCGTGTGATCGTGTCGTCTGCGGTGACGAGAAAGATCATGAGCGGTATCACCTGTATCAGGTGCCAGCGTGGGTGATGCCACCGACTGCTCTTGTCTGCCATTTCGATCCCCCCATGCGGCACCCTAGTGGCAGTCGGCATACGCTCGCAGGTGGTATCAGCCCTCAAGAACTGACGGTCCGGATGGGCGGCACGCCCGGCAGCGCCGTGGAGTTGACCCGCCAGGAAGTTGACTTTCTCCTCCACCGCACACAGACCGGGGACAGCGACGTTGTGCGAGTTGGGACGTATGGCGCCTGGTCCTACGCGGTCGGAAACGCGTCTCATCAGGGGGCCGCGACCTGGAGGTTCGGCCGCCCCCGCCGGCCACCGGACCGTCACTGAGCGTCGCCGGCCGGACGCGCGCCCAGGAACGCGCGACGGCGCGAAATGGCAGGAGCCGGACTCTCTTGCGATCCTGGTCCGGTGGCACGTGATCCTGGACCGGTGGCACACCGTGCCTCCGCACACGAACCGCACCCCGGTCCGGCACTGGACACGTCCCGGACCGACTACACGGGTGCGATCTACGGCTCGCTGCTGGCCGCTTCGGTGGTGGCCGGTGCCGGCGCGGTGGGCCCGCACCCGCGCGCCGAACTCGTGGCCCTGCTGCTCTGTACCGGTGTGGTGTTCTGGGCCGCGCACGCCTACGTCCGGTTCATCGGGAACCGGTTGCGGCATCGGTCGGTGACCTGGGGGGAGATCCGCCGGGTGTGCGCCGGTGAGTGGCCGATCGTGCAGGCGGCGTTCCTGCCCGCCGTCGCCGTGGCCATCAGCCCGATCCTGGGGCTCGGGGCCGGAGGGGCGGGATGGCTCGCGCTGGGCGTCGCCGTGGCCCAGCAGGTCGGCTGGGCCACGGTCATGGTCATCCGGGCCGGCGCCTCTCACGGCGCGGTGGTGTCCGTCGCCGCCGTCAACCTCGTCCTCGGACTGGTCATCGTGGCCGCCAAGGTCGCGCTCCACTGAGCGCCCCGTTTCCCGCGGTGGGCCTCCGGTTCTCGACGTGGGCCGGTGACTGCGGGGCGGGCTGCCACCTCCCGCGACGCGCCGGTGTGGCGACACTCCGTACGCGAACCACTACCGCGTGTTCACATCTCGCCCCACCCCGTGCGGAGCGGGGCGAAGAAGCACACTCTGGAAGGTAGGGCTGGGGTAGCAGGGGCTGGGGTCGGCCCCGGAGGTGATCGTGATGACGCAGACGACAGACATGAAGCCGACACGACAGCAGGCACGGACCGCCGTCGGCTGGCACGTCGAGATGGAGTTCGAGGAGGACGAGCACCGCACGCGCGCCGCCGCCCTCCTGCGGCTCGCCGACGGCAACGAGGTGCGCGCGCACGGGTACGCCAGCCGCCACCCCAGCGACTCGAACCAGCCGAGGGTCGGCGAGGAGGTCGCGGGAGCACGGGCGCTCAACGAACTGGCGATGAGACTGCTGACCAAGGCACACGACGAGATCGACGAGGCGTCGGGAAGAACCTCGCATCCACTGCGGTGACGGTCCGGCCGGCGAGCCTGATCCGGCACGGGCCGGACCGGCCGGATCAGGCTCGCCGGGTGAGGACTCGCGCCCACGACTTGGCGGGGCGAGAACGCGGCCCTGACTTGCCGGGTCCGGGCGTCCGGCGCCTTCGGACCCGCCTTCGACCCGCCTTCGACCCGCAGGCATTCGGCCGGCATTCGGCAGGCAACGACGTCAGCGCCCCTTGAACCACTCCCGTGTGCGGTTGGAGGTCGGCGAAACAACTCTGGCACCGGGCAGGCATCCAAAGCCCCTCCCCCGCGTCAGCACTGACCAGACACCCCAGTGTCCGCGCGAACTCCCGAAGGTCGGCGTCAGCCGCTGGCGTCGGCCTTCGCACGCGGCCCTGCCCAGGACGGTCCCGTCCGGCGTCCGAATGCCTGCCGGATGGGAGCACCGGTCCGGAAGGCGCCGTATGCGAACGACGGCCGACCTGGCGACCCACTGACCTGGATGAGGCGCGGTCCGATGGAGCCGGGGCGGTGCCGGACGGTCGGAGCGCGATCAGCGCTCCCGTTCCGCGTGAGTTCCCGTTGTGCGTCCCGCCCGACCGGGCACGCAACGGGCGCGGCTCCGGGCTGCGGCTCGTGCCGGGGCGACCCCGCACACATCCGGGCCGGCACGCTGCTGAAGTCCTCCCGCCGCAGAATCTCGAAGATCGCCTGTTGGAACCGGGGACCGGAGTGGAACCCCAGGTCCATGGCCGCGTCGAGCCGGTCCCCTTCCGGCGTGGTGGGATCGTCGATGATCTCGATCAGCTGAACCCCGACGGGGTCGTCCGGTGGCGTCGGCGTCGGCGGCATCGACGTATCCGCACGGGCCCGTCGCCGTGTCCCTCAACGCACCGAATTCATGGGGCGGTCCCCCGCCGTCCCCCCGGACGCGTGGTGGCCGACGACCGCGTCCGCTCGCGGCGCAACTGTGTCATGGCGCAAGAGTGACGTGTGCGACCCCTTGAACGGCGGCGGGGGCGGCCGGAGGATCCAGTGATCTTTCGCTCTTCGCCGCGTCCCAGGAGTCTTCCTTGCCCAAGGTTCCCATCCCCCGGCCCGGGCCGATCGCCCTCGCCGTGGCGGCCGCGCTGACACTCGGCGTCATACCGGCGACTGCCGCTGTGTCCGCGTACTCCGTCGGTGAGGTGTCGCACAACGACGCCGCACACCAGACCCCCGTCGCTGCCGGCACGCACACCGTCACCCTGATCACGGGTGACAAGGTCACCATCGGAACCGCCGCCGACGGCACCGTCGTGCGCTCCTTCCAGGCCGCGAGCGGAGCCACCACCGGCTTCCACCGCGCTGTCGTGGACGGCGCCACCTACGTCTACCCGGACGCCGCCCTGTCGTACGTGAGCGCCGGCAGACTCGACAAGCAACTCTTCAACGTGACGCGGCTGATAGCCGAGGGCTACGACGACGCGCACAGCTCCCGGCTGCCGCTGATCGTGCGCTACACCGACGCCGCCGCCAAGTCCCGCACCCGGGCGAAGATGGCCGGCTCGACCGGCGTCCGTCGCCTGGACAGCATCCAGGGCGCGGCCCTCGCGCAGAACCACCGGCAGGCACCGGAGTTCTGGTCCTCGCTCACCGGGGGTTCCGGCGCGGCGGCCCGGTCCGCGAAGCCGTCCTTCGCGGGCGGCGTCGCCAACGTGTGGCTCGACGGCAAGGTGAAGGCCGACCTGGCCGACTCCACCGCCCAGATCGGCGCGCCGAAGGTATGGGCGGAGGGCGACACCGGCCAGGGCGTGAAGGTCGCGATGCTCGACAGCGGCGCGGACGCCGAACACCCGGACCTGGCCGGGCAGGTGTCCGACAGCGCCAGCTTCGTGCCCGGCGAGGACGACATCTCCGACTTCAACGGCCACGGCACGCACGTCGCCTCGACCATCGTCGGCACGGGCAGCGCCTCCGACGGCAAGGAGCGGGGTGTCGCCTCCGGCGCCCGGCTGGCCGTCGGCAAGGTACTCAACTCCGAGGGCAGCGGCCAGGAATCGTGGATCATCGCGGGCATGGAGTGGGCCGCTCGCGACCAGAAGGCCAGGATCATCAGCATGAGCCTGGGCGGCGGCGGTGACAAGACCGACCCGATGAGCCAGGCCGTCGACCAACTCAGCCATGACACAGGCGCGTTGTTCGTGATCGCGGCGGGCAACGGTGGCCCGCACTCCATCAGCAGCCCCGGTACCGCGGACTCCGCGCTGACCGTCGGCGCCGTCGACTCCACCGACACGCTCGCCGACTTCTCCAGCCAGGGCCCGCGTGACGGTGACGGCGGGCTGAAGCCGGAGATCACCGCGCCCGGCGTCGACATCGTCGCGGCGCGCTCGCACTACAAGCGCGGCTCCGGCTACTACACCACGATGAGCGGTACGTCGATGGCGACGCCGCACGTCGCCGGTGCCGCCGCACTCCTCGCCTCCGAGCACCCCGACTGGACGGGCGCCCAGCTCAAGGAGGCGCTGGTCAGCAGCGCCAAGGCGACCCCGGCGTACACCCCGTACCAGGCGGGCGCCGGCCGGCTCGACGCGCTCGCGGCCGTGCACTCCACGGTCTTCGCCACCACGAGCGCCTACTCCGGCTTCTACACCTGGCCCCCGAAGCCGGGACAGACCGACACCCGGACGGTGACGTACACCAACGTCGGCGACGCACCGGCCAACCTCAGCCTGGCGGTCAACGGCACCGTCCCGGCGGGGTTGTTCAGCCTCTCCGCCGACCACGTCACCGTGCCCGCGCACGGCACGGCCACGGCCACGCTCACCGCGAATCTGGACAAGCTGGCCGGTGACCAGTCGGTCAGCGCCATGATCACCGGTACGGACGGCACCGGAGCCGTCCGCGCCCGGACCCTGATCGGCGCGGCCCGGGAGGGCCGGCGGCAGAATCTGACCGTCGTCGCGAAGGACCGTGCGGGCAAGCCGCTGGCGGGTCGGGTCGTCCTCACCGCCGAGCACCTCTTCACGGTGATGGACCTCGACGCGTCCGGCACCGGCACGACGCGGCTGCCCGTCGGCAGCTACAGCGGCTGGCTCACCGGGGACGTGCAGGGCGCCGAAGGCCCGAGCTCGCTCGGCATGGTGCTGCTCGCCTTCAACGACGTGAAGCTGGACCAGGACCGCACCGTCACGCTGGACGGCCGCAAGGCCCGCCGGATCCTGGCGCGCGTGCCGCAGCAGACCACCGCCGTCGCGCCGCGCCTGGACGCCCACCGGTCCTTCACCGACAGCCTGGTGGAGACGTCGATGCTGCCCGACCCCTCGTACGACAGCGTCTGGGCACTCCCCACCGGCAAGAAGGTCACCGACGGCGAGTTCGAGGCCGGCGCCCGCTTCCGCCTGGAGCAGCCGGCGCTGACCCTGAGCACGAAGTCGACGACGTTCAACGACCCGCTGGTCAAGCGCGCCGCCACACCGCTGCCCGCCGGCAGCCGGAACCTGACGGCGGTCTTCGCCGGCGACGGCACGGCCCAGGAGCTCGCGCGGCAGAACGTGCGCGGCAAGGCCGTCGTGGTGCGCGGTGCCGGCACGGAAGGGATCCAGGCGCAGGCGGAGGCCGCCGCGGCGGCCGGTGCCCGGCTGCTGCTCGTCGTCAACGACGGCGTCGGCCGCCTGGAGCCCTGGGACGAGAGCCCTTGGAGCCCGGCGAGCCCCGCCCCGGTGACGGTGGCGACGCTCACCGCCGACCAGGGCGCCGACCTGATCGGCTCGCTCCGGCACGGCGCGGTGTCCCTGAAGGTCACCTCGCACCCCACGACCGACTACGTCTACGACGTCGTGCACCACTGGACAGGTGCCGTCCCCGCGGACCCGACGTGGCGCGAGGACTCCAAGACCCTCGGCCGGGTGAACGTCTCGTTCCGGAACTACCGGCAGGGCAAGGCGATGGAGTTCCGTCCGGACGTCTGGCGGGGCTGGGCCGTCGGCAACCAGCTCACCGCGCCCGCCCAGGGCGAGCGCACCGACTGGGTCACCGCCGGCACCACGTGGCTGGACGACGCCTTCATCCAGGGCGAGACCGGGCAGCACTCGATCGACCCGCTGCACTTCCCGGCGCGCAAGACCGGCAAGGTCAGCTGGTTCGGCCCGATCCAGCGGCCCCGCATGGGCCCGCTCAACTACCAGCCGGTGCGCTACCTCGACACGATGTACATCACCGCGCCCGGCTGGGGTGACTCGGGCTCCGGCCATGTCGGCGAGGCCGGCGCGAACTTCGACGTCAAGGACTGGATGTCGCTGTACCAGGGCGACCAGCAGCTCAACTGGGGCAACGCCGAGTATCTGCAGGTTCCCGGGCTCGGTGCGGGGCGCCTGCCCTACCGACTGGTCCTCGACAACGACCGTGCCGCCTGGACCGCCCCGTACTCGACGCACACGCTGACCGAGTGGAACTTCACCTCCGCGGTCACCGGCAGCGAGTCGGCGGTGTCACTGCCGCTGATCCAGCTCGACTACGGCGTGGACACCGACAAGTCCGGCCGGGCCGACCGGCACGCCGGGCTGACGGTGACGGCCTCGCACCTGCCGGGCACCACCGCCGCCATCGCGAAGCCGTCCGTCGAGGTCTCGTACGACGACGGTGCGACCTGGCAGCGGACCGACCTGAGCCGGTGCGGCGACGGATGGCGGACGAACCTGCGCGCCCCGCGGTCGGCCGGTTTCGCCACCCTCCGGGTCGGCGCCCGGGACAGCGCGGGCAACACCGTCTCCCAGACGATCACCCGGGCCTTCGGCCTGCGCTGACGTCACACCCCGGGAGGTCACCCGGGACAGCACCGTGTGGGTGGGACCGCAGCCGGCGGCCCCGCCCACGCGGCGTTCACGGGCCAGGACACGCATCAAGGCCGCTGGAGACCTACCGGATCACACGAAAGACGTCCGACGCGCCTACGGAAATTTCGACACGCAGTCGCCACGGCGACCCGCCGAAACCCGGTGGCAACCGAACAGCACCTGCTCCTCCCCGCGATCACGTCGCGACGGCCCAGCTTTCGGTGTCGGTGGTCGAACATGCCTCGACCAGCAAAATGGCTCTTCACAGGGGAATTGCCACCCCTGCGAAGGAATCCGATGAATATGGGCACCCACCGGAATGACCTGTACCCGGACGTGACTGCTTCGGGTGGTCTCGTATTGGCGATGAGAAAGGCGTGCTGGAGCAGGAACCGGCCAAGGGACCGGTGGCACACGGCTGGCCGGACCACCTCCTCGGTCGCCGCGGGCCGCACTCGATCGGTTCGCCGACTTCGCCGACTCCTGGGGCAAGAAATACCCGGCGATCGCGCGGCTCACGGACGCCCCCCGCGACGTGGTGACCATCCTCAGGCGCGTGGAACGCAACTCTCGGCCCGTCTCGGCCCGTCTCGGCCCGGGAGGGCGCCGAGAGGGCCGACGAGGTCCCGAGAGCCGTCGACACGCGCCTCGACGGCAGACAGGCGGCGGCCTGGTCCAGGAAGCGGCACCGCCGCATCCTCAACGTCGTCATGAAGCACGCGATCCGGCGACGGAAGGCCGTCCTGCCCCCACACGTCTTCGAGTCCCCCACGGGACGGCGCGTGTACGACAACCGCCACACGCGCCTGACCAAGTGGCTCAACGACGGGATTCCACCCGCACAGGTGGCGGACTGGGCCGGCAACAGTGTCCCGGTGCTCCCGGCGACCTACGCCCGGTGCGTGGAGGGGCAGCTTCCTGACCTGAAACGACGCCTCGAAGCCGCGGGAGATCTCCCCGAACCGCCCGCCGCGGGCTGAGGCTTCCCGCCGAAAACTTCGACACGTATGCGACAGGGCCACCCGCGAAAACCCGGTGACAGCCGGACGGCCCAGGACCATCCCCTTGATCACCGGGGAGGCGTTCGGGGCTTCGTCGGTCCAAGGGAAACATGCCCTGACCTGCAAAAAGCCCTCCCAAGGGGGAGGGCGGAGACTTGCGCCCCCGGCAGGACTCGAACCTGCGGCCAAGCGCTTAGAAGGCGCCTGCTCTATCCACTGAGCTACGGGGGCCGGGTGTGGTGGCCGGTGTCGCAGTGCCCGGGTGTGGGCCGATCCGTGACCTTGTCGGGGACAAGGATAGGGCTCCCGAGTCCTTGTCCCTCGCGCTTCGCCTCCGTGGCTCAATGTGGAGGTTCAGTGAAGCGGTCCTGATAATCGCAGGCAGGTACGAATCATGCACCGCTTTTGGCGCCCGGCGCCCCGGGTGTTGTGCACTCGTTATGCCTGCACCCCAGTCGCCCCTTCCGCCCCATATATCCTCTCGGCGCGCAGGTGTGGCCATATGCTTCAGAAAGCCTCCAAAATTGGGCATTCTTCACATGTGGTGACCTTGGACGTACGGCCCCAGCTGCTCGACGCACTCTCCGCCCTGCGCGACCGTGTCGCCGCCGCACGCTTCCCGCTGCCCCTGGCGGGGGCTCCACGCGCGCGTGCCAACCGCGACGAACTGCTCGCACAGCTCAACGACTATTTGGTGCCCCGCTTGAGGGACCCCGAAGCGCCACTTCTGGCCGTGATCGGCGGATCCACCGGTGCGGGCAAATCCACCCTCGTCAACTCCCTTGTGGGGCGCCGGGTCAGCGAGGCCGGAGTGCTGCGGCCGACGACCCGTACACCCGTCCTGGTGTGCCATCCGGAGGATCATCACTGGTTCAGCGGAATGCGGGTGCTGCCCGACCTCACCCGCGTGTGGATGCCCCACCAGGAGCCCGGCGACGACCTGCCCGCGCCCGTCGAGCGCGGCGAACGGGTGCTGCGGGTCGAGACCGTCGACACGCTCCCCCGCGGCATCGCCCTGCTCGACGCCCCCGACGTCGACTCCCTCGTCGCCGACAACCGCGTACTCGCCGCCGAACTGATCAGCGCGGCCGACATCTGGGTCATGGTGACCACGGCCGCGCGGTACGCCGACGCCGTGCCCTGGCATCTCCTGCGCACCGCCAAGGAGCACAGAGCGACCCTGGTCACCGTCCTCGACCGGGTGCCCCACCAGATGGTGTCCGAGGTCTCGCGGCAGTACGGCGCCCTGCTGACCAAGGCCGGGCTCGGCGAGGTGCCCCGCTTCACGGTGCCCGAGCTGCCCGAGTCGGCGTGGGGCGGCGGCCTGCTGCCCGCCTCCGCCGTCGCGCCGTTGCGCACGTGGCTCGTGCACCAGACGCAGGACTCCGGCGCCAGACGCCAGGCGATGGCCCGTACCGCCCACGGGGTCCTCGACTCCCTGAAGGTCCGGATGCCGGAACTGGCGAGCGCCGCCGCGGCACAGTACGCCGCCGCGCTGCGGCTCACCGCGGCCGTCGACGGGGCGTACGACAGGGAGCACGCGCGCGTGCAGGGGCGTTTGCAGGCCGGCGCCGTGCTCGCCGGGGACGCGCTCAAGCGCTGGCGCGCCTATCCGCTGGACTGCACCGCCGGCGAGTTGCTCGACTCGCTCGTCGAGAGTCTTGGCGCCTTGATGCTGTGCACGGTCACGGCCGCCGACGAGCGCGTGGACGAGGCCTGGCGCCGCGAACCGGGCGCGGGAGTGGCGGAGCTGACGGACCGCGATCCGACCCTGGAGAGCCCCGAACATCGGATCGGGGTGGCCGTACGACGGTGGCGGCGGGTCCTGGAGGAGTACGCCGAGGAGGAGGTCCGTCACCTCGACAAGAGCGCGGCCCCGGACGCCGAGGCCGTCGCCGCGCTGGTCGCCACCACGCTCCTGGGCGGCCGCAGAGCGAGCGCCGCGGGTGAGCAGCTCGCCGACCGGATCGGCGCGCAGGGTGCCCTGCGGCTGCGCGAACGGGGCGGGCACCTCCTCACCGAGCTCCTCGACGAGACGTTGCACACCGAGCGCGAGCGGCGCCTGGCCCCGCTCGACGCCCTCGACGTCCATCCCGAGCCCCAGTCCGAACTCATCGCCGCGCTGTCCGTACTGCAGAAGGAGAGGTGACCGCGATGACCGCCGTCACAGATCACACGGACCACACGGACCTGGACCCCACGGACCGGACGGACCCGACGGATCGCGCGGACCACAGGGACCGCTCGGATCGCACGGATCGCCCGGATCACGGCAACCACATGGATCACGCCGACCTCATCGCCCTCGCCGGAGACCGACCCTCCGTCGACCGCGTGTCGGACCACGGCGTGTCCGAGC
The DNA here is from genome assembly GCF_009498275.1 of Streptomyces fagopyri. Taxonomy (NCBI): domain Bacteria; kingdom Bacillati; phylum Actinomycetota; class Actinomycetes; order Kitasatosporales; family Streptomycetaceae; genus Streptomyces; species Streptomyces fagopyri. Next base: position 5,986,092 of record NZ_CP045643.1, on the reverse strand, counting down.
AGGGCGCGTCTGCCCAGGACACCTCCGCCCAGGGCACATCGGGCTACGGCCCCTCCGGGGGCTCGCGCGACGAGGACCGGTCCCCGGCGGGCGCCCGCGAGGAGGTCGCCGGCAGGGAGCCCGCGTGCGGGACCGCGCGGGGCGGCCAGAAGGGCCACACGGTTCACGAGGCCCACGGAACCCTTGAGCCGCACAACACTCGCGAGACTCGTGAAGCCCGTAAGACCCACGAGACCCGCGAGACCCGCGAGGGCATCAACGGCACGAAGGGCGCTGAGGACCCCAAGAACGCCCAAGGGGCCCAGGACGCCGAGAACCGCCCTCCGGACGCCCGCCCCCAAGCGGACCACCCTCACGCAGAGCGCGACGCCGCCCACGCGCGCGTGAAGGCCGACACCGGGCACGCGCGCGTACGGGACGACACCGCCCCCGCCCGCACCGAATCCGAGTCCGTCTGGGACGACGGTCTGATCGCCCGGCGCGCGTCCGAGGCCCCCGCGCCCCAGGAGACCTCCGCACCGGAGTCCAGGTCGGCCGCGCAGGCCCCACCCCCGCCTCTCGCGTACGACGGCCCCCTGCGCTCGCGGCTCGACGCGCTGCGGGAACTGGTCGGGCTGTCTCGCGCCCGTCTCGACGGGCGGACCCTCGCCGAGGCGGGCAGGGTCCTCGACGAGGCGGCCGCGCGGCGCAAGCTCTCCGGGCAGCACACCGTCGTCGCCATCGCCGGAGCCACCGGCAGCGGCAAGTCGCAGCTCTTCAACGCGCTCGCCGGGGTGACCATCTCCGAGACCGGTGTCCGCAGGCCGACCACCGCGGCTCCCATCGCGTGCAGTTGGAGCGACGGCGCCGCGACGCTCATCGACCGGCTCGGCATCCCGGGGCGGCTGCGCAGGCGTCCCCTGCAGAGCGCGGAGGCGGAGGCCCAGTTGCACGGCCTCGTCCTGGTCGACCTGCCCGACCACGACTCCGCCGCCGTCCAGCACCGCGAACACGTGGACCGCATCCTGGCGCTCGTCGACGCGGTCATCTGGGTCGTGGACCCCGAGAAGTACGCGGACGCCATGCTTCATGAGCGCTATCTGCGTCCGATGGCGGGGCACGCGGAGGTCACCTTCGTGGTCCTCAACCAGGTGGACCGGCTGCCCGGCGAGGCCGCCGACCAGGTCCTCGACGACCTGCGCAGGCTCCTCGACGAGGACGGGATCGCGCTGGGCGAGTACGGCGAACCGGGTGCGACCGTACTCGCGCTGTCCGCGCTCACCGGGGAAGGCATCGGTGAACTGCGTGAGTCACTCGGCCAGTTCGTCGCCGAACGTGGCGCCGCCGCACGTCGGATCTCGGCCGATCTCGACGCGACCGCCGCCAGGTTGCGGCCCCTGTACGCGACCGGTCGGCGCACAGGGCTCAGCGAGGAGGCGCGCGACGAGTTCTCGGACCGGCTCGCGGACGCGGTGGGCGCCACCGCGGCCGGCCAGGCGGCCGAGCGCGCGTGGCGCCGCAACGCCAACCGCGCCTGCGGCACGCCCTGGCTCCGGCTGTGGCACTGGTGTCACGACCGGCGCGAACCACCGACCGGACGCCACGCGCTGCGGGCACCCGCCGACGAGGAGGCCACGGCCCGCCAACGCGTCGAGCAGGCCGTCCGTACGGTGGCCGACCGGGCGTCCCGCGGCCTGCCTGCGCCCTGGGCACTGGCGGTGCGCGAGGCGGCCGTACGCGGCGCGCAAGGGTTGCCGGAAGCCCTGGACGACATGGCGTCGCAGGCCGCAGCACCGGCGGGACGGCCACCGCGGCCGGGCTGGTGGCCGGTGGCCGTTCTCGGCCAGGCGTCGATGACGATCCTTCAGATCGTCGGCGGGCTCTGGCTGCTGGGGCAGATCGTCGGGCTCATGGCGCCGAATCTCTGGGTGCCTGTGCTGCTGATGGTGGCGGGCATCGTCGGTGGTCCGTTCGTCGAGTGGAGCAGCAGGCTCGCGGCGCGCGGGCCGGCCCGGCGGTACGGATTCGACGCGGAACGACGGTTGCGGGAGGCCGCCGCCGGGTGCGGGAGGGCGCGGGTCCTGGATCCGGTGGCGGCGGAGCTGCTGCGGTACCGGGAGGTGCGGGAGCAGTTCGGGCGGGTCACGGGGGCGACGACCGGTCAGTCGAGCCGGCCGGCCGGCTGACCGGGGCCGCACGCCCGGTGAGGCCGCACTCCCACGGGTGACGCGGTTGTCCACAACTCCGGGGCCGTGCACAGCGCTCAGCGGGCTCGGTCCGGCACAGGCAGTCTGAACTCGCGGCGATCGCACGGCATGCGATCGCCGCGACAGACGCAGCCGTACGGGAGAGGGGTCCGGGCATGAACGAGACGATGGTCTGCGCGGTGGGCAACGTGGCGACACAGCCGGTGTACCGCGAGGTGGCGAACGGTGCTTCGGCGAGGTTCCGCCTCGCGGTGACAGCGCGGTACTGGGACCGTGAGAAGAGCACGTGGGCGGACGGGCACACCAACTTCTTCACGGTGTGGACCAATCGGGCGCTCGCCACCAACGTGGGGGCGTCCCTTTCGGTGGGTGATCCCGTCATCGTGCAGGGCAGGCTGAAGGTACGCACCGAGGTGCGCGAGGGGCAGAGCTGGACGTCGGCGGACATCGACGCGGTGGCGATCGGCCACGACCTCTCACGCGGCACCTCGGCCTTCCGGCGGCCGCACAAGGAGGGTGACACCGTGCCGGCCCACCGGCCCGAGCCCAACTGGGAGATGGAGCCCGGAAGTTCATCCGAGGCCGCTCCCCCTCAGCAGGCGGCACCGGCCGGAGTGACCTGAGTTCGGGTGGAGGCGGTCGGGCGGGGACGCTCGGGCCTCCTTCCGGACGGCGAGCGCGGCGCCGGTGCACCGCTCGTCCCAGTCGTCCGACGACCGACCGAACCGCCGCTTGTCCACGCATACATGCGATGCCGTCACGGAGCGCTTCTCCGACACCGCCACGGATCCGTCGATGAGCGCAGCTCACAGCCTTGCTGACCGATAACGATTCCGATTCGGATCGGTTATCGGATGGAATGCCCGGGGAGCGTGGTGCGCCGCGTCCTTAGGATGCCGGGCATAGCTCACGGGGCTTCTGATTCTGCTGGCGGGACCGTCCCCCATGTCAACGGGTCCTGCTCGAAGGGGAATTCTGTGTTTTCTGCGCTCTCTGCGTTCGCTGCGGCGTCGGCTGCGGCGCGCGGGCGAGGGGCCGGTCGCCTCGCCGCCGCGACGCTGGTGTCGGGACTCGTCGCCGCCGGGGCCATGGTCACCGCGGGTACGGCCGTCGCGGACGACGTCCCGCAGAGTCAGGGCGGCGCGACCGCGACCATAACCGGCCTGAAGACGTACGGGTCCGCGGTGATCCACGACAACGGCCAGGACCAGCAGGTGTCCGCCGGCCTGTTCGAGATGTCCGTCGACAACGGCGGCATGCTGCAGACCTACTGCATCGACCTCCGCAACCCGACGCAGCGGGACGCCAAGTACCAGGAGACGTCCTGGAGCGGCACGTCGCTGAACGGCAACAAGGACGCGGGCCGGATCCGCTGGATCCTGCAGCACTCCTACCCGCAGGTGAACGACCTGGCGGCGCTGGCCGAGAAGGCCGGGGCGAGCGGCCTCACCGAGCAGGACGCCGCGGCCGGCACACAGGTGGCCATCTGGCGATACTCGGACGGTGCCGACGTGGACGCGGTGAACCCGCAGGCGGAGAAGCTCGCGGACTATCTGCGCAGGAGTGCGCGGAACGTGCCGGAGCCCAAGGCCTCACTGACCCTCGACCCACCCGCGGTCTCGGGTCACGCCGGCGAGAGGGTGGGCCCGATCACCGTGCGCACCGACGCGGACAGTGTGACGGTGACGCCGCCCGCGGACGCCTTCGCCAGCGGTGTGAAGGTCGTCGACAAGGACGGCAGGCCGATCACCTCCGCGGCCGACGGCAGCCGGCTCTACTTCGACGTGCCGAAGGACGGCGCGGACGGCTCGGCGGCGCTTGCCGTGCAGGCGTCGACGACCGTGCCGGTCGGCCGGGCCTTCGCCTCGCAGACTCGCAGCCAGACCCAGATCCTGGCCGGCTCCAGCGAGTCGACGGTCTCCGCGACCGCGACGGCGACCTGGGCCGCGGAGGGCGCGATACCCGCGCTCTCCGCCGAGAAGAACTGTGCCGAGGGCGGTGTGGACGTCACGGTGGCCAACGCGGGCGACGCGCCGTTCACCTTCGAGCTGATGGATGCCGAGCACACCGTCGCGGCCGGGGCGTCCGTGAAGGTGACGGTCCCGCTGCGGGAGGACCAGGCGTACGCCTTCGCGGTCACGGGTGCGAACGGCTTCGAGAAGCGGTTCACCGGCATGCTCGACTGCAAGACACAGGACAGCGCGAGCGACGTCACCACCCAGACGGTCGGTGAGCCCAGCCCGGCCGTGTCGTACGCCACCTCCACCGGGGGCACCGACCTCGCCGAGACGGGCGGCTCCAGCGCGACCCCGATCATCGCGGGTACGGCCATCGCCCTGGTCGTTGTCGGTGGCGGGGTCGTGTTCCTCCTCCGCAAGGACGAAACACCGGCGCGGGACTGAACAGGCGCCGGACCGGCGCCGAGCGCCACCGCACCTTGGCAACTGGACAGCGAATGACCGCGAGCACGGTGACCTCATGGAGCACGGTGACCTCGTGAGCCCGCGGCCCCGGCCCGCCCCCCAGGCGTCCGGGGTCGCGCTCCTCTCCGGCCTCCGTGTCATCGATCGCGGCACGTTCCGCCAAAGCCCCGCCGCCCTTCCTGGCAGGCCGCTCCCGTCAGGAAGGGCTCGTCAGGCAGCCGCGTCGGCCGGCCCGCAGCGCTCGGCGGCGGACAGCGAGGCGATGAGCGAGGTACGGGCACGGGCCACCCGTGAGCGGACCGTGCCGACCGGGCAGTCGCTCACCAGGGCCGCCTCCGCGTAGGGCAGACCCAGGAGCTGGGTCAGCACGAAAGCCTCCCGTCGCTCCTCGGGCAGCCCGGCCAGCAGATCGTCGAGCGCGATGCCGTCGTCGAAGCCGGGCAGGCCGCGCGGCTGGGCGCGTTCGACCGCGAGCTGCCAGTCGTCGAAGTCGGCCCGCCTGGGCCGGGTGGCCGCGCTCCGGAAGCTGTCCACCACGGCGCGGCGCGCGATGGCGAGCAGCCAGGCGCGGGCCGAGGAGCGCCCCTCGAAACGATGCAGGCTGCCGAGGGCACGCAGGAAGGTGTCCTGGGCCAGGTCGTCGGCGGTCTGGGGGTCCGCGCCGAGATAGGCGACGTAGCGGCGTACGTCCCGGTGGAGGGCGCGCACGAAGTGGTCCACGGCTTCGGGGTCGCCGCCGCGGGCGGCCATCGCCCAGGCCGTCAGCGAGGCGTCACGTGAGGTGGGCAGGGCAGGAGTGGTCACCTGGTGTCCTTCTCGGATCGTCCGGGATCCGGCCCCGGCGCGCAGAGGTCGGCCGGGGTCCGGTGAGGGGGACGGCCGCACGCGAAGGCGCGGCCGGGCCCGGGGCGCGCGGTGGTCCGCCCGCCCCGGGACACCAGCTGTCGTCAGACGACAGCGGTCCCGGCGGGCGGACCCCGAGAGGTGATCGCGTGAACGAGGAGGAGCAGGCGCGGAGCGCGCGCCGGGCGATGACGGCGCGGGGCCGGGCGGGGCCGGACCACCGGGGCGGGCAGCGCGAGGAACAGTCGCAGCGGGGCGGCCAGCCGGGACGCGAGGGCCCGCAGGACGCGGAAGGCGGCGCGCTCTCCGTGCGCGAGCCAGAGGCCGCAGAGCAGGGCGGCCAGCAGATGGGCGGCGAGCATGCCGAGCGAGGAGGTCCCGCCCGCCGCGTCGCCCATGTGGTTCATGGCGCCCATGGCCTCCATGTTCATGGATCCCATGGGTTCGGGTCCCATGGGCATGGTGCCTGCGGACATCGCACCGTTGGACATGTCTCCCGCGGACATGGAACCCATGCCGGGGGTGTCTGTCGTGGGCGTGGCCGATGCCGACGTCCGGGCGAGCGAGAAGGCCGTGTGGAGCGCCGCCTGAGTGACCAGCACGGCGGTCACGATCAGGGGCAGTCCACGTTCCCGGCCGGCCAGCGCCCATCCCGTGCCGCCGATCACCACGGCCGAGGCACCGAGAACCCACGGGGGCACCTCATCGCCGGACATCATCACGTGTCCCAGGGCGGCGAGCAGCACACAGACGGCGGCGAACACCGCGGCGCGTACCGTGCGAGAACACCAGCCCACTGTCATGGCGGCCTCCTCCTCGCATCCGGGTTCCGGTCGTCACGGAGAGGTACGGAATTTTTCCGCGCCCCACTCACAACCCACAACCCACAACCCACAACTCACGGCTCACGGCTCACGGCCGGGCCTGACGGCCTCAGTGATCCTGGGCGGCCTTCGGTGCTCTTGGGCGGCCTTCGGCGGTGCACCGTCGCCCCGCCGGCCGCGAATGGCCGCGGGCGGGGCGACGGGCCGCCCAACCGCTGAGGCTACGAACCGGTGTTGCGGCCGCGTACGAGGGCGAACGCCGCCGCGCCGAGGCCGAGGACGCCCACGACCAGACCGGCGATGCCCAGGCCTCGCGCCGTGGAGTCACTGCTCGACGCCGAGTTCCCGGTCGATGCGGCCGGGGCCGAGCTCGACGCCGACGAGGCGTCCGAACCCGAGTCCGCGCCCGACCCCGAATCGGACGATCCCGCACCGGATGCGGCGTCGGAACCGGTCTCCGCCGCCGCCTTGGCGGTGAGAGCGAGCACCGGTGCCGGGTTCTCCGGCTCCTCCCCGCCCTTCTGCGTCTCCTCGATCCAGCGGGCGACATTGCCGTCCGAGTACGTCTGCAGCGTCTTGAACGCCAACTGCCCGGCGTCGTCGGGCAGTTGCCCGAAGGCGACGTCGAAGTCCTGGTACTGGCCGTGCCGAATCCGGCCACCGGTCCAGGTGATCTCCGAGACGGCCTCGGTGATGGTGCCGTCGTCGGTCTTGACGGGGGTCTTGAGCTTCGTGGTCGTGACCTTCGCCGTCCAGCCGCTCTGGGGGGTGACGAGCACCCCGAGGACCGGGTGGTCCGTCGGCAGGAAGACCTGCACCTTGGTGGTGCTGGCGGTGTCCTCCTCGTTCGGGACACGGAAGGTCAGGACACCGTCCGTGGCTCCCTTGGCGTAGCTCTCGGGGTGGACGGTCACATGCGCGGAGGCCGCACCGGCGGCCGTCAGGATCCCGGCGGCTGTGAGGGCGGCGACGAGGCCGGCGCGGCGCAGGCTGGTGCGTACCGGGGACGTGGGAGACATCGGGAACATCTGGGGGACTCCGTACTGGTGGGGATGCGGTCAGGACGCGTACGACAGCCCCGGCGGTGGTCCCCGGCGGGAGACCGCGTGCCGCAGCAGTACCTGCCGAAGCGGCCCGGGCGTGGCCGCCTTCGGGCGGACGGCGTCCGGCCGGACCGGGCCGGCCGGCGGTCCCGTCCGCACCCGCCACCAGGCCGCGAGCCCCGGCACCAGCCCGACGGCCCGGCGCAGCAGACACCAGAACGCCGCCTCGCCGCGCCGCAGCCACCAGGTCGCCAGCACGGCGGCCGCCACATGGGCCGCTGTGGCGTGCGGGGTCATCGCGTGCGCGTGCGGGGGGCCCATGGGCATGCCGTGCATGTTCATCGTCATCCGCGGGCGGGCCGCCTCGAACGCGACGTGCAGTCCGGCCTGCGTGGCCAGCATTCCGCCGCCGATCCCGAGGAGGGAGCGTTCGCGGCCGCTCAGCAGACAGCCGACGGCGAACACGACGAGGAATCCGGCGCCGTCCGCCCACAGCGGCGGTGCCTCTCCCGAAGCGAGTCCGTGACCACCGGCGGCCAGCAGCACGCACAGCACGGCGAACATCGCCGCGCGCAGGCTCCGTACCTCTGGGGACGCACTCATGAAGCCCAGATACTCCCACGGGGAGCGAACGGGCGTCGCGGCTTCCCCCGCGGTCGCCTCCCGCCGGGACTCCGCGACGGCCGTGAACGTCTCTCGGTTAGGCTCCGGTCGAACCTGGGAGGGACCTGACATGGGACTTCGCTGTGCTGTGCTCGACGACTACCAGGGGGTGGCGACCGAGGTCGTCGACTGGTCGCCGGTCGCGGACGACGTCGAGGTGGTCGGGTTCGGCGAACACCTCGACGACGAGGACGCGCTGGCCGTCGCGCTCGCGGACTTCGACATCGTCGTGACCCTGCGCGAGCGGGTGCCCTTCCCCGCCTCGCTGCTGGCCAGACTGCCCCGCCTGAAACTGCTGATCGCCTCCGGGATGCGCAACACGGTGATCGACTACGCGGCCGCCGAGGCACACGGGGTGACCGTGTGCGGGACCCCGAGTTCCTCGACGCCCCCGGTCGAGCTGACGTGGGCGCTGCTGCTGGGCCTCGCGCGGGGGCTCGTCGAGGAGAACGGCGCGTTGCGGGCGGGCGGCCCCTGGCAGAGCACCGTGGGTGCCGATCTGCACGGACGCCGGCTGGGTCTGCTCGGGCTCGGGAAGATCGGCGGCAGGGTGGCGCGGGTGGGCCTCGCGTTCGGGATGCGGGTCGGCGCGTGGAGCCGGAACCTCACCGAGGAGCGCGCCGAAGAGGTCGGGGTGGAACGGGTCGGTTCCAAGGAGGAGTTGCTCGCGAGCAGCGACTTCGTCTCCGTGCATCTCGCGTTGGGCGAGAGCACCCGTGGTCTGGTGGGCGCCGCCGAACTGGCCGTGCTCAAACCGACCGCCTATCTCGTCAACACCTCACGCGCGGCGATCGTCGACCAGGACGCGCTACTCGCGGCCCTGCGCGAGGGCCGGATCGCCGGGGCGGGTGTGGACGTGTTCGACGTCGAGCCGCTCCCCGCCGACCACCCCATGCGCGCGGCGCCGCGTCTTCTCGCCACCCCGCATCTGGGCTACGTGTCGCGGGCCAACTACGAGGCGTACTACGGCGGGGCGGTCGAGGACATCCGCGCGTTCCTCGCGGGCAAGCCCGTACGCCTCCTCGGCTGAGGTCGCGACGGGGGGGAGGTTCGGTCAGACCTGTGCGGGGCGCCGGTAGACGCCGTGCTCTCGGGTCAGGTGGTGCAGGTCCACGAGGTAGCGCCGCAGGGTCGCGTGATCGACCGGCGCGTCCTCGCACCACGCGCGCAGTCTCTCGTTGACGGTCCGCTCGGGGTACTCGACGTCCGGTTCGAAGGTCTGCTCGGCGATGTGCCTGAGCACGACCAGCTTGCGGTGCCACTGGGCGGGCAGCCGGATCAGGCGTCCGCCGCGTACGAAGGTCCGCAGGACGGCGTCGGTCACCTCGTCCCCGGAACCGTGGGTCTCGGCCGGTGCCCGTGTGCCGCGTGCGAGCCGCCTGAAGTGTCCGTAGGCGACGGCCAGTCCCCCGTCGTCGGTGATGACGTCCTGACCCAGGAGCCGGCGCAGCGCCGCGGTCGCGTCCCTCGGCGACAGTCCCGCCCGCTCCATGACCTTCGTGGGCGTGTCCGCGCCGAGGGCCACCGCGGCGAAGGCACGGACCCGGGTCTCCTCGGCGAACAGCCCGATCAGCGGGTCGGGCGAGGGGACGTTCGACGAGACGGTCGACGGGGTCGACGAGATCGTCGGTGGGGAGGTCGGCAGGTCGGTAGGCATGCCTGGCAGGCTAATTGCGGGAACGGTGCGAGCCGTAGTGAATTTCCGCCCGCGACGCCGTCCCGCGCACGCCCCGGCGGCGAGCGGCCCGTCCGAGAGGGGTGATCCCCCGGCGTACGCCGTGACCGGCCGCGGGCGGGCGCGTTGAAGGGGGAGTGCGGTCGCGTTCGAGCGGCCGCCCTCACCGATCCAAAGGAGAAACGTGATGTCTCGCATCGCGAAGGCCGCCGGTATCGCTCTCGGCACGGGCGCCGTGGTCCTCAGCGGGGCCGGTCTTGCCATGGCGGACGCGGGTGCCCAGGGTGCGGCCGTCGGCTCCCCCGGTGTCCTTTCGGGCAATGTCATCCAGGCCCCGATCAACGTGCCGGTCAACGTCTGTGGGAACACCATCAACGTCGTCGGTCTGCTGAACCCGGCCTTCGGCAACACCTGCGCCAACATCGGCGGCCCCACCACGGCCACCCCCGGCCCCATCACGGCCACCCCCGGCCCGAGCGGCTCCCACTCCGGCTACGGCAACTGACCGTCGCACCCACGAGGAAGGCCCCCGCAGCATGCGCTGTCGGGGGCCTCGCCATGACACGGGCAGCGCCGTTTCCCCCACGGGCGGGCAGCGGCGCGGGCTACGCGTACCGGTAGATCCGGCTGTGGTCCTCCAGCTCGTCCGGCGTGACGTCCCAGGGAGGCATCCGCTCGTACCGGGCGACGATCCGCCCGTGCTGGTCGTTGCCGGGACCCGGCGGCCGGGCGGGCAGGTAGCGGGCACCGCGGTGACGTTGCTGCCAGCGGGACCACTGGAGGTCCACGAAGGCGTGGTGCAGCCAGAAGACGGGATCGTTGACCGAGGCGCCGCCGAGCATCACGCCGCCGACCCAGCGGTGGACACGGTTGTGGTTGTGCCAGGCCGCGCTGCCGGACCCGCGCCCCCACCCTTCGAGCTTGTTACGGAATCCCTTGGTGGACGTGGAGTTCCAGGGGGCGGTGTCGTAGACGGGGTCCGCGAGCGCCGAGTCCAGTTCATGCTTCGTGGGCAGCTCGAACGGGTTCTGCCTGCGTCCCAGGTCGCGGGTGAGGTAGGCGCCGTCGGTCACCCCATCCCTGATCGTCCACTTCCCGTGGACGTAGGCGAAGGGCCCGGTCATGACCTGGCGGTCGGAGCGCCGCCCGTTGCCGCCGAGCAGGTCCGCGGTCCAGGGCACGGAGGACGGCCTCCGCTCCCGTGTCCAGTCCCAGTAGGGCACGCTCACGGCGGAGTCCACACGGCGCAGCGCCCGCTCCAGCTCCAGCAGGAACCGCCGGTGCCAGGGCAGGAACGAGGGCGCCATGTGGGCCGCGCGCAGGCTCCGGTCGCCGTCCGCCACGTAGTACTCGATGTGCGTCCGCACGAACTCGTCGTACTCGCCCCGGCGTTTGACCTCCAGCATCGCGGCGACGAACCGGCGTCGTTCCGCTCCGGTCAGCTTGCTGACGTCCTTACGCGTGTACGCCACGGTGGTCGCTCCCCTCCGCCTCCACGCCGCGAAGCTGCTCCGAGGGACTCAGTTCGTCGACGGCGGCACGCGCGGCGGCCAGTGCGGTTGGATACGACTGGTAGTGGTCCACCATGCTCAAGTAACTCCCGTCCGCCCGTCGCATCAGGTGCAGCGGCCGGCCGTCCACCGTGACGTGCCACTCACCGCCGCCGACCGCGGCACGCCCGCCCGCTCCGGTCCTGGCGCCCAGGATGTGGCGGCCGTGGTACATCTCGTCGAAGGACACGTCCTCGGAGCCGGGGAGCCTCGGGGGCCACGACGCGGCGACGACGGGGGCGAGCACCGCGGCGGCCGCCGACGCGAGCAGGCCGTGCATCACACCCCTCCGGGTCACCGGCACTCTGCTCGGCACTCTGCTGACGGACATGGTTCTCTCCTCGGCGGATTCGGTCGGTTCCAGCGGCGGTGGCCCTCACGGCCCACACCTGACGGCTCACGGTCCACAGCCCACACCTGACGGCTCACGGCTCACGGCTCGTCGTACGGCTGTCCCCCCGCGCCCATGCCCGGCTCTGCCTCCGTCCGGGCTGCGATCGCCGGTGTCGTGGCGGGGGCACCGGCCGGTGCCGCGACGCCGGTCACGACGGCGGCGGGAATTCCTCGAGTGGCCGGCTTCGTCCTGGGTGCGGTCCCTGTCAGGATTCGGGGACGCAGGGTCCGTACCGGTCGACGTCCTCGCCAACGCCTTCACCTCAGGATTCCCCCCGGCGGACCCCGTGGTCAGCTCGTCCAGAAATCCCACCACCGGGTCAGGATCAGCATGCCGATGATGCCGACGTGCAGCAGCGGAAAGACCCAGGTGAATTCACCCAGGAATCCCTTCACCCACCGAGGAGCGGGCAGAAAATCATTTCGTACGTTGAATGATGTCGCGTACCAGAACATGATGATCGTGGCGACCCAGGCCAGCGAGCACCACAGGCAAAGCGAGTTGATGCGGTACAGCGACTGGAACTGCAGCCAGGTGCAGAATCCGACACCGAAGAGGGTGCCGGCGTTGAAGGTCAGCCAGTACCAGCGCGGGAAGGTGGCCCGCGCCAGCAGGCTCACTCCGACGCAGATCACGATGCCGTACGCCACCAGGCCCAGCATCGGGTTGGGGAACCCGAAGGCCGAGGCCTGCTCGCTCTTCATGATGTTGCCGCAGGAGACGACCGGGTTCAGGCTGCACCCCGGCACGAAGTCCGGGTTCTCCAGCAGCTTGAACTTGTCGATCGTGATGACCCACGCGGCGAGCAGACCGGCCGCACCGGTGATCACCAGCATCAGGGCGAACGCACGGCTGCTCCCCGCGGTCCGTGTCATCAGCCGCGCAGGCTGCGCGCGGGCAGGAGCACGTGTGCCGCGCTGAGCAGGGTTTCCTCGTCACCGGCGAACGCGGCCAGGCTCTCGGGGGCGACGGGCCTGCCCGGTTCCGCCTCGGGCCAGGCCCGGGTGGCGAAGAGGAAGTAGGCGTAGCCGCGTTCGCCGACCGCCGCGAGCCACTCCGGTGGTACGACGCACTGCGCGTTGAGGTACGGCATGGTGACGACGGCCTGGCCGGCCTCGACGAGAAGGGTGAGCGGCAGGCTCGGCTGCCGGGAACCGTCGAGGAGCGTGTCCCCGACGGGCAGACCGTTGTTGCGCAGCAGTTCCTCGATGGCGACCGTGGAGGCCCCGGGGCCGCCCTCGCCGTCGCCCAGGGAATAGGCGAGGAGATAGGGCATGTCCCCGTCGGGGGCTTCACCGCTGAAGGCCATGACGGCGAGCGTGCCGAGATCGACGGCCCGGAAAGGGCGCGTTTCGCTTGAGGTTGAGGTCACCGCGGAACCTTATCGACGCACCCGAACGGACCTCACGCTTTCTCACCCGACCGGGCGACAAGCGGGTGGGTGACCACACGAATGAGGGACACGCCTCGAACACAATGGAGTCGGTCCATGCGAAAGGGCCGGATCCGCGGGACACGGAGCCGGCCCTTCCCCTTCACTGACAGCCCCCGCCGCGAATCTGCTGACGGTCTCCCCCGCGGACTTTGCCCACGGCTTCCGCTCCGGACCTTACCGACGGCCCCCGTCGCGGGCGCGTGACGTCAGTCGTGCGCACGAGGTGTCACTGGTCGGCGCAGGGGTTCACGAACACCGGGTTGAGCACGTCGGCGACGTCGATCGTGTCGCCGCAGAGGTTCACCGGAACATTCACGGGGACCCTGAACGACGGTGCCGGAGGCGACACCGGGGACTTGACCGCCGCCCCCTCCGCACCGGCGTCGGCGAGGGCGCTGCCGGTGCGGCACCCGCGGCCGTTCCGGCGGTGACGAAAAATGAAGAGCGGCCTTCTCGGCGGTGTTCGTCGTCCGGCCTTTCCTTGGCGATGTGCCGCAGCCCACGGATACGTCCAGAGGCCTTTCGGAAAGGACAGGCGCCGAATGGACCGATCAGCCTTGGAGCGGAAGTCCGCCGAGCAGTTGGGCGGGGCCACCGGCCGAGTTGAGCGTCTTCGTCGTGCCGTTCAGGGAGTTGAGGACCGAGCCCTTCTTCTCGCTGTCGAGCGTGTCCGACTGGTGCTGCAGGGGCTGCACGTCCTTCAGGCTGAGCGAGCGCTGGCTGGTGATGGTGTCCAGGGCGCCGTTGAGGCTGCTGGGCGTGAGGTCGGAGGCCCCGGCGGCAAAGGCGGGCGCGGCGGCACCAGCGATGACCATGGATCCGGCGACGACTGCGGCGGCCTTCAGGGACTTCATCGTGTTCCTTTCTTCGGCAACTCGCGTCACCGGCGGGAGTTTTTCACTGCGCCCTGCCTAACGAGCCCCGCACTGGACGGAAACCCCGTGTGCAGAAGATTCCTGCAGCCCACCCGAACACCCCATCCCGGAACGGCGCATCGCATTCTCATACAAGAGCCGCCGATAAACCGCCGACGCGAAACAGCCGTCGTGCCGACCGGATCGGTCGGCACGACGGCGGGCAGGCGACCGCGTCGCCTCACGCACCGCTCCCCACGCCCAGGAAGGTGGGAGACCGGTCACCGGTGTTCACATGGTTGACGTTCACCGCACAGGTGTTCACGGCGTAGGGATTGACCGGCCGTTCACGGCATGAGGGATCACCGGACGGTCCACGGCACGGGCGATCACGTCACCCTCCGCGGCACCACGGATCACGTCGCCCTCCGCGGCACCGGCGATCACCTCGCCGCTCGGGGCACCGGCGATCACCTCGCCGTTCGGGGCAAAGCGGACCGGCCGCCCTCCCCTGAGGGAGGACGGCCGGCAGAAGGGTGCGCGTCTGCGTCAGCCGTTGACGCAGGTGTTGCCGAACGCGGGGTTCAGCAGGCCGATCACGTCGATGGTGTTCCCGCAGACGTTGACCGGGATGTGGACCGGAACCTGCAGGACGTTGCCCGACAGGACGCCCGGGGACCCGACGGCCGCACCGTGCGCGTCGCTGTCGGCGGCGGCGATGCCGGCGGTGCCCGCCATGGCGGCGGCGACAACGGAGGTCAGGGCCAGGCCCTTCGCGATACGCGACATGGAGAAGTGCTCCTTGAAATCGTCACAACGGCGGGGCGGAATGCCCAGCGCAGGAATCAACGCGCGGCGCACGCGCGGGTTGTGCCTCCAAAGGGGTGATCTCGCGAACCCCTGGACGACGACTCCGGTGGCCCCGGGACTCACGCACGCCCCTGACCTCGATGAATATTCCATCATTACGACACACTTGTCAGGTTTCGACAAATAAATACAGATAACGGCTAGAGTCGGTCACCTCCCGAGGCTGCTCGGATCCAGATGCCGGAAGGCGTCGAAAGTCGAAAACCGACGGGAGAGCCAGCGCGCACCCAAGTGATCTGCGGATCTCCGTTCCTCCGCCGGTCGAGAACCTTTCCCGAAAGGGCAACGCCGGTCATGCGTCATTCCCCGGGCCCTCTGCCGCGTCGCGCGACGGTGGGCCGCTCCGCCCTCGTCGCCCACCGCACGGCGGGCGGCCCCGCGAAGGCCCACGGAGAACACGGCAGCGCCCGGGCCCCGTTGAGCCCGCCGGCCGAAAGCGATGAGCCGACCGCGCCGAGCGTGCGGACCATGCCGAGCGCGCCGACCACTCCGAGTGTGCGCACGGCGCAGCCCGCGCGGACCCACGCCACCGGCCCCCTGGGCGACGTACCCGACCCGTCGGTCACCGGGCCGGAGGACGCCCCGGCCGAACGCGTGCCCCCGTACTCGAACGCTCCCGGAAACGACTCCGATGTCCGCGGCCCGGACAAGGAATTCCGGTCCGGGGGTGACCAGTTGGGCGTCCGGCTCGTTTCGCAGCGGGACGCGGCCTGGGTCGGAGCGCTGTTCGCCGCCGTCGACGCGCAGCGGTGACACGCGCGTCAGAGCGCCGCCCGTCACTAAGGAACCCGCGCATGTCATTGCCAACGAGCGACCCCCCGCCGCGGGTCCTGCACCTCAGCCAGCCGGTCGACGGCGGAGTGGCCCGCGTGCTGACCGACCTGGTGAAGGCACAGCTCGCCGCCGGACTGCACGTCACCGCGGCCTGCCCGCAGGACAGTGGCCTCGCGCACACCCTGCGGGCGCTCGGCACCGACGTGACGCACTGGCAGGCCACGCGTGCGCCGGGTCCCCGGCTGGTCGGTGAGGTACGGCGGCTCGCCCGCGTCGTCGCCGAGGCCCGTCCGGACGTGGTGCACGCGCACAGCGCCAAGGCCGGGCTCGCCGGCCGGCTCGTCCTGCGTGGCCGGGTGCCGACCGTGTTCCAGCCGCACGCCTGGTCGTTCGAGGCCGTCGAGGGCGTCCCCGCGGACCTCGCGCTGAAGTGGGAGCGGTGGGCGGCGCGTTGGGCGTCCAGGGTGGTGTGTGTGAGTGAGGCGGAGCGGGTCACCGGGGTGCGCGCCGGGATCAGGGCCACATGGAGCGTGATCCCCAACGGTGTCGACACCGAGCGCTTCCACCCCGCGGACGCGGAGACCGTACGGACCGGGATCCCGCTGCTCGACCGGCTCGACCCGGCGGCTCCCCTGGTCGTATGCGTCGGACGGCTGTGCCGGCAGAAGGGCCAGGACGTCCTGCTGCGGGCGTGGGACACCGTACGGCGGCGGATGCCCGCGGCCCGGCTCGTGCTCGTCGGGGACGGTCCGAACGACGCGCGGCTGCGGGCCGAGGCGCCCGGAGACGTGCTGTTCGCCGGAGCCGCGGACGACGCCGTGCCCTGGTACCAGGCCGCCGATCTGGTGGTGCTGCCGTCCCGTTGGGAGGGCATGGCGCTGGCGCCGCTGGAGGCCATGGCCTGCGGACGCCCGGTCGTGATGACGGACGTGGACGGCGCCCGCGAGAGCCTGCCGCCGGGCCTCGACACCCGCTGTCTGGTGCCCTCCCAGGCGCCGGCCCCGCTGGCCCGCGCCATCTGCGACCTGCTGGCCGACGCGCCGCTGCGCGAGTCGCTAGGCAGGCAGGGGCGACGCCACGTACTGACCACGCACGACGTGCGGCGCGCGGCCGACGCGGTCGCGGAGGTCTACCGCGAGTTGCTCACCGCGAGGACCGGCGGGCGCGCCGCGTGCGGGGAACACACCGAGTGCAGGGAGCCCATCCACACGTGACTGCGGAAAGCACCGTTCCCTCCCCCGGCGGAGAGCCCCGGGAGTACGGATTCTCGCCCGTCTCGGTCATCCCTTCGCGCGGGGCCGCCGACGGCTTCAGGTTCCCCGCCGGACAGCGGCTGTCCGCCCCCCGTGCCCCGTGGCTGCCCCTGCTCGTCGCGGACGGCGGTGCGGCGCTGCTGGCGGGACTGTCCCTCGCCCAGGTCCAGCGGCATCCGCCGCTCCTCGTCGCGCTGTTGCTCGGGTTACTCGCGCTGAACGCGCACGGCGCGCTGTACCGTCCCGGGCCGATCCCCACCGCCCTCGACGACCTGCCCGCCGTGTGCGGGCGCGTCGTGGTGACGTGGTGCGCGCTCGCGGCCCTGTCGGCGGCGCTCTCCCCGGGCGCGGCGCTGTCCGCCCGGACCCTGGCCGTGGGCTGCGCGCTGCAGTCGGCGGTGAACTGCGCGGGCCGCGCCCTCGTGCACTGGCGCCGCCGACGCGCCCTGGTCCTGCGCCCCGACGCCACCCTGGTGATCGGTCCCGCGGGAACCGCCCAGCGGGTGGCCGCGGCCTTCCTGCGTCACCCGCGGTGCGGTCTGCGTCCGGTGGGTGTCGTCTCCGCCCAGACGGCCGGCGGCGAGGGGCTACCGGTCCTCACCACCGGCGAGGAGGTGCAGCGGGCCCTCATCCAGAACAGCGTGCGCGCCGTGCTCGTGGTGGAGCCGCGCGGTGAACACGGGCCGTTGCTGCGGGCGTTGAGCGAGGCGGGCTGTGTGCTGTGGCACGTCGACGCGGACTCGCCGTCGCAGGAGATCCCGTACGGAGCGCCGCGGGGCAGAAGCTACGGAGCCGCGAGCGGCAGGGCGGCCGGAAGCGGGCGGCTCGCCGGGTTCTCCTGCCGGCGGATCAACGTCTCCAGGGCTCACGGGAACCTCGGCAAGCGGCTTCTCGACGTCGCCGTCTCCGGGGCGCTGCTGCTCGTGGTCAGCCCGCTGCTGCTGGTGTGCGCGGTCGCGCTGCGGCTGAGCGACGGACCGGGCGTGGTCTTCCGGCAGGAACGCATCGGCAAGGACGGGCGGCCCTTCACCCTGCTGAAGTTCCGTACCCACCGCCCGGTCGACGCGCACGAGGCCGCGACCCGCTGGAGCGTCGCGGGCGAGCGGGAGATGAGCCGTTTCTGCCACTTCATGCGGCGCACCTCGCTCGACGAACTGCTTCAGCTGTGGAACGTCCTGTGGGGCGACATGAGCCTGGTCGGCCCGCGTCCCGAACGGCCTTACTTCGTGGCCAAGTTCAGCCAGACCTATCCGGGCTACGCGGCTCGCCACCGCATGCAGACCGGCATCACCGGCCTCGCCCAGATCCACGGGCTGCGCGGCGACACGTCGATCGAGGACCGCTGCCGGTTCGACAACGCGTACATCGACAACTGGTCGCTGTGGCAGGACGTCTGCATCCTGCTGCGCACGGCGGCCTCGCTGGTACGCCCGACGGGGAGCTGAGCCGATGAGCCGAGCCCTGCCCCACCCGCCGCGGGCCGCCTCCCACCCCCCGCGGGCCGGATCCGACCGACCGCCGGTCACCCCCCGGTCGCCGCGGGCCCCCTACGCGGCGCAGACCTCCGGCCCACCGCGGGCCACCCCCCGCTCGCCGCTGGGCTCCCTGGTGTCCGGGGCGCGCGGCGCGCTGCCGGTCCTGCCCGTCATGGCGGTGATCGCGCTGCTCGGGCTGCCGATCGCGCCGAGCGGAGAGGGCGGCGCGAGCATCGCGGACGCCATGTCCGGTCTGCTCGTGGTCGGCTGCGCGGTACGGCTCGTACGACACCGCCGGCGTCCTCTGTCCCCGGGCGCGGCGGTGGTCCTCGCGCTGCCCGTGGTCGGCATCGCGGTCGCGGCGGCCGACGCGGCGGGCCCCGGGGCCGGGATCACCGGTCTCACCCGGTATCTGCAGATCTTCGTCCTGGTGCCCGCGGCCGTGCTGCTGCTGGTCCGGGACCGCCGCGACTTCCGGCTGCTCGCCTGGTCGTTCGTCGCCCTGGCGCTGTGGCAGGGCACGGTCGGGGTGCACCAGTACGTCACCGGGACCGGTGCCTCCTACCAGGGCGAGGACGTCCGGGCCGTGGGGACCTTCGGGGCGACGGACGTGATGGGCATGGCGACGGTGGTCGCCTTCGGGCTGGTGTGCGCGGTCGCCCTGGCGCTCGGTTCGGGTACGACGCGGCAGCGGACCTCGGCCGTGGTCTGCGCCCTGGCACTGCTGCCGCCGCTCGCGCTGTCGTTCAGCCGGGGCGCGTGGATCGCCACGGCGCTGGCCTGCGGTGCGCAGCTGACGCTGGCGGGGCTGCGGCGCGCGGTCCGGGTGGGTGCCGTCGTCGCGGCCGTGGCCGTGATCCTGGTGGGCGGGCTCGGCGTCGGTACGGAGATGCTCCAGGAGCGCCTCGACAGCATCACGCGGGTCACCGACGCCCCGGACCAGTCGGTGGTGGACCGGTACACCATGTGGGCGGCGGCGGTCGACATGTGGCGCGACCACCCGCTCACCGGGGTCGGGCTCAAGGGCTTCCCCGACCAACGCGACGGTCACGCCTCGCTCGCCCTCTCCTCGGGCAGCGACATCGGGGGCGCCGGAGCCGCCTACAGCAAGCAGCCGCTGCTCTCCCCGCACAACATGTATCTGCTCGTGCTGAGCGAGCAGGGACTGATCGGGCTGCTCGCCCTCGCGGGCAGCTGGCTGGCGCTCCTGGTGTGCGCGCTGCGCGGGCTGGTCCGGGTGCGCCGGGCGCCGCCGGGCGCACCGGCGGGGCTCGGCCGCCCGGTCCGGGCCCCGTCGGGGCTCGACTGCGCGCTGGTCTCGTGCGGACTGCTCGGCTGGCAGTTGGTGGACTTCGTGTACGCGGACATCGGCGGGCCCTCGACCGTACTGACGGGTGTCTGCTTCGGTCTGGTGGCCTGGTGGGCCCTGGTGGACCCGGCGTCCCCGCTGTCCCTGGCCTCCGATGCCGGGGTGTCCCCGACGTCACCGGTCTTCGACGCCTCGGCCCGGCCGACCGCCGTGACCGAGGGCTTCCCGACCGCGCTGGGCCCCGAGGCCCAGGTGTCCCCGACCTCGCCGGTCTCCGAAGCGGCGGCGCCGCCCGTGCCCGTGTCCTCGTCGGCGTCCTCCTCCGCGTCCTCACCGACGGCGGGCGCTCCCGAGGGGGCCTCGACACGATGACGGTGCAGCCTCCGCGGGCGGCGACCGACGACGGCGACGCCGGCACCGACGACCTGTGCGCCCTCTCGCCCGCCCGCGACACCACCCCTGCCCGTACCCCGTCCGACCCGCTCGCCCTTCCCTCCTTGTCCTCCCCACCCCTCTCCTCCGTCCCGCCCGGCCCGTCCGGCCCACCCGTCCTGCCCGTCCCGCCCGTCCTGCCCGTCCTGCCCGTCCTGCCCGTCCCGCCCGGCCCGCCCGGCCCGCCCGGCCCGCTCGTCTCCGCCGCCCCCTCCCTCCCCTCTCCCCCGACGATCTCCTCAGCCCCCGCTCCCGCCCTGGAGATCCCCTCCGCAGCGCCCTCCTCCGGGGAGACCGCCTCCAACCGGTTCCTCGCCAAGGCCGCCCTCGTCACGATCGCGCTGTCGATCGCCGGAGCCCTGCTGGGCCTCGGCCGCGACCAGGCCCTCGCCCACCTGTTCGGAGCCGGCTCGGCGACGGACGCCTTCCTGGTCGCCTGGACACTGCCCGAGTTCGCCGCGACGCTGCTGATCGAGGACGGCCTGGCCTTCGTGCTCGTACCGGCGTTCAGCATGGCCGTGGCGCGGCGCGCCCAGGGCGCCGTCGGCGACCCGGTCCGCGCCCTGGTCGCCGCGACCCTGCCCCGGCTGACGCTCGCCGTCACGGCCGTCGCCGCGCTGTTGATCGCCGGGGCGCCCTACCTCGTCGAGGCCCTCGCGCCGGGCCTGCCGGACCCGAGGCTCGCGGTGGACTGCACCCGGTTGACGGCCACCTGCGTGTTCACCTTCGGACTCGCCGGGTACTGCAGCGCCGCACTGCGCGCGCACCGCCGTTTCGTCGCGCCCGCGGCGATCTACGTCGCGTACAACACCGGCATCATCACGGCGATGTTCGTCCTCGGCGGCCGCTGGGGGGTGCGTTCGGCGGCCCTCGGGGTCGCGGTGGGCGGCGCCCTGATGGTGGTCGCGCAGGCGCCCTCGCTCTGGCGTCAGCTCGGACGGCACGAGACGGTCACGGACGGGGCGGACGTCGCGGAATCCCGTCCGATGGACCTGACGCTGGTCAGCACGGTGCTGCTCTTCGCCCTGTGCCGGCAGTCGCAGGTGCTGATCGAACGGTTCCTGGCCTCGTCCCTGCCCGCCGGCGCCATCTCACACCTGAACTACGCGCAGAAGGTCGCCCAGATGCCGATGGTGCTCTCGCTGATGCTGTGCACCGTCACCTTCCCGGTGGTGGCACAGGCGATGGCCGAGGGCGACACCGAGCGGGCCCGCGTCCGGGTGGAGCGTGACCTGGCACTGGTCTCCTGCACCGTGCTCCTCGGCACCGCGGCGGTCATCGCGTGCGCGCCCCAGATCATCCAACTGCTCTTCCAGCGGGGTGCGTTCACCGCGCAGGACACCGCGGCCACCGCCTCCGTGATGCGGGTCTACGCGCTCGGGCTCCTCGGCCACACCCTGGTGGGCGCGCTCGTGCGCTCGTACTTCTCGTCGGGGCGGCCGACCTGGTACCCGCTGTTCGCGATGACCGCGGGAATCGTCGCGACCTCGTGGATCGGGGCGCTCGCCGTCGGTACCTGGGGGGTGTGCGGGATCGCCGCGGCGAACGCGGGCGGCATCACCCTCAGCGCCCTGCTCCTGCTGTGCGGCATGGGTCCGCGCAGTGTGCCGATCCGCACCCGGCGGGTGGTCGCCGAACTGGGCAAACCGGTGCGCGCGGCGCTCGTCGCGGGCGCGGTGGGGGCGCTCTGCGCGAGCCGTACGCACTCCCCCCTGGTGGGTCTCGTCCTCGGCGGCACCGTCGTGACCGCCGTCTTCGCCGTGCTGGCCTGGGCCTTGGGCGTCCAGGCCCTCGCACCCGTCCTCCGTCCCCTCAAACGAAGGCTGCCGCATGTCCGTTTCCGCTGACCGCTTCAGACGTGTCGACGCCCGCGCCGCCACCGACCCCCGCCGCCGCACCTGCTTCCACAGCGCCGCGCGGGCCGCCGACACGGTCCCCTGGGTCGCGATGTACCACTCCGTGGGCGACTGCTCCGACGACCCGTACAGCATCACCGTCTCGCCGGACCGTCTCGACCACCAGCTGGGATGGCTGCGGCGCCGCGGGCTGCGCGGTGTGAGCATGGCCGAACTGCTCGCCGCACGCGCCCGGGGAAAGAGCCGCGGTCTGGTCGGTCTCACCTTCGACGACGGA
The DNA here is from genome assembly GCF_009498275.1 of Streptomyces fagopyri. Classification (NCBI taxonomy): domain Bacteria; kingdom Bacillati; phylum Actinomycetota; class Actinomycetes; order Kitasatosporales; family Streptomycetaceae; genus Streptomyces; species Streptomyces fagopyri. The sequence goes on along the minus strand of NZ_CP045643.1, from coordinate 5,963,956 downwards.
TACGCCGACTTCGTCGAGACCGCCCTGCCCCTGCTGCACCGGCACGACTGCGGTGCCACCCTCTTCGTCCTGCCGGGCCGGCTGGACGGCGACAACGCCTGGGACCCGCTCGGTCCCCGCAAGCCGCTGCTCGGCGCCCGGGGCATCCGGCAGGCCGCCGCCGAGGGCGTCGAGATCGGCTCGCACGGCCTCACCCACATCGACCTGACCCAGCTCGACGACGCCCTGCTGCACTCCGAGGTCGCCGAGAGCAGAGCCGTGCTCTCGGACCTGACCGGTGCTCCCGTCGACGGCTTCTGCTACCCCTACGGAACCATCGACGCGCGAGTCGTGGACGCCGTCCGCCACGCCGGCTACGCCTACGGCTGCGGAATCGATCCCGGCCCGCTGACCGGCCCGCACGCCCTGCCGCGCGTCCACATCGGGCAGCACGACACCGCCGTACGCCTGCTGCTGAAACTCAAGCTGCACCGGCTGCGGCGGCGCCCGGTCGAGGGGGCCTGATGAAGGCCCTGCACATCATCACCGGCCTCGGTGTCGGCGGCGCGGAACAGCAACTGCGGCTGCTCCTGCGGCATCTGCCCGTCGACTGCGACGTGGTCACGCTCACCAACCCCGGCGCGGTCGCCGACGGACTCACCGACGACGGCGTACGCGTCGTCCACCTCGGCATGACCGGCAACCGGGACCTCGCCGCGCTCCCCCGGCTGACGAAGCTGATCCGCGGAGGCCGCTACGACCTCGTCCACACCCATCTCTACCGGGCGTGCGTGTACGGCCGGATCGCCGCGCGGCTGGCCGGGGTGAGGGCCGTCGTCGCCACCGAACACTCCCTGGGCGACTCGCAGATGGAAGGGCGCAGGCTGAGCACGGGTGTCCGCGCGCTCTATCTCGCCAGTGAGCGGCTCGGCCGGTCCACCGTCGCCGTCTCGCCGACCGTGGCCGACCGGCTGCGCCGCTGGGGCGTGCCCGGACCGCGCATCGAGGTCGTCCCGAACGGCATCGACGTGGAACGTTTCCGCTTCGACCCGGCGCTGCGCGCACGCACCCGTCGCCGGCTCGGACTGCCGGAGGGCGCCTACGTCGTGGGCGGTGTCGGCCGGCTCACGGCGGCCAAGCGGTTCGACGTCCTGATCCGCGCGCTGGCCGAACTGCCCCCGGATCACTGGCTGCTGCTGGTCGGGGGCGGCACCGAGGAAAGCGTGCTGCGGCGGACCGCGCAGCGGGCCGGGGTCGCGGACCGGGTGCTGTTCACCGGCGAGCGCCCCACCGGCGGCCTTCCGGGCGCCGATCTGCCGTCGCTGACCGCGGCCATGGACGTCCTCGCGTCGCCCAGCGCCGAGGAGGCCTTCGGGCTCGCGGTCGTGGAGGCGATGGCGGCCGGCCTGCCGGTCCTGTACGTCTCCTGCCCCGCCGTCGAGGACCTGCCGGCGGATGCCGCGCCCGGCGCACGCCGGGTCCAGGGGGGCGCCGACTCGTTCGTACGGGCCCTCCGGGCGGTCCGCGGAGCGGGTCCCGGGCCCCGCTCGGTACCGGACGCCGCCCACCACTACAGCATCACCCGCAGCGCCGCCCAGCTCATGGACGTGTACGCGGCCGCCGTCTCCTGCACCCCTCTGGGAGTGAGTTCCTCATGACCGACATCTCCACCAGGCAGCACCGTCCCGCCGATCCGGCACACCCCGCGGACGCGCCCGGCCCGGCCGGACCGGCCGGCACTCCCGGCCCGGCGGACACGCCCGCGGCCCGTCGCAGGGGCCTGCCGCCGTGGACCCTGCTCGTCGCGGGTGCCGTGCTGGGCGGCGCGCTCGGCGGCGCGTACGGCGTCGAGAAGCCCCCGACGTACACGGCGACGAGTTACGTCATCGCCGTGCCCACGGAGAAATCCGACCCGGCGTCGGCGCTCGGCTTCGCGCAGGCGTACGGCCGGGTCGCCACGCAGCTCGCGGTGCTCGCGAACGCGCAGGCGCGGGCCGGGGTGCCGGTGCGGACGCTCCAGCGCAGCGTGCAGACCGCGACCTCGCCCGACGCGCCGATGGTCGCCGTGTCGGCCACCTCCTCGCGGCCGGGCCTCGCGGCGGCCATGGCCAACGCCGTCTCGCGCTCGCTGACCGAACACGCCAACGCCACCCGTACCAGTACGCACGTCGAACTCCTCCAGTTCTCCCGCGCGATGAAACCGACCGCCCCCTCCTCGCCGTCGCCGAAGGTGACCGCGCTGGTCGGCGCGAGCGCCGGAGGGCTGCTGGGCGGCCTGGTCCTGCTGGTGCGTCCGCGGCGGGACAGGGACTTCGCGCGAACGGCCTCCGTACCGAACCCGGCGACCGCCGCCGACGCGCACGGACAGCTGTGAACGGCACCGCGGCCGCCGCGCTCGACAGCACCCTGCGGGCCGAGATCGTCACCGACGAGCGGGAGTTCGCCGCCCTGGCACCCGCCTGGGGACGCCTCTACGGCCGGTGTGCCGCCGCCACCCCGTTCCAGAACCACGCCTGGCTGTACTCCTGGTGGCTGTCGTACGGCACCCCCGGCCGCCTCCGTCTGGTCCTGGTCCGCGAGGGCGACGAACTCCGCGCGGCCGCGCCCCTGATGCGCGTGCACCGCCCCCTGCCCGCGCTGGTCCCCCTCGGCGGGTCCATCTCCGACTACGGCGACGTCCTCATCGACGACGACTGCGCCGACCGCGCGACGGCGACGCTCGCCGAGGGACTGTCGCTGGCCGCCCGCAGCGCGCTGATCGACTTCCGCGAGGTACGGCCCGGCGGCGCGGTGGAGCGGATCTACGAGCGCTGGCGCGGACCGCGGCGCCGGGTGCGCGACTCGGTCTGTCTGGAACTGCCCGCCCTCTCGATGGACGAACTGGTGAGCAGGCTGCCCGCCTCGAAGGCCCAGCGCGTGCGGGCCAAGCTGCGCAAACTCTCCGCGCTGGGCGTCGAGCGCAGGATCGTGCCCGCCGGGGAGGTGGACACCGCGCTGGGCCGGCTGCTGGAACTGCACCGACTGCAGTGGCAGGGGCGGAAGGTGACGTCCGAGCATCTCCAGGAGCGGTTCGCCGAGCACCTGGTCCGGTCGGTCGGACCGATGGTGAGCTCCGGGGACGCGGTGGTCACCGAGTTCCGGCTCGACGGCACCGTGATGGCGGTGGACCTCACCCTGCTGTCCCCGCGGCTGGCGGGCGGCTACCTCTACGGGGCCCATCCCGGTCTGCGCGAACGGAAGGCGGACGTCGCCGTGATGCTGCTGGACGCCTGCGCCCGGCACACCGAGGGGGACGGCCGCAGGGCGCTGAGTCTGCTGCGCGGCGACGAGCCCTACAAGCACCACTGGCGCCCGTATCCCGTCGTCAACCAGCGGCTGCTGCTGGCCCGGCGGCGGACGGCGCCGCTGCTGTCGGCGGCGGTCTGCGACGTCGTCGCGCGCAGCCGGGGCAAGGAGCTGGTGCGCCGCTGGAGGGAGCGTGGCGGCGACAGGCCGTGAACGGCATGCCGCCACCACGATCTCCCGATCAGGCTCCGGTCACCGGTTGCGCGACCACCAGTCGAAACGGAGGCAGAGCTTCCCCCCGAGCCAGTACTCCACCCAGTCACCCAGCTCGACCGGCGAACAGTCGGGAGGGCGCACCGGCGTCGGCACGGGAGTGGAAACCGGCTGGGGTACGGGTGTGGGCACGGGCGTCGGGACCGGCCCGGGCGGCACCGGCGTCGAGGCGGTGTGGCCGGAGAGCACCGTGCGGTACACCTCGGACGCCTTCGGATTGTCCGCGCACTGCCACACGCCGTGCGGGCAGTAGTCGGTCAGCGTGTTGTACAGGGGCCGGTGGTCGTCCATCCACGCGAGCATGCGCTTCATGTACGCCGCGTTGTCGCCGTTGCGGAAGAGCCCCCATTCGGGATACGAAATGGGCTTGCCGTGAGCTTTGGCGAAGTCCACGTGTTCCTGAAGGCCGTACGGCTCGTTCACCTCTTCGTCGAACGACAGTCCGCGCGGCTGGTCGTAGGAATCCATGCCGATGATGTCGACCGTGTCGTCCCCCGGATAGCACTGCGTCCAGGGAATCGCGTCCAGGCCGCGGCTCGGGGTGAAGTCGAACCGGAATTTCTGGCCCGGCACCGACCGCATGACGGTGACGATCCTGTTCCAGTACTTCTTCCACGCCTCCGGGTCCGGGCCGCAGCGGTGGGTGTAGGTGATGCCGTTCATCTCCCAGCCGAGCACGACGACGGTGTCCGGGACCTTCAGCCGGACCAGCCGCTGGGCGAGCGCGCGGAAGTGCCGGTCGAAAGCGCCGTCCGCGCCCTGCCGCAGCAGCGCCCGCACCTCGGGGTCGGAGACGTTCTCCTCGTTGCGCTCCAGCATCGGCACGTTGAGGACGAGCATCCGGTCGGCCCGCTCGCGCCGCCAGTCCGCCCAGACGTCGAGGAAGCCGGGCGGTCCCTCGATGTTGCTCCAGCGGTCACCGGGCAGGTACGTGTGCCCGACGCGCAGTTCGGTGCCGCCCAGCCATTGGCTGAGCTGGGCGATCCGGGCCACGCCCATCGGGCCGTAGTCGAGGTAGGCCCCGAAGGCCGGGCGTGCGGTGACCGGCGCGGGCGTCGCGGGCTTGGCGGGCGCCGCGGGTTTCGGCGGCGTCACGGGCGCGGCGGGTTTCGGCGGCGTCACGGGCGCGGCGGGAGCCGTCGGCACGGCCGGCTTCACGGACTCGGGTGGCACAGCCGGCGGGGAGGGCACGGCCGGTGCGGGCGGCACGGGCGTCTGCGCCTGCGGTGTCACCGACGCCGGTGCCGGTGCCGGAGGATCGGCGACGCGCACCGCCCCGGCACCCACGGCGTATCCCGGACCCGGCGCCAGGGCGATCGACGCGACGACGCCGGCCGCGACGAATGCCAGCCTTCCGCTCCGGGACCATTGCTGTTGTGGGGCCATGCCTGCTCCTCTCCGCTCTCTGCTGCTCCGGCTGCTTTCTTTCTCCTCCTCCACTGACACCCAGTCATATAAATACCCATTCCGCCAACAGGGGCGTCGTCTTTCGGGCATGCCGATCACCCGCGAGAGTGACCGAACCGAGGGAAGGTCCGGGAATTCCCTTCCGTGGACCGCGCTTTCGTCCGCGGGACGCACTCGTGGTCAGCGCCCGCCGTGGGCGGCACCGAAATCGTCCCGGCATTGCTCCGAGTGGCCGCACGTCCGTCTCGTCCGGCGGGGCTCATCCCGATGGATGACGCGAGCGCCGTGGCCCGCGCGACGGCGGGAGACGTACGGCACACCGCGTACGGCTGGAGACGGTGGGGCCGGGCGGCGGCGAGGGCGCGCCGCTGGGGCCGAACGTCACGTCGAGAGCGACGGGTTCGGGGGGCACGAGCGGCTCGGGCCGCTCGGCGGCGCACCGCGCGGCAGCCTGGCCGCGGTGTCCGGCGGCCCGCCCGCGGCGGGCCGGGAGGTCGGGTCCTCGGCGCCGGGTCTCTTCAAGACGTCATGACGGCCCCGGGAACAGATCCGGGACCGGCCCGGACGACGAGCTCGGGTGCCGGACACGGTAAGGCGTCCGGCACCCGAAGCCCCGTACGGGCATCCTGCTGGTGCCGCGTACTACCGACGCGACGTGGCTCGGCCACGCCGGTACAGGACCGCGCCGCCGATCAGCAGCGCGGCACTGGCGGCCGAGAACCCCAGCACATCCTCACTGCCCGTGTGGGCCAGGGTGGGAGGAGCGGGAGGGGTGACCGGCGGCGCCTGCGGCGGAGTGACGGGAGGCGTCACCGGCGGCGTCACCGGCGGCGTCACCGGAGGAGTGACGGGAGGCGTCACCGGCGGCGTCACCGGCGGCGGGGTGGTCGGCGGCGTCACGGGAGGCGGCGGGGTGTCGCCGTAGCCGTTCTCGCAGCCGTTGCCGAACGCCGGGTTGCCGATGCCGACCACGTTCACGGTGTCGCCGCAGGCGTTCACCGGGACGTCCACCGGGGCCTGCACGTTGTTGCCCGAGCCGAGGCCGGGCGAACCGTGTGTCTCGCCGTGCGCCCAGGCACCGGAACCGTGGAAGTCCGCGCCCGCGGAACCCGTGTCCAGGGGGCCGGAGCCGTGGGAAACCGAGGTGCCGGAGCCGTGGCCGCCGGAGCCGTGGCTGCCGGAGCCGGTGCCCACGGTGCCGCGGTCGGGGCCCGACCGGTCGTGGTAGACGTGACCGCCACCGTGGCCGGCCCGGCCCTCGTGGTGGACGGGCTGGTGCGTCACACCGCGCGAACTCCGCGTCCCCTGCGAACCCGTGCCGTTGGCGCAAGCGTTCCCGAAGGCCGGGTTGAGCGCGGCGATCACGTTGACGGTGTTGCCGCAGGCGTTCACCGGTACGTTCAGCGGAAGCTGAAGCGTGTTGCCCGATCCGACGCCGGGCGAGTCCGCCGCGCCGCCGTTCGCCTGCGCGTCCGCGAACGCGGGGGTGCCGTACAGGGACAGGATGCTCGTCGTGGCCGCGGCCATGACCATTCCCTTGCTCAGGGTCTGTCGCAATCTCTTGTCCTCCCTGTGTGAAGAAGTGAGAAGTAAGAAGTGAGGAAGGCCGACCCCGGAGCCGGAAAGGCGGTCCAGGGCCGGCCGTGACACAGCCGGGTGGCTGGTGTCCTGTCGCGTCAGTGGTTGGCGCAGGCGTTGCCGAACGCCGGGTTGAGCAGGCCGATGACGTCGATCGAGTTGCCGCACACGTTGACGGGGATGTGCACGGGAACCTGGATCACGTTGCCCGAGAGGACACCCGGGGAACCGATGGCGGCGCCCTCGGCACCAGCGTCCGCGAAGGCCGGGGCGGCCATGCCCAGGGCCATGATCGCGCCGGCGACGACAGCAGCGCTCTTCTTGTGCTTCACGTGCTTTCCCTTCATCTGCGGTCATGCCCCTATGACGGCCGAAGCCGAGCGAGCTCTACGGGAACGGCTCGCTTCATGACCTGCAGGCTGTAAACGAGGGCGGGACGCCCGAAGAAACTGCGGAACGCATGCCGTTTGGGAATTCACTCGAATTGCCCTGTTTTCATGTCAGCACCCCGGCGGCACAAGCGAAGAAACGCTTCCGCGAATTACCGGAAAGAGCAACGGACCGCCCGCGTCGAACACGACGGGCGGCCCGAGCCTCTTCGAGGCGAAGATTCAGCGGCGGCGGTCAGTGGTTGCCGACACCGTTGCCCGACACGACCGGGATGTCGTCCACCAGGTGCGACAGCGGCTCGTCACCCTTGGCCTGGGTCGAGTTCTCGGCGCACTGCTGGTTCTGCGGGGCCGACAGGACCGAAACGTCCTGGACGGCGACGGGCACGAGGACCCCGACGAGCGAACCGACGTTCGCCTTGGCCGGGAGGCCGACACAGAGCTTGTTCAGAGTGCCCTGCGCGAGGCTGAGCTGCGGGCTCATGTTGCCGCCGGTCACCGAGTTGCCGAACGACTGGGTGGCGCCGTTCCCGCTGACCGAGGTCGTGCCGTTGTCGTCACCGATGGCAAGCGCCTGGGGCGCGGCCGCCGCCGAGACACCGACGACGGAAGCGGCGACCGCCGCCGCGGCCATTGCCTTCTTGAACATTTCGCGTTCCTTTCCTGGCAGAGACAGCGTGTTCCTGCCCTGGCATCAACCCGGCGGCCTCGCATTGGTTTCGATGATTCACCCGGTTGGCCCGTTCAACGGCCGGGAATGCGTGGGAATCCACGGCACGCGCGAGCCCGGGGTCCCTCGCCGGTGTGCGCCATCGGAGTGAATGGGAGCAACCAAGGTCGTCCGCCGCAGTTGACCAGTGCGCTCCGGTGGACGGGGTTTCTCCAGAAGGGACTAGCTAGTGATCAAGAAGGTTATGGCCGCCGCCGCGGTCGCCGCTTCCGTCGTCGGCGTTTCCGCCGCGGCCGCGCCGCAGGCGCTGGCCATCGGAAACGACGGTGGCACGACGTCCACCAGCGGTAACGGTGCCATGCAGTCGTACGGCAACTCGGCGACGTACGGCAACATGAGCCCGCAGATGGCGCTCATCCAGGGCTCGCTGAACAAGCCCTGCATCGGGCTGCCCGCCAAGGCGAACCTCGGTTCGCTCATCGGCGCCGTGCCGATCGCCGTACAGGACGTCCCGATCCTGTCGGCCCCGCAGAACCAGCAGTGCGTCGAGAACTCGACCCAGGCCAAGGGCGACGAGCCGCTGTCGCACATCCTGGACGACATCCCGGTTCTCTCGGGCAACGGTGTGGGCAACCGGTAGTCCTCTTCCTGAAGTTCCCGTCAGCGGGCCGCCGAACTCTCGGCGGCCCGTCGGCGTTTCTCCAGCCCTTCCGATTCTTCACACATTCGGCTCTTCACGCATTCAACTCTTCCTGTATTCGGGTATTCGGTCGTACAGATCTCCACGCATTCCCCTCTTCACTTCTTCACCTCGTCGCTTCTTCACCTCGTCGCTTCTTCTTTCCTTCCGCTCCTCGGGCCATTGCTTTTCCCGGCCGCGCCATACTCCGTACTGAGGACGTGGTGTCTCCTTTCGAGGGAGCTCACCGGGGTACACGTGGCGAATCGAGCTCCCCGGGCGCTGCGCCGAATGGGGCACAAACCGAAACCCCCTCGCGGTTGACGCAGTTGATGATCATGCAGCTCCTCCCCCAGGAGCCCGCTTTTCGAAGGGAACGAACATGAAGAAGCTGTGGGCAACCGCCGCAGTCGCCGCTTCCGTCGCCGGCATCGCGGCCGCGGCCGCCCCCCAGGCTCTGGCGATCGGTGACGACGGTGGCACCACGTCCGTCAGTGGCAACGGGGCCACCCAGTCGTTCGGCAACTCCGCCACGTTCGGCAACATGAGCCCGCAGCTCTCGCTGGTCCAGGGTTCGCTGAACAAGCCGTGCATCGGCCTGCCCGCGAAGGTCAACGCCGGTTCGCTCATCGGCGTGATCCCGATCGCCGTGCAGGACGTCCCGATCCTGTCGGCCCCGCAGAACCAGCAGTGCGTCGAGAACTCGACGCAGGCCAAGGGCGACGAGCCGCTGTCGCACATCCTGGACCAGATCCCGGTCCTCTCGGGCAACGGCGCCAACAACGGCTGATCCCCACACCACTCGGAGCGGGCCGTCGAGCAACTCGGCGGCCCGCTCTTCGTGTGTTCAACTCCCGTACAGCGCCGCGATCTCGGCCGCGTACGCGGCCGCCACCGCTTGGCGCCTGACCTTCAGGGACGGCGTGAGCAGCCCGTTGTCCTCGGTGAACTCGCCCTCCACCAGGGCGAAGGCGCGGATGGACTCGGCCCGCGAGACCGCCCCGTTCGCGTGGTCCACGGCCTTCTGTACGTCGGCCCGCAGCCGGGGGTCCCCCACGAGTTCGGACAGCGGGGTGCCGGCGGGCCGTCCGCGGACGGCGAGCCAGTGGGCGACGGCCTCGCGGTCGAGCGTGATCAGGGCGGCGACGAAGGGCCGGTTGTCGCCGACGACGACACACTGGCCGACGGGCGGACGGCTGCGCAGCCGGTCCTCCAGGACGGCCGGGGAGACGTTCTTGCCCCCCGAGGTGACGAGAAGGTCCTTCTTGCGGCCGGTGACGGTGAGGTAGCCGTCCTCGTCGAGGACGCCGAGGTCGCCGGTCGCGAACCAGCCGTCGCGCAGGACGGCATCGGTCGCCGCCGGGTCGTTCCAGTAGGAGCCGAAGACGACACCGCCCCTGACGAGGACCTCGCCGTCGTCGGCTACACGGACCGCGGTGCCCGGGACCGGGAGGCCGACCGTGCCGGGCCGGGGGCGCAGCGGGGGCACGATCGTCGCCGCGGCCGTGGTCTCCGTCAGGCCGTACCCCTCGTAGACGATGACGCCGGCGGCGTAGAAGAACAGGTTGAGGTCGCGGTCGAGCGGGGCGCCGCCGCTGATGGCGTAGCGCATGCGGCCGCCGAGCTCCCTGCGGATACGGCGGTAGACCAGCAGGTCGTACAGCGCCCAGGCCGCGTACAGGCCGGGGCGGGGGCCCTTGCCCGTCCCCAGGAACCTGTCCAGGCACGCCTGCCCGAAGCGGACGGCGACGCGGTCGGCGCGGTCGAAGGAGGCCCCCCGGCCGATCCTCTCGGCGGTCGCCCGCCCGGTGTCGTGGATCTTCTCGAAGAGGTAGGGCACACCGACGAGGAACGTGGGGCGGAACTGCCGTAGCGCGGGCCGGAGTTCGTCCGGCTCGAGGCTGGGGCAGTGGCCCAGTTCGATCCGCGCCGTCAGACAGGCGATCTGGAGGGTACGGCCCAGGATGTGGGCGAGCGGGAGGAAGAGGAGGGTCGAGGCGGTCTGGCCGGTGACCTCCTTGAAGACCGGGTGCAGCAGCTCGACCGTGTTGGCGGCCTCGGCGTGCAGGTTGGCGTGGGTGAGGACGCAGCCCTTCGGCCGTCCGGTGGTGCCGGAGGTGTAACAGACCGTCGCGACCGTGTCCGGGGTGAGCGCGGTGCGGCGCCGGTCGAGCTCCTCGTCGGTGATGTCCCGTCCCAAGGCGGCGAGTTCGGCCATCGCTCCGGCGTCCAGTGTCCGCACGTCCGGGGGTTCGGGGTGCCGGGCGGTCCCGGTGGCGACGGTGTCCGCGTTCTCGGCGGTCTCCACGACCACCAGCCGGGCGCCCGAGTCCCTGACGATCCACTCCACCTGTTCGGCGGAGGAGGTCGCGTAGACCGGGACGGTGAGGCCGCCGGCCGCCCAGATCGCGAAGTCGAGGACCGTCCATTCGTAGCGGGTACGGGACATCACCGCGACGGGGGCGCCGGGTTCGAGGCCCGCGGCGATCAATCCCCTCGCGGTGTCGGCGACTTCACGGGCGAAGGCCGACGCGGTGACCGGGTGCCAGGTGGCGCCCTCCCTGCGGCGCAGGACCACGGCGTCGGGGGCCTCGGACGCGTTGGTGAAGGGCAGGTCGGCCGTGCTGCCGGTGGCCGGCCGGGGCGCGAGCGCGGTGGTGCGTACCTCGCGCACCACTCCGCTCCCGTCCCTGATCAGCTCGGTCTCACCGCGGGCCGCCAGGTCGGACCTCCGGCGTGCCCGTTTCAGATCCTTGCGTACGCCCATGACGGCTCCACCGGGTCGCGGGGGTCTCCTTACTCCAGGGTCAACTTACCTACTCGTAACGGAAGTTCAATGATCCGGGCGCGAGTGGTCGGGAGCGGGTGGACCGGCCGGCCCCGGCCCCCGCCGCCGGTCCGCCACTCGGCCCTCGCCGCCGGCCCTCGCCTTCAGTCCTCGCCCTCAGCCCGCCAGTCGGCTCGCCCGCTCGACCGAGTCGGCGAGGTCGCGTACCGCGCCGTCCTCCGCGGCGGAGGCCACCGTACGGGCCCGGCCCGCGAGTTCGGACAGGGGGAGGGCGCCCGGCAGCGCGCTCCCGCGGCCGCCGCCCGTGCGCAGGGCGTCGGCGAAGTACGCGGCCACCGCGTCGACCTGGAGCCGGGGCGCGGAGGTCCACAGGTCGCCGTCGAGGCCGCCGGTCTCCAACTGGCCGGACTCCTCGTGCGGGGTACGGGTGCGGGGGTCGAGCCAGCGCACGCTCGCGGTGGCGAGGTGACCGGAGGCGCCGGGCCGGGTGCGCACGGCGTAGAGCGCGGTGACGGTGTGACCGGGACCGATCTCGCCGCCGTCCACCCGGTCGTCGCGGAAGTCCTGGTCGGCCACCTGACGGTCGTCGTATCCGATGAGCCGGAACTGCCGTACGGTCCCCGGGTCGAAGGCGACCTGTGCCTTGGCGTCGCGGGCCGTGAGGTCGATGTTCGCGGGGAGTTGCTCGCAGAAGACCTTGCGGGCCTCGTCGTCGTTCGAGACGTACGTCGTGTGGCCGTCGCCCTTGTCGGCGAGGCGCTCCATGAGGGCGTCGCCGTACTCGCTGCCCACGCCGACGCCGAAGAGGGTGATGCCGTGCTCGCGGCGGGCGCCGGAGACGCGTTCCAGGATGGTGTCCGCGTCGGTCTCCCCGGTGTTGGCGAGGGCGTCCGAGATCAGGACGACACGGTTGGTGGCGCCCTCGCGCAGCCCCTTGACGGCCGTGTCGTACCCGGTGCGCACCCCCGCGCCGAGGTTGGTCGACTCGGTCGGTTCGAGGCCGCCGATCGCGTCGTGGACGCGGCCTCGGTGGTGACCGAGGCGGGTCATCGGCAGCACGGTCTCGGCCTCGTCGCTGAAGGTGACGAGGGCGACGGAGTCGTCGTCGCGCAGCCGGTCCGTCATCACGCCCAGGGAGTCCTTGGCGAGGTCGAGCCGGCCGGGTTCGCCCATGGAGCCGGAGACGTCGATGACGAAGGTGAGGGCGGCGGGCGGGCGTTCGCCGTCCGGCGCGGCCGTGCGGGTGGCGAGGCCGACACGGACCAGTGACCAGTCCTCGTCCCGGGTGCGGGCGCCGTCGACGGTGACGGAGAAGCCGTTGCCGTCGGGGCGCCGGTAGTCCTGGCGGAAGCTGTTGACGAACTCCTCGGGGCGAACGGTGGAGGGATCGGGCAGCCGTCCGTCGGCGAGGGCGCGGCGGGCGTAGCCGTACGAGGCGGTGTCGACGTCGAGGGCGAAGGTGGAGAGGTAGTCGGGGGACGGCGCGATCTCCCTGCGCGCGTCGCCGGTCTGTTCACCGTCCGGCTCGCCCTGGCCGGCGCCCGCGGTCGGGTTCGGGGCGGGCAGCGGGCCCGCGTATCCGCCGGACCCGCGCGCCGCGCCGTCCGCGGAGCTGTGGCTGCCGTCGCTCCCGCTGCACCCGGTGAGCAGCAGGCCACCCGCGAGGGTGAGGCCGAGCAGGGTGCCGCGCAGCCGCCCCCGCCGCCCGGGGCCCTCCGGTCGCCCGGGGCCCTCCGGTCGCCCGGTGCGCCCCGGCCGCCCCGGGTGTTCCGGCCGGCCGAGGTGTTCCGGCCGATCGGCGCGTTCTTGCCGTCCGGAGTGTTCCGTCCCTCCACGGCCCACCGCCCGCCGCGGTCGCCGTATGTGGTCGTTCCCCATCCGTGCCCCCTCGGTGAGTCACCCGTCGGCCCGTGTGGTGGACCGATGTCTGTGACTGTGACGTCCGAGGGGGCTCCGTCGTGCGCCACGGAGCGTTGCGGATGGATCTCGAAGCGGCCACGAAGGGCGGCCGTCGAGACCGGTAGGTGACGCTCCGGAGATCTACGACACGATGTCCTTGCGCCGGAAACCCCGGAAGGCCAGGGCGAACAGGACCAGCGCGTACGTTACCGAAATCGCCGTGCCCTTGATCATGCCCGCCCACACCAGTTGCGGCTGGACCGCGTCGGCCCACGCGAACTGCCAGTGCGCGGGCAGGAAGTCGCGCCAGTGGCCGAGAGCGGTGACGGCGTCCAGGACGTTGCCCACGATGGTCAGGCCGACCGCGCCGCCGACCGCTCCGAGGGGCGCGTCCGTCTTGGTCGACAGCCAGAACGCGAGGCCCGCCGTGACCAGTTGGGACACGAAGACGTACGCGATCACCACCAGGAGCCGCTGGGTCGCGGTGCCCGTGGAGAGCACGCCGCCGGTGGGGATCTCCAGCGGGCCCCAGCCGTAGGCCGCGGTGCCCACCGCCAGCGCGACGACCGGCAGCAGCACCATCGCGGCGAGGCTGAGGCCCAGCGCGACGGCGAGCTTGGACCACAGCAGCCGGGTGCGCGGCACCGGGGCCGCGAGCAGATAGCGCAGCGAGGACCAGCTGGCCTCGGAGGCGATGGTGTCCCCGCAGAACAGCGCGACCGGGATGACCAGCAGGAATCCGGCGGACACGAACAGGTTCACCGCGGCGAAGTTCGCGCCCGACGCCGTCGCCGTGTCCATCAGCGTGACCTGCCCGTTGCGCGAGCCGGGTTGGCCACCGATGGCGAACGCGACGACGAGCACGAAGGGCAGCACCGCCAGGATCGCCCCCATGACGAGGGTGCGGCGGCGCTTGAGCTGGCGCAGCAGTTCGACGCGCAGGGGCAGCGTGTGCCGTGGACGGTAGCCGTCCGCCGTCTCGGCCCGCTCGGCGAGCGTGCTCATGCGGCACCTCCGATCAGGGTGAGGAAGGCATCTTCCAGGCGTCGGTGCGGGCCCACCGAAGCCACCGGCACTTCGAGCCGTACGAGTTCCACGACCAGGCGTTCCGCGCTGCCGTCCGCGTCGAGGCGGACCAGCAGTCCGCCCTCGGCGGCGGCCGCCGAGGCCACGCCCGGCAGGGCGCCGATCTTCTCGACGACCGGCCCGTCCACGGGGGAGGCCGTGCCGACGAGGAGGGTGTCGCCGGAGCCGATGATCTCGCCGACCTCGCCCGCCTGCACCAGCCGTCCGCGGTCCATGACCACCAGGTGGGTGCAGGACTGCTCGACCTCCGCCAGCAGGTGGCTGGAGACGATGACGGTGCGGCCCGCCGCGGCGTAGCGGATCATCACCTCGCGCATCTCGCGGATCTGGGGCGGGTCGAGGCCGTTGGTCGGTTCGTCGAGGATCAGGAGGTCCGGCAGGCCGAGCATGGCCTGGGCGATGGCGAGGCGCTGGCGCATGCCCTGGGAGTAGGTGCGGACCGCGCGGGCCAGCGCGTCGCCCAGGCCCGCGATCTCCAGCGCCTCCGCCAGGTGCGCGTCCCCGGCCGGACGGCCTGTCGCCCGCCAGTACAGCTCCAGGTTCTCGCGGCCCGAGAGGTGCGGCAGAAAGCCGGCTCCCTCGACGAAGGCGCCGACCCGCGAGAGCACCGGCGCGCCGGGCCGGATCGCGTGCCCGAAGACGCGGATCTCGCCGCCGTCGGGCTTGATCAGGCCCATGAGCATGCGCAGGGTCGTCGTCTTGCCGGCGCCGTTCGGCCCCAGGAGTCCCAGGACCTGGCCTCTTTCGACGCGGAACGACAGCTCGCGCACCGCGTACCGGTCCGCGGACTTCGCGTACCGCTTGCTCAGGTCGGTGATCTGGAGCGGGACTTCGGCGAGTGCCGGGTCGGGTACCCCCGGCGTCATACGGCGGCGGCCGGTCAGCAGGAGCGCCAGGGCGACCAGCGCTCCGGTCAGGGGCAGCCACCACACCCAGGAGGGCAGGGGCGCGGCGGCGGTCCGCGCACCGGGGGCCGTGGGGACCTCCAGGTCGCTCCGGAGGGAGACGGTGTACGTCGCCGGGGCGGCCGGTGAGGCGTAGCCGAGGTCGGTCGAGGCGAGGACCAGCCGCAGCCGGTGCCCCTTCTGGATCTCGTGGTCGATCGCGGGCAGGACGATCGTGACGTCCTTGCCCGCCTTGGCCCCCGTCACCCGCAGCGGGGCCACCAGCTGTGCGGGCAGCACCGGCTGGGCGCCGCCCGGGCCGACGTCGTACACCTTCCCGAAGAGGACCGCGTCGTCGGTGCTCGACGTGACGTGGACCTTCACGGTCGGCGATCCCGTGACGCGCAGGCCGGCGCGGACGGGCGCGGAGTCGAAGCGCGCGTACTGGCCGGGGAAGTCGAGCGAGACGCCGACGCCGAGGGAGGAGAGCTGGGAGAGGCCGCCTGCGCCGCCGAGTCCGGGGAGGGCGGAGATCGCGGGCGGACTCGCGCCCGCCGGGTTCTGGAAGCTCCGCTCCCGGCCGGTGCCGAGCGGGACCGCGTGCCCGGTGCTCTCCAGGCCGGGGTACGTGTCGCCGCTCGCGCCCTTGAGCTGGACGGCGCCGTCGGTGGAGTCGATGCCCCCGGTGCGGGTGACGCGGAACGCGGGCCCGGTGTCGGCGTTCCCGTCGTCCTTCAGATAGCGGTCGAACCAGGAACCGACGCGGGCCTCGACCCGGTCGGTCTCCATGTCCCCGCCGTCGTGTCCGCCCGCGATCCAGTCGACGTCCACGGGCGCGCCGTTGGCCCGGATCGCCTTGGCCATGGCGTCGGCCTGGCCGAGCGGGAAGAGGGAGTCGGTCTGCCCCTGCGTGATCAGCGTGGGCACCTTGATGCGGTCGGCGACGGCGGACGGGGAGCGGGACGACAGCAGTGCCCGGGCCTCGGCGTCGGGCTTGCCGGCCTCCGCGACCCGGTTGTACATCGCGCACAGCCGCGGCTCGAAGTGGGAGCAGCCGCCGCCGGAGTTGATGAAGATTCCGGCCCAGAGCTTCTTGAAGACGCCGTTCGGGAAAAGGGCGTCCGCCAGGTTCCAGTAGGTGATCGAGGGGGCGATCGCGTCCACCCGCGGGTCGTGCCCGGCGGCCAGCAGTGAGACCGCCCCGCCGTACGAGGCGCCGGTGACGCCGACCCGCGGGTCGCCCGCCTTGTCGAGCCGGACCTCCGGGCGGGTGGCGAGCCAGTCGATGAGCTTCGAGACGTCGGCGACCTCGCCGTCGGGGTCGTTCAGTCCGATCCTGCCGCTGGATCGGCCGAAGCCGCGCGCCGACCAGGTGAGCACCGCGTACCCGTCACGGGCGAGCTTCTCGGCCTCCTGCCGCACGTCGTCCTTGCTGCCGCCGAAGCCGTGTCCGATCAGCACGGCGGGGCGGCGGCCGGAGCCCGCGGTGAAGTACGAGGTGTCGATGCGCACCCCGCCGCCCATGGCCATGACGCGGTCGGCGCGGTGGACGGCCGGCCCGTCGTCCGAGGCCACAGCCGTCCACGTACCGGCGCCGGCGAGCACGACGACGGCGGCCGCCGCGGTCGTCCACCGGCGCCGCTTCCGCGGTGCGGGCCCGCGCAGTCGGGGCAGTCGAAGATCCATGCGTCAACGGTACGGGCCGCCGCCGGCAACCGATGCCGCCGCCGGTCGGAACCCTCGCCCCTCCTGCGGGAGTAGACGTCGGCTTCGGCGTACCGCGCCCGTGGTACGAACGCCCCATGGAGATTCGCCGCGCCACCTCCATCGCCGAACTCGTAGCGGCCGAGCACCTCTTCGACCACGCCGTTCGCCCCGAGTGGGCCCTGCGTTTCCTGGACTCCCCGGGCCACCACCTGTTCCTGGCCCACGAGGGCGGCGGTCCGGTCGGATTCGTCAGCGGTGTCGAGACCGTCCACCCCGACAAGGGCGCGGAGATGTTCCTGTACGAGCTGGCGGTCGACGGGCCCTTCCGGCGTCGCGGCACCGGCCGGGCGCTGGTCCTGGCGCTCGCCGCGCTCGCCCGCGAACGCGGCTGCTACGGCATGTGGGTCGGTGTGGACACCGGGAACGACGTCGCCCTCGCCGTGTACCGCGGTGCGGGGGGCGAGGACGACGGGACGTGCACGGTGGTGACGTGGGACTTCACCTGAGGGTCAGGTCCGCTGGTCCTCGGGGATCGACACCAGCCAGCGGGTCTCGCGGCGCGGTCGCAGGTAGAAGGCCCAGTAGAGGGTGGCGACGGCCGTGATGCCGCCGGTCCACAGGAGGTAGACCGTCTCCTGCCGGCTGAGGATGTAGGCGAGGACGGCGATCAGCAGGAGCGGCACCGCGGGCCACAGCGGCATGCGCCAGGCGGGGGTGTGGGCGTGGCTGCCGCGCCGGGCGAGAAGCGCGGCGACCGCGACGAGCAGGTACATGGCCGTCACGGACACGCCCGTGACGCCGTACAGCGTGTCCAGGTTGACGAAGCAGAGGGCGGCGCCCGGGACGCCCACGAGGAGGGTGGCGACCCACGGGGAGCCGAAGCGGCCGAGCCGGGAGAGGCCCTTGTTGACCGGTCCGGGCCAGGCCTTGTCACGGGCCGAGGCGAACAGCACCCGGGAGTTCTGGATGACCATGACGATGCCCGCGTTGATGATCGCGAGGGCGACGCAGAGGCTGACGAAGGTGCCGACGGCGGAGTTGGACCAGGCGGTGACCATGGTGCTGATGTCGCCGCCGGTGAGGGCCGAGAGGTCCGGGGCGCCCATGGTGATCGCGACGACCGGGACCAGGATGATCACGGACGAGATGGCAAGGGTGGCCAGCACCGTGCGGGCGACGTTGCGGCGGGGGTTCTCCAGTTCCTCGGAGAGGTAGACCGCGGTCGAGAAGCCCTGGGTGATGAAGAGGGCGATGGCGAGTCCGGAGACCACCAGCATGGCCGTCACGGTGTCCGTGTGGCCGCCGGAACCCGTGACCTGCATCGAGACCAGGCTGTCGGCGCCGCGCCGGCTGTGGGCGAAGCCCAGGACGGCCACCACGGCCGCCGCGATGACCTCCAGGACCAGGAAGACACCGGTGATCCAGGCGTTGGCCCGCAGGTCGAGCAGGCCCGCGAGGGTGGCCAGGAGCATCACGCCCGCACCGGCCAGCGACGGGTCGAGGTGCACGATCGGCGCCAGGTAGTCCGCGGTGCCCATCGCGATCACCGGCGGCACGATCACGACGACGAGCAGGGAGAGCACGAAGACCAGCCAGCCCGCGAGCCGGCCCGCCAGCGTGGAGACCATGGCGTACTCACCGCCCGCGCTGGGGATGAGGGTGCCCAGCTCCGAGTAGCAGAACGCCACGGCGATACAGAGCAGCGAGCCGATCGCGATGGTGAGCGCGGTCGCGGTGCCGAGCGACGAGAACAGGTCGGGCACGACCACGAAGAGCGTGGAGGCGGGGGTCACGCACGAGAGCGTGAGCAGGGTTCCTCCGACGATGCCGATCGAGCGCTTGAGCTTCTGGGGGCTGTCGGACGCCGTGGAGGCGGTGTCCGGGGCAGCGGTCTCGACAGGGCGGAGCGTGTCGGTCATGGAGCGGTTCCGATCGACTCGTGCGTCAGGTGGTTCGGGCGGGAGCGCTATCGCCTCCGGCGGCTCGTCTCGTACATCTCGTCGTCCGCTCCCGCGTTGATGGAACCTTGACGGAAACCGTTGCGTCAATGGCCGTTCACCTGCGGAATCCGCAGTAGCGGAGCGCCACGCACCACATCGCTTTCCCAGGCCTTGACGCCTTCCCGTTGCAATCATCAATAACTATCGGAATGTGACCTTGTTTTCAAAGGTCATGCCGCTGACTTGCCTGCGGTACCCGTTTCATCACCGCATGGCGAGAACCGCAGTCGAGGCAGTGAAATTGACCAGGATTGGTCCGCGCTCCTGGCTTCTCCGGAGCGCGACGCTGTCGGAGCCTGCCCTTAGAGTCCTTGATCACAGAGGAAGTACGACAGGGGTGGGGAACATGGGGTACACGCGAGGCGTCGTCTGGGCCGGGGTGGCCGCGGTGGCGCTGGCCGGGACGGCCGGATGCGGTGCGGAGACGGCGAAGAGGACGGCCGAGGCGGTCGGCCACGCCGACGCGATCATGGCGGCGCTGGGGCGGGCGACGGACCGGACGGACGCCCTGGGCTCGGCCGAGGTCAAAATGACCACCGCGATGAAGGGCGGCGCCCCCATAGCCATGGAGGGCACCTACTCCTGGGGCGACGGCTTCGCGTACGACGTCGAGATGGACACCAAGGCCGCCAAGATGGAGACGCTGACGCACTCCCCGACGATCCACACGCTCCTGGTGGACGGCGCCTACTACTACGACACCGAGCCGCAGTCCTCCGGCCCGCTCAAGGGCAAGGAGTGGATGAAGGTCGACGGGTCGGCCGTGTTCGGTGAGAAGGGCGCCCAGGCGCTGACCGGAAGCTCGGGCGCCGGCAGCCCCGCGGCCAGCATGCGGGGCCTGAAGTACGCGAGCGACGTCAAGAGCCTCGGCAAGGAGACCGTCGACGGGAAGAGCGCGACCCACTACTGGGCCGTGATCGACAAGAACCACATGGGCAAGGCGAAGGACGCCCTCGCGTCCGAGGACGACACCCTCTTCAACTCGGCGACCGGCGGCGCCGACACGATCACCATGGACGTCTGGGTCGGCGCCAAGGACCTGCCGGTGCGCCTGAAGGAGGTCATCGGTGCCATGACGGTCACCATGGACTTCGAGAAGTTCGGTGCCACCGCCCATGTGAAGGCCCCGCCGGCGGCGCAGGTCGGCGACGTCACCGACCTGATGAAGAAGGCCGTCGCCCAGCAGCAGTAGCCCCGGACACGACGGTGCCCCGCCCCGCCGGAGAACGGGCGGGGCGGGGCACCGGGGTGGCTCAGTGGTTGCGCGGGAAACCCAGGTCGACGCCGGAGGGCGCCTCCGACGGGTCCGGCCAGCGGGTCGTGACGACCTTGCCGCGGGTGTAGAAGTGCGTGCCGTCGTTGCCGTAGATGTGGTGGTCCCCGAAGAGGGAGTCCTTCCAGCCGCCGAAGGAGTGGTAGCCGACGGGCACCGGGATCGGCACGTTCACGCCGACCATGCCCGCCTCGATCTCCAGCTGGAAGCGGCGGGCCGCCCCGCCGTCCCGGGTGAAGATCGCGGTGCCGTTGCCGAAGGGCGAGGCGTTGATGAGGGCGACACCCTCCTCGTACGACTCCACGCGCAGCACGCACAGCACCGGGCCGAAGATCTCGTCCCGGTACGCGTCCGCCGTCGTGGGCACCTTGTCGAGCAGCGAGAGGCCGATCCAGTGGCCGTCCTCGTGACCCTCCACGGTGTAGCCGGTGCCGTCGAGGACGACCTCGGAGCCCTGCGCGGCCGCGCCGTGGACGTAGGACGCCACCTTGTCGCGGTGCGCCGCCGTGATCAGCGGACCCATCTCGGAGGCCGGGTCGTTGCCGGGACCGATCTTGATCTTCTCGGCGCGCTCACGGATCTTCGCCACCAGTTCGTCGCCGATCGCGCCCACCGCGACGACCGCGGAGATCGCCATGCAGCGCTCACCGGCCGAGCCGTACGCGGCCGAGACCGCGGCGTCGGCGGCCGCGTCCAGGTCGGCGTCCGGCAGGACCAGCATGTGGTTCTTGGCGCCGCCCAGGGCCTGGACGCGCTTGTGGTGCGCGGCGGCGGTGGTGTGGATGTAGCGGGCGATCGGCGTCGAACCGACGAAGGACACGGCGGCGACGTCCGGGTGCTCCAGGAGCCGGTCCACGGCCACCTTGTCACCGTGCACGACGTTGAAGACACCGTCGGGCAGGCCGGCCTCGGCCAGCAGCTCGGCGAGCTTCATGGCGGCCGACGGGTCCTTCTCCGACGGCTTCAGCACGAAGGTGTTGCCGCACGCGATGGCGATCGGGAACATCCACATCGGCACCATGGCCGGGAAGTTGAACGGCGTGATGCCCGCGACGACGCCCAGCGGCTGCCGGATCGAGGCCACGTCGACCCGGGAGGCGACCTCCGTCGACAGCTCGCCCTTCAGCTGCACGGTGATCCCGCACGCCAGATCGACGATCTCCAGGCCGCGCGCGACCTCACCGAGCGCGTCCGAGTGCACCTTTCCGTGCTCGGCGGTGATCAGCTCGGCGATCGCGTCCCGGTTGGCGTCCAGCAGTGCCCGGAACTTGAAGAGGATCGTGGTCCGCTTCGCCAGCGAGGACTGGCCCCAGGTCGCGTAGGCGTCCTTCGCCGCGGCGACCGCGGCGTCCACCTCTTCCACGGTCGCGAAGGCGACCCGCGTCGTCACGGCGCCGGTCGCCGGGTCGGTGACCGGCCCGTACGTACCCGACTCGCCCGCGGCGTTTCCGACGGGCTTGCCACCGATCCAGTGGTCGACGGTCTTCGTCATGGCCAAGAACTCCTTCACAGATGGCGGCGTCGGGCGGCGACGTGCCGGTCGTACTCCTCACGTGCCTTGACCGCCGACGTTCGGGTCGCGGTCTCGGCCACGGGTACATCCCACCAGGCTTGGGCCGGGGGCGCGCCCGACACTGTGTCTGCCGTTCTGGTCTCCACGTAGACACAAGTGGGAGTGTCCGCGTCCCGCGCCTCGGCCAGAGCCGAGCGCAGGTCACGGACGGTCTTCGCACGCAGCACACGCATGCCGAGGCTGGCCGCGTTGGCGGCGAGATCGACGGGCAGCGGGGCTCCCGTGTACGTGCCGTCCTCGGAGCGGAAGCGGTACGCGGTGCCGTACCGCTCGCCGCCCACGGACTCGGAGAGGCCGCCGATCGAGGCGTAGCCGTGGTTCTGCAGGATGAGGACCTTGATCGCGACGCCCTCCTGCACGGCGGTGACGATCTCGGTCGGCATCATCAGATACGTGCCGTCGCCGACCAGCGCCCACACGGGCCGGTCCGGCGCCGCCAGCCGGACGCCGATCGCGGCCGGGATCTCGTAGCCCATGCACGAGTAGCCGTACTCGACGTGGTACTGGTCGCGCGACCGTGCCCGCCACAGTTTGTGCAGGTCACCGGGGAGCGAACCGGCCGCGTTGATCAGGATGTCGTCGTCGGTGACCAGTTCGTCGAGGACGCCGAGGACCTGCGGCTGGGTGGGCCGCAGGTCGATGTCCTCGGCCTCGAACGCCGCGTCGACCCGGTACTCCCACCGCTCCTTGTCGTCCGTGTACTCCGTGACGTACCCGGCCTCGGCACGGTG
Source organism: Streptomyces fagopyri (assembly GCF_009498275.1). Classification (NCBI taxonomy): domain Bacteria; kingdom Bacillati; phylum Actinomycetota; class Actinomycetes; order Kitasatosporales; family Streptomycetaceae; genus Streptomyces; species Streptomyces fagopyri. Next base: position 5,941,755 of record NZ_CP045643.1, on the reverse strand, counting down.
CTCGTGCAGCAGCAGCGCCTCGGTGAGGGCGACGAGCCCGGCCCGCGCGTCGGCGACCAGCGGTGTCCCGGAGAGCTTGTGGCCGTCGTAGGGCGCGATGTTGAGGTTCAGGAAGCGGACGCCCGGGGCGGTGAAGAGGGTGCCGGAGGCGGTGGTGAAGTCGGTGTAGCGGGTGCCGACGCCGATCACCAGGTCAGCCGTGCGCGCGAGCTCGTCGGCGGTCGCGGTGCCCGTGTGGCCGATGCCGCCCACGTCCTGCGGGTGGTCCCAGCGCAGCGACCCCTTGCCCGCCTGTGTGGAGGCGACCGGAATACGGGTGGCCGCGGCGAATTCCGCGAGCGCCTCCTCGGCACGGCTGTGGTGCACACCGCCGCCCGCGACGATCAGCGGGCGCCGGGCCCCGCGGACCGCCGCGACGGCGGCGGCCAGCTCGACCGCGTCGGCCGCCGGGCGGCGCACGGTCCAGGTCCGCTCCGCGAAGAACTCCACCGGCCAGTCGTACGCCTCCGCCTGCACGTCCTGCGGCAGCGCCAGGGTGACGGCGCCGGTCTCCACCGGGTCGCTGAGCACCCGCATCGCCTGCAGGGCGGCCGGGATCAGGGCCTCGGGGCGGGTCACCCGGTCGAAGTACCTCGACACCGGGCGCAGGCAGTCGTTGACCGACACATCGCCCGCGTACGGGAGTTCGAGCTGCTGGAGCACCGGGTCCGCGGGGCGGGTCGCGAAGGTGTCACCGGGCAGGAGGAGCACCGGGAGGTGGTTGATCGTCGCGAGCGCGGCGCCCGTGACGAGATTGGTCGCGCCGGGACCGATGGACGTGGTCACGGCGTGCGCCGACAGCCGGTTGCTCTGCCGCGCGTAGCCGACCGCCGCGTGGACCATGGACTGCTCGTTGCGGCCCTGGAGGTACGGCATCTCGTCGGGGTACTCGACGAGCGCCTGGCCGATCCCGGCGACGTTGCCGTGGCCGAAGATCCCCCAGGTGGCGGCGATCAGCCGCTGCCGCTCGCCGTCCCGCTCGGTGTACTGCGCGGCCAGGAACCTCACCAGCGCCTGCGCGACCGTCAGCCTGGTCGTCGTCGGCGCCTCTGACACCTTCGTCGTCGGATCCGTCATCGGTAGCCCTCTGTGCTTTCTGCGTGTCCCGGGTGGAAGCAGATCCGCCACTCCCGCTCCTCGCCCGGTCCGGCCATCACGTTCAGGTAGTACATCGCGTGGCCGGGCTGGGCGATGGACGGACCGTGCCACCCGTCGGGGACGAGCACGGCATCGCCGGTGCGGACCTCGGCGAGGACGTCGGTTCCGCCCTCACGCGAAGGAAATACGCGCTGATAGCCGAATCCGTTCGGGCCGTCGATCTCGAAGTAGTAGATCTCCTCGAGCTCGCTCTCCTCGCCCGGCCGGTACTCGTCGTGCTTGTGCGGCGGATACGAGGACCAGTGGCCGCCGGGGGTGACGACCTCGACGGCGATGAGCTTGTCGCAGTCGAAGGCGTCGGCAGAGGCGAAGTTGCGCACCTGGCGGGCGCAACTGCCGCTGCCGCGGTCTTCGACGGGAACCTCCGGCGCGGGGCCGTAGCGGGCGGGGAGTCGGCGCTCGCACTTCGCTCCTGCCAGGGCGAAGCGGCCTCCCGCGCCGGAGGCGATCTGTGCCCGGGCGTCTCGGGGCACGTACGCGAAGTCGGTTACCCCCGCGAACACGCTTTCCCGACCCAGGATTTGGAACTCTTCGTCCTCTGTGCGCACCGTACAGGCGCCGCTCAGCGGAAGCACGATCCACTCGCTGTCACCGGTGCCGAAGGTGTGGGTGCCACCCGGCTCCAGCTCCACCACGCGCAGACTGCTGTGCGTCCAGCCGGCCCGCTCGGGGCCGATGTCGACGGCGTACGGCCCTCCGGCGGCGGCACCCCTGGGGACGTACAGGTCGTTGCTCGTCATCCGATCCTCACAACAGTCCTACGGCGGTGTCCACCGCGGCGGTCACATCGCCGTCGGCCGGGTACAGCAGCGAGCGGCCGACGACCAGGCCCTGCACGGTGGGGAGCTGGAGCGCGCCGCGCCACTTCTCGTACGCGCCCTCCTGGTCCTCGCCGACATCGCCGCCGAGCAGCACGGCGGGCAGGGTGGAGGTCTCCATGACCCGGGCCATGTCGTCCGGGTTGTCGGTGACGGGGACCTTCAGCCAGGTGTACGCCGAGCTGCCGCCCAGGCCACTGGCGATGGCGATGGACTTGATCACGGCGTCGGCGCTCAGATCGTTGACGAGCCGGCCGTCCGCACGGCGACGGGAAAGGAACGGTTCCACGAAGACCGGGAGTTGACGTTCCGCCATCTCGTCTATCGCGCGGGCGGTGGACTCCAGGGTGCGCAGCGAGCCCGGGTCGTCGTAGTCGATGCGCAGCAGCAGCTTGCCCGCGTCGAAACCGAACCGTTCGATGTCCCGCGGGCGGTGGCCGGTGAAGCGGTCGTCCAGCTCGAAGGAGGCGCCCGCCAGACCGCCGCGGTTCATCGAACCGAGGACCACCTTGTGGTCCAGGGCACCGAGCAGCAGCAGGTCGTCGAGGATGTCCGCGGTGGCGAGCACTCCGTCGACGCCGGGGCGCGAGAGGGCGAGGCAGAGCCGCTCCAGCAGGTCGGCGCGGCTCGCCATGGCGAACTTGCGGTCGCCGACGGCGAGCGCCCCGCGGGCCGGGTGGTCCGCGGCGACGATCATGAGCCGGCCGGTGTCGTCGAGGAGGGGCCGGCGCGGGCGGCGCGCGGCGGCCTCCGCGACGGCCTCCGGGTGACGGGCACGCAGCTGGACGAGCGCGGCGACGTCGACGTGCGGGGGGCCCGTGCGCAGAGCGCCCGCGACGTCGGCGTGACCGGCGCGTGGGCCCGGGCCCACGGGCTGGGTGCGACCGAGGGACTGGGTGTGGCTGACGGGCTGGGTGTGGCTGTCACGCTCGGTGGGTGCGGCGGGTGTGTTCGGTGTGTCGGGCGTGTCGTGCGCGCCGCGCCCGGTGCCGCCGTCCTGGCCGTCATGTCCGTCACGGCCGGTGTCTCCGTCACGACCGTCACGACCGTCATGGCCGTCACGGCTGCCCTGATGCCCGTGCGCCGAGGGATCGCCGCCCTCGTGTCCCACGCGTCCCGCCCTCATCGGACCGCTCCCGCCGCGAGCGCGCCCTCGACCTCGTCGGGGGTCGGCATCGCGGAGGAACACTCCAGCCGGGACGCGACGATGGCGCCCGCGGCGTTCGCGTGCCGCATGATCCGCTCCAGATCCCAGCCGGACAGCAGGCCGTGGCAGAGGGAGCCGCCGAAGGCGTCGCCGGCACCGAGACCGTTGAGGACCGTCACCGGGAGGGGCGGGACCTCGGCGGACGTGCCGTCGCGGTGGACGGCCAGGACGCCCTTGGGGCCCTGCTTGACCACGGCGAGTTCGACACCGGCGTCGAGAAGGGCGCGGGCGGCCGCGTGCGGTTCGCGCTCGCCGGTGGCGATCTCGACCTCGTCGAGGTTGCCGACGGCCACGGTGGTGTGGCGCAGGGCCTCCGCGTAGAAGGGCCGGGCGGAGTCCGGGTCCTTCCAGAACATGGGACGCCAGTCGAGGTCGAAGACCGTCGTACCGGACCTGGCGCGGTGGGCGAGCGCGGCGAGCGTCGCCGTGCGGCTGGGCTCCTCGCTCAGGCCGGTTCCCGTCATCCAGAAGATGCGCGCCTCGCGGACGGCGCCCAGGTCGAGGTCGTGCGCGTCGATCTCCAGGTCCGGGGCCTTGGGCTGCCGGTAGAAGTACAGGGGGAAGTCGTCGGGCGGGAAGACCTCGCAGAACGTGACCGGTGTCGGCAGGCCGGCGACCGGGGTGACCCAGCGGTCGTCGACGCCGAAGTCGCGCAGCGCCTCGTGGAGGTACGTGCCGAAGGGATCGTCGCCCGTGCGCGTGATCACCGCCGTGTTCCGGCCCAGCCGGGCCGCCGCCACCGCGACGTTCGTCGCCGATCCGCCGAGGAACTTCCCGAAGGACGACACCCTCGCCAGCGAGACCCCCGTCTGCAACGGATACAGGTCCACGCCGATCCGTCCCATGGTGATCAGGTCGTACGCCATCGAGTTCCCTTCGCTTCGGCTTCCCCAAGGTCTAGCCCCGCGCGGGACGCCCTGTCAACGGTTTGTCCAGACATTCGGACCAGGCCTTGACACCTCACCGGGGCCGTCGGAAGCTGACGCCCATGACGTCGTTGTCACCGCAGACATCACCCCAGTCCTCACTGTCCCGCATCCGGATCGGTTCGGCTCCGGACTCCTGGGGCGTGTGGTTCCCCGACGACCCGCAACAGGTCCCCTGGCAGCGCTTCCTCGACGAGGTCTCGCAGTCCGGTTACGAGTGGATCGAGCTGGGTCCGTACGGCTATCTGCCGACCGATCCGGCCGTCCTCCGCGAGGAGACCACGCGGCGCGGGCTCACCGTGTCGGCCGGCACCGTCTTCACCGGGCTGCACCGGGGACCGGAGGTGTGGGACGCCACCTGGGCGCACGTCTCCGACATCGCGGCGCTCACCCAGGCGATGGGCGCCGAGCACCTCGTCGTGATCCCGGCCTTCTGGCGGGACGACAAGACGGGCGAGGTGCTGGAGGACAGCACCCTCACCCCCGCGCAGTGGCGTGATCTGACCTCCCAGACCGAGCGGCTCGCCCACGAGGTGCGCGAGCGCTACGGGCTGCGGATCGTCGTCCACCCGCATGCCGACACACACATCGACAGCGAGGAGAACGTCACCCGTTTCCTCGACTCGACCGACTCCTCGCTGGTGTCGCTGTGCCTCGACACCGGGCACTACGCCTACTGCGGCGGCGACAGCGTCAAGCTGATCGAGACGTACGGGGAGCGCATCGGGTACCTGCACCTCAAGCAGGTGGACCCGTCGATCCTCGCCGAGGTGCGGGCGAACGAGGTGCCGTTCGGGCCCGCCGTCGGCCGCGGCGTGATGTGCGAGCCGCCGTCCGGCGTACCAGCGCTGGAGCCGGTGCTCGCCGCCGCGCAGAAGCTCGACGTCGACCTCTTCGCGATCGTCGAGCAGGACATGTACCCGTGCCCGCCGGACAAGCCGCTGCCGATCGCCCAGCGGACCCGGGCGTTCCTCCGCTCCTGCGGGGCCTGACGGCCCGCGGGGCCCCGCGGAGCCCGTGAAGGACCCGGCGGGAACCCGCGGAACCCGCAGAACCCGCAGGGACCTCGCGGGGCTCGCGGACCGGGCCGGGAGGCGGGGATCAGGCGGTGGCGTGTGTGCGGGCCGGGGCGGCGAGTGACCCCGCGCCCGCCCGCACACACGCGACGCTCCCTCCCATTGCGTCACCTGTGTCACAAATGCCACCTTCCTGTCACACATGTCCCGTGTACGCGGGTCTTGCGTCACACCCGGTCGACAAGCACTGCCCTGCGCTCACGCCGCGTCGTTCACCGGGCACAGGCTTTGTGATCACCAGCGCAGCGCCCGGCTCCCCCGACGGCCACCCCCCGGCCGCCGCCGTGGCGCGCGCAGGGAGGTGCCACTCATGACCGACCGAAGGCTCTGGTCGTACAAGGAGATCGCGGCGCACATCAAGGTGCAGCCGGACACCGTGCGGTCGTATCGCAAGCACGGGTTACTGCCCCCTCCTGACCACGTGGAGAGCGGCAAGCCCTACTGGTACCCGGACACCGTCCGCGCCTGGGTCGCCTCCCGCCCCGGAAACCGCGGCCGCAGATCCGACTGACCCCACCCGCCGGCCCGCGGCCCCCGCCCACGGCCCTTTCCCTGCCCCTGCCCCCGTCCCCGTCCCGTCCCGTCCACGGTCTCCGTCCCGTCCGCCGTCACCGTCCTGTCCCGTCCCGCCCGGGTGCCACCGGATGGGGCGGGACACGCGAACCCCGGCCCTCTCCCCCGCTCCGCGCGGGCCCGGATCCCGCCGAGCGGGCCGTGCACCGCGGTCACCCCGCGACGGATCCGCTCAGGTCCACGGCTCGATGACCGTCACCCCGGTCCCGGGCGCCGTCCCCATCGCGGCGAGGGCGGCCGGCGCCCGGTCCAGCGCCACGGTGGAGGTGACCAGGAGGTCGGGCCGGAGGACACCCGCGCGCACCAGCTCCAGCATCCGCGGGTAGGCGTGCGCCTGCATGCCATGGCTGCCCAGCAGTTCGAGTTCGAGGCCGATCACCCGGGCCATCGGAACGACGGGGGCTTCGGGCAGCAGGCCGACCTGGACGTGACGCCCCCGGCGGCGCAGGCCGTTCACCGAGGCGGCGCAGGTGACCGGGGAGCCCAGCGCGTCCAGGGAGAGGTGGGCGCCGCCACCGGTCAGCTCGCGCACCGCCGCCGCCGTGTCCTCGGCGCGCGCGGCGTCCACGGTCTCCACCGCACCGAAGGTCCGCGCCAGTTCCAGGGCCCGCGGCGAGAGGTCGACGGCCACGACCCTCGCCCCGGCCGCCGCGGCGATCATCACCGCCGAGAGGCCCACGCCTCCGCATCCGTGCACCGCGACCCACTCCCCCGCGGCCACCCGGCCCCGCGCGACCACCGCGCGGAACGCCGTGGCGAACCGGCAGCCCAGCGACGCCGCCGTCGAGAAGGTCATCCCGTCCGGCACCGCGACCAGGTTCACATCGGCGTGCTCCAGCGCCACGTACTGCGCGAAGGAGCCCCAGTGCGTGAATCCCGGCTGGGTCTGCCGCTCGCACACCTGTTGGTCCCCCGCCGCGCAGGAGGGACAGCTCCCGCAGGCGCAGACGAACGGGACGGTGACCCGGTCGCCGGCGCGCCAGCCCGCCACCCGCGTGCCCACGGCCTCGACGACTCCGGCGAGTTCGTGGCCCGGTACATGGGGGAGGGTGATGTCCGGGTCGTGCCCCATCCATCCGTGCCAGTCGCTGCGGCACAGTCCGGTGGCCTCGACCCGCACCACCACTCCGTGGTCGGCGGGCGTCGGGTCCGCCACCTCACGGACCCCGGCCGGCTCTCCGTACCGCTCGAACACCACTGCCCGCATCCGCCCCACCCTCCGCCCGGAGATCACCGTCCGGGATGAACGCTAACCGCGCGCCTCGACCTTGTCCCGGTCCCGGTCGTCCGCCTCCTCGCCGTGGCCGCCCGCTTCGTCCGCCTCAGTGGCGGCCGGCTGCCGCGCTTCGCCCTCGCTGAGTCCGAACCGGTCGTGGAAGCGCCGCAGTGGCGCCGGCGCCCACCAGGTCGCGCGCCCAGTGAGGCGCATGACCGCCGGGACCAACAGGCTGCGCACGACCATCGCGTCCATCAGGACGGCGAGCGCGATGCCCAGTCCCAGCATCTTGGTGTTGGTCACGCGCGAGGTGCCGATCGCGACCATCACCACCGCCAGGATGACCGCGGCCGCCGTGATCAGTCCGCCGGTGCGCTGGAGGCCGAAGCGGACCGACTCCCGGTGGTCGCCCGTGCGGTCGTACTCCTCCTTCATGCGGGAGAGGAGGAAGACGCCGTAGTCCATGGACAGTCCGAAGGCCACGCAGAACATCAGCACCGGGAGGGTCGTCTCGATCGATCCCGGGCTGGTGAAGCCGAGAGGGCCGGAGAGGTGACCGTCCTGGAAGACCCAGACCACCGCGCCGAACATCGCCGTCAGGCTGAGCGCGTTGAGCAGCACCGCCTGGACCGGGATCAGGACACTGCCGGTGAGGAGGAAGACCAGCAGCAGCGTGACGATCGCGATGAAGGCCGCCGCCCAGGGGAGCCGGTCGGCTATCGCGTGCTTCGAGTCGACCAGGACCGCGGCCGTGCCGGTCACCGACGTACGGAACGGGGCGTCCGTGGCGCGCAGTTCGCGCACCAGACGCTGGGCCCCGTCGCCGACGGCCTCGCCCCTCGGCTGCACCGTGAAGTACGCGGCGCCGCCCTTCACCAGGGGACCGTCCACCCGCAGCGCCTCGGGGAGAGCGGCGATACGGCTCTTGTACGCCGCGTACTGCGCCTCGGTGGCCCGGCCCTCCGCGAGCACCTCCAGCCCGCCGCCGGGGCTGCCCGGGAAACCGTCCCGGATGTGCTGCTGGACGACGTGGGACGGCGCGCCCGAGGGCAGCTGCCGGTCGTCCGCCGTGCCGAACTTCACGCCCATGAAGGGCAGGCCGAGGACGATCAGTCCGACGGTGGTGGCCACCGCGAAGACCGGTGCCCGGCGCATGACCAGGGAGGCCATGCGTCCCCATGCCGCACCGTCGCCGGACGTGCGGGGCCCACCGCGCCGGAACAGGCGCCGCAGATCCAGGGAGTTGACCCGGTGGCCGAGCAGTACCAGGGCCGCCGGGAGCAGGATCAGGGCGGCCGCGGCGGCCAGCAGCACCACCGCGATGCCCGCGTAGGCGAAGGACCGCAGGAAGTACTGCGGGAAGAGCAGCATCGCGGCCAGCGACACGGCGACCGTGAGGGAGGAGAACAGGACCGTGCGGCCCGCCGTGCGCAGCGTGGTGGCGACGGCGGTCACCGGCTCGGCGCCGGTCGCCAGCTCCTCGCGGAACCGGCGGACGATGAACAGGGCGTAGTCGATCGCGAGGCCGAGCCCCAGGGCCGTGGTGAGGTTCATCGCGAAGACCGAGACGTCGGTGAACTCCGTGAGGCCGCGCAGCACGGCGTTCGTCCCCAGGATCGCGATGATGCCGACAGCCAGCGGCAGCAGCGCCGCGATCGCGCTGCCGAAGACCATCACCAGCAGCACGAGGGTCACCGGCAGGGCGATGAACTCGGCCCGGGTCAGGTCCTCCCGGATGGTGGTCTGCATCTCGTGCTGCACGGCGACGGGGCCGCCGACCTTGATCCCGACCGGGCCGTGCGTGCCCCGGTAGGAGGGAGCGAGACGGTCCAGGGTCTCGCTCGCCGCCTTCTCGTCGCCCGTGATCCGCGCGGCTATCAGCGCCTCGTGGCCGCCCTCGGCGCGCAGCGCCGGGGCGCCCGACTCCCAGTAAGAACCGACTCCCGTGACTCCCCGCTCGGTGGCGAGCCGTGCCGTCAGCCGCTTCGCCTCGGCCGCGACCGAGGGATCGTCGACCGAGGCCCGCCCGGAGTCGACCAGGAGCAGCAGATTGGGCTGGGAGGCGGGGAACTCCCGCTCGAGCGCCTTCGTCGCGTACGTCGACTCGGCGGTCGGGTCCTGCCAGCCGCCGCTGCCCAGCCGGTCGGCGACGCCGCTGCCGGCGACCACCGCGAGGGCGGTGAGCAACAGCGCGACGAGCAGGGACAGCCGGGGCCGCCCGGTCACGAACCGGGTCCAGCCCCCTACCCGGGGAGCGTCACCCGCCCGGGGACCGCCGCCCGCCCGCGTGCCGTCCGCGAACGCGACCTCGTCCCTGGGCGGGTCACCGTCCGCGCCGCCCTCTCCTCCTCGCGCGCCCCTCCCGCGCCCCGCGCCCCCGCCCCGTCCCTGATCTGCGCTGTTGACTTCGGTCATCGCGCGGTGTCCCCTTCACCGTGACCCCGTGTCCGTGCGTCCGCGTCCGTCCGTGCGCTCAGGCAGCATGGGTCGGTCATTGCCATAGAATCGACAAACACGAGAGATCGCTCGCGTTTCACCAGAATGCGAGCGACCGCTCGCGTTTGTCAAACACGTTCGGAGAGTTGGGGATAACTCGTGCCCGACAAGCCCGAGAAGCGGCCCACCGCCCACGAGCGGACCGCCGGGAAGCGGACCGCCGGGAGCCGGGCCACCGAGGAGCGGGCCGTCGCCGAGCCGGCCTCCGGCGACCGGACCGCCGAGGACGAGCGGCCCCGCCGACGGCAGGCCCGCGGCGAACGCCGGATCGCCCAGCTGCTGGAGGCCGCGGCCTCCGTCTTCTGCACCACCGGCTACACCGCCGCCAGCACCAACGCGATCGCCCGAGAGGCGGGCGTCTCGCCGGGCACGCTGTACCAGTTCTTCCCGAACAAGGAAGCGATCGCGATCGAGCTGGGCGACCGGCTCATGCACGAGATGCGGGCCACCTACGGCGAGGCGCTCGGCCCGGTCGCCCCCGCGACCACGCTGGAGGACGCCGTCGGCGCCGCCGTCGACCGCTTCGTCGACTTCAACTGCGAGCACCCCGTCTTCTTCGCGCTGATGCACGGACCCGACATCCCCGGCCGTATCGCCGAGGAGCACGACGCGCTGCACCTGACCCTGGTCTCCCGGGTCGAAGGACTGCTCTCCGCGTTCCTGCCCGACGCGCCCGCCGCCGGCGTCACACGTACGGCGCAGGTGTGCCTGGGCATCTACAAGGCGGGGCTCGAACTGATCCTCGCCCACGAGGGGGCCGAGCGCGCCGCGTACGTCCAGGAGCTGAAGAACGTCCTGTTCCGTTACGTCGAACCGCTGACCGACGGCAGGGCGCTCGCCACCGACGCCGTCGCCACCCGGCCCTGACACCGCGCGCCCCGCCCCAACCCCGCCGCACGCGACCCCGTCGCGCACCACTCCGCCCCGCACCACTCCGGCCGCTCCGTTCCGACCTGCGCGGCCCCACTCCGTACCGCCGGGTCCGGCCCGGTCCCACTCCGTACCGCCCGGACCCGCTCCGCCCTGCCCACCCCAGCCCGCCCCGCCCCGCCCCCGGCCGACTCACCTCGTCGGCGGGGCGGACACCGCGACGGGCGCGATCAGTACAGGCGGCGCCGTACCGCGACATCGCGACTGTCTGCCATAGGGTTCGGACAAATCGACCCGAGACCGCCGAGACCCCTCCCCCGGAACGGGCCCGGATCCGGGCCCGCCGGACCTCCGCGCCCGAGCCCGAGGGGCAAGCGGCACCCCGGAACGGCGCCCGGCGCGCCCGCGACTCGCATCCCCCCACTCGCCACCCCGCTCGACGGCCCGCCGAGACCCTGCTTGGAGAAATACCCCCTAGGGGTATAACCTGGTGACCATCGAGGGGAACCCTGAGACCTCAGGGCCCCTTCGGCCCACACGCGCCGCGGGCGTCACGCACGCGGCGCACCCCGAACGCCGTACGCACCACCGGGACCACCGGCACCACAGCCACCAGACCCGCGACCCATCCCGACCGCCCCACACACGCCTCGACGAGGAGCACGCCATGACCGCGCAGACCGAGACCCAGGGTTCCATCACGGCCGTCTACCAGGTGAGCGGCATGAGCTGCGGGCACTGCGAGGGCTCCGTCTCAGGTGAGATCTCCGGGATCGCCGGCGTCAGCTCGGTCCAGGCCGTGGCCGCGACGGGCGAGGTCACCGTGGTCTCCGTCGCGCCGCTCGACGAGGAGACCGTGCGCGCGGCGGTCGACGAGGCGGGCTTCGAGCTCGTCACCAAGGCCTGACCCTTCAGCCCCGGCCCTCCCTGCTGAAACCCCACCGGGACCCCGCCGGAACCCCACCGGGACCCCGCCGGAACCTCACCAGGACTCGCCGGTACCCCGTAGGTCCCGACGTCAGCCCCTCCCGTCGCACACCCGTCGCACCCGTCGCACCCGTCACGCCACGCCCTCCCGCGTCGCACCCCCGTTCCACCCAGCTCTCCACACCGGGCCGTACCGACCAGCTGATACTGGCTCCGTACGGCCCGGCTCATTCCCTGGAGCCGCACCATGACCACCGCAACACCCGAGTCCCCCATAGCGAAGACGCCCCCGACCGCCTCCCCGGCCGCCGCCGACCCAACCGCCATCGCCGTAGTCGAACTCTCGATCGGCGGGATGACCTGCGCGTCCTGCGCGGCCCGCGTCGAGAAGAAGCTCAACCGCATGGACGGTGTCACCGCCACGGTCAACTACGCGACGGAGAAGGCGAAGGTCTCGTACCCGGAGGGGGTACGGGTCGCCGACCTGATCGCCACCGTCGTGAAGACGGGATACACGGCCGAGGAACCCCCACCGCCGCCGACCGGCGCGCCGGAACCGGCCGCCACCGCCGCCGAGGACCCCGAACTCGCCTCCCTGCGCGAGCGGCTCGTCGTCTCCGTCCTGCTCGCGCTCCCCGTCGTCCTGATGTCGATGGTCCCCGCGCTCCAGTTCGACAACTGGCAGTGGCTCTCGCTGACGCTCGCCGCGCCCGTCGTCGTCTGGGGCGCGCTGCCGTTCCACCGGGCCGCGTTCACCAACGCGCGGCACGGCGCGGCCACCATGGACACGCTCGTCTCGGTCGGCACGCTGGCCGCGTTCGGCTGGTCGCTGTGGGCCCTGTTCTGGGGCCACGCGGGGATGCCGGGCATGCGGCACGGCTTCGAGCTCACCGTCGCCCGCACGGACGGATCGTCGACGATCTATCTCGAGGTCGCCGCCGGGGTCGTCGCGTTCATCCTGCTCGGCCGCTACCTGGAGGCCCGTTCCAAGCGGCGGGCGGGGGCGGCGCTGCGGGCGCTGATGGAACTGGGCGCCCGGGACGTGGCGGTGCTGCGGGACGGCCGCGAGGTGCGCGTCCCCGTCGAGCGGCTCACGACCGGCGACCGTTTCGTCGTACGGCCCGGCGAGAAGATCGCCACGGACGGCACCGTCGTCGAGGGCGCCTCCGCGGTGGACGCCTCCATGCTGACGGGCGAATCGGTGCCGGTCGACGTCACGGTGGGCTCGGTGGTGACGGGCGCGACCGTGAACGCCGGGGGCCGGCTCGTCGTCGAGGCGACCAGGGTCGGGGCCGACACCCAGCTCGCGCGGATGGCCCGGCTCGTCGAGGACGCGCAGAACGGCAAGGCCGAGGTGCAGCGGCTCGCCGACCGCATCTCCGGCGTCTTCGTGCCGGTGGTCCTGCTGATCGCGCTCGGCACCTTCGCGGTCTGGCTCGGCGCCACGGGCGACACGGCCGCCGCCTTCACCGCGGCCGTCGCCGTGCTGATCATCGCCTGCCCGTGCGCGCTCGGCCTGGCCACCCCGACCGCCCTGATGGTCGGTACCGGCCGCGGCGCCCAGCTCGGCATCCTCATCCGGGGCCCCGAGGTCCTGGAGTCCACCCGCCGTGTCGACACCGTCGTCCTGGACAAGACCGGCACGGTGACGACGGGGCGGATGACGCTGCGCGAGGTGTACGTCACCGCGGGCGGCGACGAGAAGGACCTCCTGCGGCTCGCAGGCGCCCTGGAACACGCCTCCGAGCATCCGGTGGCCCGGGCGATCACCGCGGGCGCCCAGGAGCGGGCTGGGGCCCTTCCCGCGGTGGAGGACTTCGAGAGCACCCCCGGGCTGGGCGTGCGCGGGCGCGTGGAGGGTCACGACGTCCGGGTGGGGCGGCCCGGTCCGGAACCGCTCCCGCGGGAGCTGGCCCGCGCGAAGGCGGCCGCCGAGGCGGACGGCCGGACGGCCGTCGTGGTCACCCGGGACGGGGAGGCGCTCGGCGTCCTGACCGTCGCCGACACGGTCAAGGAGACCAGCGCGCAGGCCGTGCGCGAACTGCGCGCCCTCGGGCTCACCCCCCTCCTGCTGACCGGTGACAACCGGGCGGTCGCGGAGTCGGTGGCGCGCGCCGTGGGCATCGACCCCGGTGACGTCGTCGCCGAGGTGCTGCCGCGGGACAAGGTCGACGTCGTCCGGCGCCTGCAGGACGAGGGGCGGACCGTGGCGATGGTCGGCGACGGGGTGAACGACGCGGCCGCGCTCGCCACCGCCGACCTCGGACTGGCGATGGGCACGGGCACGGACGCGGCGATCGAGGCGAGCGACCTGACCCTGGTCCGCGGGGATCTGCGGGTGGCGGCGGACGCGATCCGGCTCTCACGCAGGACGCTGTCCACGATCAGGGGAAATCTGGTCTGGGCCTTCGCCTACAACGTGGCGGCGCTGCCGCTCGCAGCGGCCGGACTCCTCAATCCCATGATCGCGGGGGCCGCGATGGCCTTCTCGTCCGTGTTCGTGGTGACGAACAGCCTTCGACTCAGGACATTCTCATGACGACGGAGCAAGAGTCCCCCTAGAGTCCAACGGGAGCCTCACATAAGCTCTTCACAAGGCTCGCGCATCTTCCTTACGCTTGGCCCCCGATTCCCGTTTCGGGGCTCTTGCGTATCTTCAGGACATACGCAAGAGATACAGATCACAGTGATGTGAACGTAACCAGCGAAGGGGTTCGTGAGTCTAAGTTGGCGATGCCAGAGACGTCTTGGGGGGCGTTTCTGACATCTGGGGATGTCTTGGGGGACGTTCCCGGAACTGCGTTGCCGGGGCACGTACAGCGGGGAGCTTTGAGCGGCCCTCCCGTCGGTACGCGTCCCGGCAGAGCGCACCGGAGCGCGTGCGGGAGCACGCGGTAGCACGAAGAGTTCTGCTCGTTTTGCTCGCAGCGATTCAGGCGCTGTCCACAGACGCCCGGCCGGATCCCGTGGGGGGAATCCGCACCGGGACAAGGAAAGCGCCCTGACTGCCGGCCCGTGGGGGGACCGGTAGCAGGGCGCTTTCCGTTTTGCTCAGGTTGCTCTGGTTCGCACTCTTCGCACGGCTATGCGCGTACGAAGATGATCAGCGGGCCTCGACCGGCACGAAGTCGCGCTCGACGACACCCGTGTAGATCTGCCGCGGACGGCCGATGCGGGAGCCGGGCTCCTTGATCATCTCGTGCCACTGGGCGATCCAGCCCGGAAGGCGGCCGAGGGCGAACAGGACCGTGAACATCTCGGTCGGGAAGCCCATGGCGCGGTAGATCAGGCCCGTGTAGAAGTCCACGTTCGGGTAGAGGCTGCGCGAGACGAAGTAGTCGTCCGAGAGCGCGTGCTCCTCCAGCTTGAGCGCGATGTCCAGCAGTTCGTCGGACTTGCCGAGCGCCGAGAGGACATCGTGCGCGGCCGCCTTGATGATCTTCGCCCGGGGGTCGAAGTTCTTGTAGACGCGGTGCCCGAAGCCCATCAGGCGGACGCCGTCCTCCTTGTTCTTCACCTTGCGGATGAAGGAGTCGACGTCGCCGCCGGAGGCCTGGATGCCCTCGAGCATCTCCAGCACGGACTGGTTGGCGCCACCGTGCAGCGGGCCCCAGAGGGCGGAGATGCCGGCGGAGATCGAGGCGAACATGTTCGCCTGCGAGGAGCCCACCAGACGCACGGTGGACGTCGAACAGTTCTGCTCGTGGTCCGCGTGCAGGATGAGCAGCTTGTCGAGCGCGGAGACGACGACCGGGTCGAGCTCGTACTCCTGGGCGGGGACCGAGAAGGTCATGCGCAGGAAGTTCTCGACGTACCCGAGGTCGTTGCGCGGGTAGACGAAGGGGTGGCCGATCGACTTCTTGTAGGCGTACGCCGCGATCGTCGGAAGCTTGGCGAGCAGGCGGATCGTCGAGAGGTGACGCTGCTTCTCGTCGAACGGGTTGTGGCTGTCCTGGTAGAACGTCGACAGGGCGCTGACCACCGACGACAGCATCGCCATCGGGTGGGCGTCGCGCGGGAAGCCCTGGAAGAATCGCTTGACGTCCTCGTGCAGCAGGGTGTGCTGCGTGATCTCGTTCTTGAAGGTGGAGAGCTCGTCCACGTTCGGCAGTTCGCCGTTGATCAGCAGCGAGGCCACCTCAAGGAAGGTGGAGCGCTCGGCCAGCTGCTCGATCGGGTAGCCGCGGTACCGGAGGATGCCCTGCTCACCGTCGAGATAGGTGATCGCGGATTTGTAGGCGGCGGTGTTGCCGTACCCACTGTCCAGCGTCACCAGTCCGGTCTGGGCGCGGAGCTTCCCGATGTCGACGCCCTTGTCGCCGACGCTGCTGTCGATCACCGGGTAGGTGTACTCGCCATCGCCGTACCGCAGTACTACAGAGTTGTCGCTCACGTCATCCCTCACCGACGTTGTGCCTCTTCTTCGAGGTGCCCTGACTGTCTCTACCATCCCCCATTTGGCCCTGGAGAGTGCACTCGGGGTCGACCATTGGGCCTATTGGCGGCACTGAGTGCCGCCAACCTACTCATCCTGCCCCTCTTCGCCCTGGTTCCGGAAGTGGTGTGTGACCTTTGCGACTCGTTTGATCGATCATTTTTTCGGACACCTGGCCGAACGGGCCGCACCCCGCTACCGGCGGGAACCGGTCAGGGCCGGTGGGCCGCCTCCGGAACGGGCCCCCGGGACAGGGGACGGCCCCCGAGGCGGAAGGACAGGGCCGTACAGCGCCTGCCGGCCGACACCGTGCGCACGGCCTGGCCGATCGCCTTGCGGGAGCCGACGAGGACGACCAGCTTCTTGGCCCGGGTGACCGCCGTGTAGAGGAGGTTGCGCTGGAGCATCATCCAGGCCCCCGTGGTGACCGGGATCACCACCGCGGGGTACTCGCTGCCCTGGGAGCGGTGGATCGTCACCGCGTACGCGTGGGCCAGCTCGTCCAGTTCGTCGAAGTCGTACGGAACCTCCTCGTCCTCGTCGGTCAGCACCGTCAGACGCTGTTCGACCGGATCGAGCGAGGTCACGACGCCCACCGTGCCGTTGAAGACGCCGTTCTCGCCCTTCTCGTAGTTGTTGCGGATCTGGGTGACCTTGTCGCCGACGCGGAACACCCGGCCGCCGAAGCGCTTCTCGGCGAGCTCGGGGCGCGCGGGCGTGATCGCCTGCTGGAGCAGGCCGTTGAGGGTGCCCGCGCCGGCCGGCCCCCGGTGCATCGGCGCCAGCACCTGCACGTCCCGGCGCGGGTCGAGCCCGAACTTGGCCGGAATCCGCCGGGCCACCACGTCCACCGTGAGCCGCCCGGTCTCCTCGGTGTCGTCCTCGACGAAGAGGAAGAAGTCCTTCATGCCGTCGGTGACGGGGTGCTGCCCGGAGTTGATCCGGTGCGCGTTCGTCACCACCCCGGACTGCTGGGCCTGACGGAAGATCCGGGTCAGGCGGACCGACGGAACGGGGCCGCCCTCCGCGAGCAGGTCCCGCAGGACCTCGCCCGCGCCCACGCTGGGGAGTTGGTCGACGTCTCCCACGAACAGCAGGTGGGCGCCCGGCGGCACCGCCTTGGCCAGCTTGTTGGCGAGCAGCAGATCGAGCATGGAGGCCTCGTCCACGACCACCAGGTCGGCGTCCAGGGGCCGGTCCTTGTCGTACGCCGCGTCGCCGCCCGGCTTCAGCTCCAGCAGCCGGTGCACCGTCGAGGCCTCGGCGCCCGTCAGCTCGGCGAGCCGCTTGGCCGCGCGGCCCGTGGGCGCGGCGAGGACCACCTTCGCCCGCCTGGCGCGCGCCAGTTCCACGATCGAGCGGACCGTGAACGACTTGCCGCAGCCGGGGCCCCCGGTGAGCACGGCGACCTTGCTGGTCAGCGCCAGCCGCACGGCCTCCTCCTGCTCGGGCGCCAACTCCGCGCCCGTACGCCCCTTGAGCCAGGTCAGCGCCTTGCCCCAGGCCACGTCCCGGAAACCGGGCATCCGGTCCTGGTCGGCGCGCAGCAGGCGCAACAGTTGTGCGGAGAGGGAGAGTTCGGCGCGGTGGAAGGGCACCAGATAAACCGCCGTCACCGGCTCACCGCCGTCGGGACCGGGCACCTTCTCCCGTACGACACCGGGTTCCTCGCCGTCCTCCGGGGGAGCGGCGAGTTCGGCCAGGCACTCGATGACCAGGCCCGTGTCCACCTGGAGCAGTTTCACCGCGTCCGCGATCAGCCGCTCCTCCGGGAGGTAGCAGTGCCCCTGGTCGGTGGACTGCGAAAGGGCGTACTGAAGGCCCGCCTTGACGCGCTCGGGGCTGTCGTGCGGGATGCCGACGGACTGGGCGATCCGGTCGGCGGTGAGGAAGCCGATGCCCCAGACGTCGGAGGCGAGCCGGTAGGGCTGGTTCCGCACGACGGAGATCGACGCGTCGCCGTACTTCTTGTAGATGCGGACCGCGATCGACGTCGACACCTCGACGCTCTGGAGGAAGAGCATGACCTCCTTGATCGCCTTCTGCTCCTCCCAGGCGTCGGCGATCTTCTTCGTCCGCTTCGGGCCGAGGCCGGGGACCTCGATGAGCCGCTTCGGCTCCTCCTCGATGATCCGGAGCGTGTCGAGCCCGAAGTGCTGGGTGATGCGGTCGGCGAAGACCGGGCCGATGCCCTTGACCAGGCCGGAACCGAGGTAGCGGCGGATGCCCTGGACGGTGGCCGGCAGGACCGTCGTGTAGTTCTCCACCGTGAACTGCTTGCCGTACTGCGGGTGGGAGCCCCAGCGGCCCTCCATCCGGAGCGACTCGCCGACCTGCGCGCCGAGCAGCGCGCCGACGACGGTCAGCAGGTCCCCCGCGCCGCGGCCGGTGTCGACGCGCGCGACCGTGTAGCCGCTCTCCTCGTTCGCGTAGGTGATCCGCTCCAGCACGCCTTCGAGGACGGCCTGCTGCCGTTCGCCTGTGGGAGTCCCCGCCTGGTGAGCCATGATCCGACGGTACCGGTGGGCACCGACAGGGGGGACCCGGCCCGGGACGCCGGCGGGAGGGGCGCCCCCGCCCGCTCACCGCCGCCGGGCCGGCCCCCCGGGCGCCTGCTTCAGGGATTCGAGGAAGGCGGTGAAGGTGGGGGTGGGGAAGGTGAGGGTGGCTCGGGCGGGGGCTTTCGAGTCGCGGATGGCTGTGCTGGTGGAGGTGGTCGCGATCTCCACGCACTCGTTGCCGTCACCGGGGCCCGAGTAGGACGACTTCCGCCAGTTGTCCATGGGGTTCCTCATAGCTCTTTCGTCAGCCGGTGGATGAACTCGCGCGACTGTCCGGGGTCGAGTGACGCGCCCTCCACTTTACGGAAGCTCGTTCGATAGGTGTCGAGCTGGGCTTCGGAATCGAGGAACGCCGACCCGTGCAGCGCGTCGCGGACCACTGTGTCCAGCCTGGACAAGGGACCGCCCACGTACGCCATCGTGCTCGAGGCTCCCGCGAAGCCGTCCAGGTCCAGGGGGATGACGCGCACGGTGACGTGGTCGGCCTCGGAGAACTCCACCAGTCGCGCCAGTTGGACCCTTGAGGTGGCGCGGTCGCCGACTCTGATCCGAAGCGCCGCCTCGTGGATCACCGCCTCGTACGGGATGGTGACCTGCTGACGTGCCTTTCGGTGCTGGATGCGCACCTCGATCTCGTCGCTGGTGAGTTCGGGCAGCCGGGACGAGAAGACCGCACGTGAGTAGTCCTCCGTCTGCAGCAGTCCCGGTACGTACAGGATGGCGACGTGGCGCTGAAACCGTGCGTGGTGCTCCAGCTCGGACAGGTCGAGGAATGACGTGGGGAGCAGGCCCCGGTACTCCTCCCACCAACCTCGGGTGCGGTCGATGGCCATCGCCACCAGAGCGTCGATGAACTCCTCGTCGGTACAGGCATAGTGCGAGGCGAAGCGGCGCAGCCGCTGCTCGCTCACACCCACGAGCCCCGCTTCGATCTGGCTGATCTGGACGCGACTCGTGCCGAGCAGGGCCGCCGCCTCGGTGGCGCTGAGTCCCGCTGTCTCGCGGAGCCTGCGCAGTTCGGTGGCCAGGCGCATCTGACGTGCTGTCGGTTCGCGCCTCAGGACCATCTCGCTCCTCGGTTCAACACGCTTGCTGATGCGACTCGTTCGAGGGGCAGATTACGCGATCGGCTTGCCCCGGATTAAGTGTTAGCCGTACCGTCGGTGACGCAACACACACGCAGCGGAAGCGCACCGCCCCGTCCCGCCATGACGGATGCAGCAATGCCACCGTGCGTGCATTTCCCCCACCGTCACCGGAGTTGATGACGCATGCCCGAAGCATGGGAGTACACCCTCACCATCCCCAACGACCTCCGCGCGGTCACCGTCAGCCGCCGCACCCTCCGGCTGATCCTCACCGCCCATGGGCTGATCGGCCTGGTCGACGTCGCCGAGCTGCTCGCCACCGAGCTGGTCTCCAACGCCGTACGGCACACGAAGGGACCGGCCGCCCTGCGGGTGCGCTGGGCGCCGCCGGGCACCCTGCGGCTCGGCGCGTGGGACGCGGACCCCGAACCGCCGGAGCCGCCACGGCCGTGGGACCGGTTCGCCGAACGGGAGGAGGGGCGGGGGCTGGCACTGGTGCAGGCATGCTCGGACCTGTGGGGCTGGCAGCCCTTGTCCAGGTTCGGCAATCGGGGCAAATACGTGTGGTGCGAGCTGGCCGCGGCGTGATCCCCGCCCCGCCGCCGACACGAGAGACCCGGCGAGCGGGGCACCCCTTCAAAACCCCTGCCCACAGGTGCCGCCGGCCCTCCCGCGACTCCGATGGGACCCGGGTCACGTTCATCACGATCCGGTCTCAGAAGGTCTTTGGACCCTTGCCCGAAAGCCGTGTAATCGATTCCAATCCTCCGTGTAATCGATTCCACGAGGAGGTGGGGCGGTCATGGCGAGCATCAAGGATGTCGCCGCGGAGGCGGGTGTGTCCGTCGCCACGGTCTCCCGTGTGCTGAACGACCACCCGTCGGTCAGCCCGGACGCACGTACCCGTGTGATGGCGGCCGTACAGAGGCTGGGCTACCGCCCGAACGCCGTCGCCCGTTCGCTGCGCACCGACCAGACGCGCACCCTGGGCCTGGTCATCAGCGACGTGCTCAACCCGTACTTCACCGAACTGGCCCGCTCCGTCGAGGAGGAGGCCCGCTCCCTCGGCTACAGCGTGATCATCGGCAACGCCGACGAGCGCCCCGAGATCGAGGACCACCACGTACGGACCCTGCTGGACCGGCGCATCGACGGTCTGCTGGTCTCCCCCACCGACGGCGGCTCCCCCGGGATGCTGGACGCGGCGCGCGCCGGCACCCCGATGGTCTTCGTGGACCGCTGGATCGCCGGCGTGGACGTACCCGTCGTACGGGCGGACGGACGCACGGCCGTACGTGACCTCGTCGCCCATCTGCACGGTCTCGGACACCGCCGGCTCGCCATCATCGCGGGCCCCGCGGCGACCACCACCGGCAGTGAGCGCGTGGAGGCGTTCCGGGAGGCGCTCGCCGCCCACGGTCTCGCCCTGCCGGACGCCTACATCGGGCAGGGCGACTTCCAGGCCGAGAGCGGGCGCCGCGCCACCGAACGGTTCCTCGACCTGGCCGAACCGCCCGAGGTCGTCTTCGCCGCCGACAACCTGATGGCGCTCGGCGCGCTGGACGCCGTCCGGGCGCGCGGGCTGCGGGTGCCCGAGGACATCGCGCTCGCCGCCTTCGACGACATCCCCTGGTTCGTGCACACCGATCCCCCGATCACCGCGATCGCCCAGCCGACCGGCGAGCTGGGCCGGGCCGCCGTACGCGCGCTCGTCGACCGGATCGAGGGGCGCCCCCCGCAGTCCGTCACCCTCCCCGCCCGTCTCGTCGTCCGCCGCTCGTGCGGCGAACCGCCCCCGGTGCGGACGACCCCCGTACAACCACCCCCCGAACAACCGACCCCCCCAGAGCCGACCCCCGCACAGCAGTCCCCCGTACAAAGGAGCCAGTCGTGAGCAACCAGGACGAGTTGCTGCGCATCGAGGGCATTCGCAAGACCTTCCCCGGCGTGGTCGCGCTGGACAGCGTCGACTTCGATCTGCGCCGCGGCGAGGTGCACGTGCTGCTCGGCGAGAACGGCGCCGGCAAGAGCACGCTGATCAAGATGCTCTCCGGCGCCTACCAGCCCGACTCCGGGCGCGTCCTCGTGGACCGCGAGGAGGTGCGCATCCACGGCGCGCAGGACTCCGAGCGCCTCGGGATCGCCACCATCTACCAGGAGTTCAACCTCGTTCCCGATCTGACGGTCGCCGAGAACATCTTCCTGGGACGGCAGCCGCGCCGCTACGGACTGATCGACCGCCGGACGATGGAGGCCGAGGCCGCCGCGCTGCTCGAACGGGTCGGCGTGAACGTGTCGCCCCGCGCGCGGGTGCGTGAACTCGGCATCGCGCGCCTCCAGATGGTCGAGATCGCGAAGGCGCTGAGCCTGGACGCGCGCGTCCTGATCATGGACGAGCCGACCGCGGTGCTCACCTCCGAAGAGGTCGAGAAACTCTTCGCCATCGTGCGCCAGCTGCGCGAGGACGGGGTCGGCATCGTCTTCATCACGCACCACCTGGAGGAGATCGCTGCCCTGGGGGACCGGGTCACGGTCATCCGCGACGGCAGGAGCGTCGGCCAGGTGCCCGCGACCACGCCCGAGGACGAACTGGTCCGCCTCATGGTGGGCCGTTCGATCGAGCAGCAGTATCCGCGTGAGCGCCCCGAGGCCGGGACCGCCGCCGGCCCCGCGTTGCTGGCCGTCGAGGGGCTGACCCGGGACGGTGTCTTCCACGACGTGAGCTTCGAGGTGCGGGCCGGTGAGGTCGTCGGCATCGCGGGGCTCGTGGGCGCCGGGCGTACCGAGGTCGTCCGCGCGGTCTTCGGCGCCGACCCGTACGACAAGGGCGCCGTGAAGGTCGCCGGCGCCCAGCTGCGCCGGCACGACGTGAACGCGGCGATGCGGGCCGGTATCGGGCTCGTCCCCGAGGACCGCAAGGGCCAGGGACTTCTCCTGGACGCCTCCGTCGAGGAGAACCTCGGCCTCGTCACCATGCGGACCGCCACCCACGCCGGACTCGTCGACCTCAGGGGTCAGCGGGTGGCCGCCGCGCGGATCGCCGAGCAGCTCGGCGTCCGGATGGCCGGTCTCGGCCAGCACGTACGCACCCTGTCCGGTGGCAACCAGCAGAAGGTCGTCATCGGCAAGTGGCTGCTGGCCGACACCAAGGTGCTGATCCTCGACGAGCCGACCCGCGGCATCGACGTCGGCGCCAAGGTCGAGATCTACCAGCTCGTCAACGAACTGACGGCCGCGGGCGCGGCCGTTGTGATGATCTCCAGCGATCTGCCCGAGGTGCTCGGTATGAGCGATCGGGTGCTGGTGATGGCCCAGGGCCGGATCGCGGGCGAACTGTCCGCGGCCGAAGCCACGCAGGACTCCGTGATGGCACTCGCCGTCAGCACACCGACCACCAACTCTGAAACCGCTGTGGAGGGCTCCCGTGGCCACTGACACGCTCAAGAGCACATCGGGCGCGAGTGGCGCCTCGGCGGTCCGCCGCCTCCTGCTCGACAACGGAGCGCTCACCGCGCTCATCGCCCTCGTCATCGCGATGGCGGCACTGTCCGGCGACTTCCTGACGACGGACAACCTGCTCAACATCGGCGTCCAGGCGGCCGTGACCGCCATCCTCGCCTTCGGCTCGACCTTCGTCATCGTCGCCGCCGGCATCGACCTGTCGGTCGGCTCGGTCGCCGCGCTCTCCGCCACCGTCCTCGCCTGGCTGGCGACCTCGCAGGGCGTCCCGGTCTGGTTCGCGGTGATCGTCTCGATCGCCGCCGGCATCGCCGTCGGCCTGATCAACGGCGTGATGATCGCGTACGGGAAACTGCCGCCGTTCATCGCGACGCTCGCCATGCTCTCGGTGGGCCGCGGTCTGTCCCTGGTGATCTCGCAGGGCAGCCCGATCGCCTTCCCGTCCTCGGTCTCGCACCTCGGTGACACCCTCGGCGGCTGGCTGCCCGTGCCGGTCCTCGTCATGATCGTCATGGGTCTGATCACGGCCGTGATCCTCGGTCGTACGTACATCGGCCGCTCCATGTACGCCATCGGCGGCAACGAGGAGGCGGCCCGCCTCTCCGGCCTCCGGGTGAAGAAGCAGAAGCTCGCCATCTACGCCCTGTCGGGTCTGTTCGCGGCCGCCGCCGGCATCGTGCTCGCCTCCCGGCTCTCCTCCGCGCAGCCGCAGGCCGCGCAGGGCTACGAACTCGACGCGATCGCCGCGGTCGTCATCGGCGGTGCCTCGCTCGCGGGCGGCACCGGCAAGGCGTCCGGCACCCTGATCGGCGCGCTGATCCTCGCGGTGCTGCGCAACGGCCTCAACCTGCTGTCCGTCTCCGCGTTCTGGCAGCAGGTCGTCATCGGTGTCGTGATCGCGCTGGCGGTGCTGCTCGACACGGTGCGGCGCAAGGCCGGGGCGACCCCGGTGGCCGCCGGGACCGGTTCACCGGGCAACCGGGGCAAGCAGGCGGCGACGTACCTCATCGCGGCCGTGGTCGCGGCGGCGATCGTCGGTGCGATGTCCTTCGTGCACGGCGGCTCCTCCTCGACGGCGACGAAGAAGGTGGGCCTGTCGCTCTCCACCCTGAACAACCCCTTCTTCGTCCAGATCAAGAAGGGCGCGCAGCAGGAGGCGAAGAAGCTCGGGGTGAGCCTGACGGTCACCGACGCGCAGAACGACGCCTCCCAGCAGGCCAACCAGTTGCAGAACTTCACCAGTTCGGGCCTCGGTTCGATCATCGTCAACCCGGTGGACTCGGACGCGGCGGGCCCGTCGGTCCGCTCGGCGAACAAGGCCGACATCCCCGTCATCGGTGTCGACCGGGGCGTGAACAAGGCGGAGACGGCCGCGCTCGTCGCCTCCGACAACATCGAGGGCGGCAAGCTGGGCGCCAAGGCGCTCGCCGAGAAGCTCGGCGGCAAGGGCAAGATCGTGATCCTCCAGGGCCTGGCGGGCACCTCCGCGAGCCGTGAGCGCGGCGCGGGCTTCGCCGAGGGCCTGAAGGCCTACCCCGGCATCAAGGTCGTCGCCCGGCAGCCCGCGGACTTCGACCGCACCAAGGGCCTCGACGTGATGACGAACCTGCTCCAGGCGCACCCCGACGTCCAGGGTGTCTTCGCCGAGAACGACGAGATGGCGCTCGGCGCGATCAAGGCGCTCGGTTCGAAGGCCGGCAAGTCGGTCTCGGTCATCGGCTTCGACGGCACCCCCGACGGGCTGAAGGCGGTCAAGAACGGCACGCTGTACGCCTCCGTGGCCCAGCAGCCGACGGAACTCGGCCGGATCGCGGTGGAGAACGCGCTGAAGTCCGCCGAGGGCAAGAAGGTCCAGAAGACCGTGATGGTGCCGGTGAAGGTGGTCACGGCGCAGAACGTGGCCGGGTTCACCGGCTGAGCCGACCGGCGGTGGGGGGCGGCCGGACGGTCCACACGACCGACCGGCCGCCCCGGCCCACTTCACCTCACCCATACAGGGAGACAGTTCATGTACGACTACGACCTGCTGGTCGTGGGATCGGCCAACGCGGACCTCGTCATCGGGGTCGAGCGGCGGCCCACGGCCGGCGAGACGGTGCTCGGCTCCGACCTCGTCGTCCACCCGGGCGGCAAGGGCGCCAACCAGTCGGTCGCCGCCGCCCGTCTCGGGGCCCGTACGGCCCTGCTGGCCCGGGTCGGCGACGACGCGCACGGCCGACTGCTGCTCGACTCGCAGCGGGCGGCCGGCGTCGACACCGCGGGCGTGCTCGTCGGCGGCGCACCCACCGGCGTGGCGCTGATCACGGTGGACCCGTCCGGGGACAACAGCATCGTGGTCTCACCGGGCGCGAACGGCCGGCTGACCCCGGAGGACGTCCGGGCGGCCGCGAGCCTCGTGCGGGCCTCCCGGGTGGTCTCGGCGCAGCTGGAGATCCCCTTGGAGACGGTCGTGGAGACCGTACGGACGCTCGCCCCCGGCAGCCGTTTCGTACTGAATCCGTCGCCGCCCCGGCCGTTGCCCGCCGAGGTGCTCGCGGCCTGCGACCCGCTGATCGTGAACGAGCACGAGGCCCGGGTGGTACTGGGTGACGGTGCGGGCCCTGAGCCCGAGGACTGGGCCACGGCCCTGCTCGCCCTGGGCCCGCGCTCGGTGGTCGTCACGCTGGGCGCGCGGGGCGCACTGGTGGCGGACGCGCACGGAGCCGTGCGGGTGCCGTCGGTGCGGGTGGAGACCGTGGACACCACGGGCGCGGGGGACTCGTTCACCGCGGCGCTGGCCTGGCGGCTGGGGCGCGGCGAACCGCTGTCCGCCGCCGCCGCGTACGCGGCCCGGGTGGGTGCCGTCGCCGTCACCCGCCCCGGTGCCCAGGAGTCCTTCCCGACCGCCGAGGAGGTCGAGTCGTTGTGAAGAGAGCCGGAATTCTGAACCGCCATCTCGCGGGCGCCCTGGCCGAACTGGGCCATGGGCACGGGGTGCTGGTGTGCGACGCGGGCATGCCCATACCGGAGGGGCCGCGCGTCGTGGACCTGGCCTTCCGGGCCGGGGTCCTGTCGTTCGCCGAGGTGCTCGACGGGCTGCTGGCCGAGCTGGTGGTGGAGGGCGCCACCGCCGCGCGCGAGGTCCACGGGGCGAACCCGGAGGCCTCCGCGCTGCTGACCGCCCGCTTCCCCGCCCTGGACCTGGTCCCGCACGAGGAGCTGAAGTCCCTGTCGGCGGGCGCGCGGCTGATCGTCCGCACCGGGGAGGCACGGCCGTACGCGAACGTGCTGCTGCGGTGCGGGGTGTTCTTCTAGGGTTCGCCGGAGCCCCGTCGTCCGCCCGGAGGGCATGTCGGGGCTGGTGCGGCGGGCGGGACCCGCGCCGTGCGCGGGACGCCCCGGAGGCCGGTTCCGGGCGGCGCCCCGCCGTATCGGCTAGGGGGCCGGGAAGACCAGACTCAGCCCGTGCTGCCGCGCGGCCCGGTGGAGCGACGGGACCAGGGTCGCGCGCACGGTGCGCGCCTCTGCGGCGTGGTCGGTGAGGAATCGGGCGCGCAACCGCAGTCGGGCCGGTTCGCGGACGGCCTCGACGGGGCGCATGCAGTCGGCGTACGCGCTGCCGAGGGCGCGTTCGACGGCGGGCAGCCGGTCGGGGGCGGCGGTCTGTTCCTGGGTATCGGCGACGGCGAAGAAGCCGTTCTCGTCGCGGGCCCGGATCCCGTGTCCGGCCAGGCAGCCGGGCAGGGTGCGCAGGGCCCGCAGCACGGCGGGATCGTGGCGCAGCGGGACGAGGGTGTCGAACCACCGGCCCTGGAGCGCGGCGTAGGTGTCGCGCAGCGCCGTGGCGGCGCCCGTGCCCTCGGCGAGGCAGCGGCGTACGGCGGCCGACTCGCCGGAGCCACCACCGTCACCGATCCCGCCACGCGCACCGGTACCGGTCGCCGCCGGTCCGGCCGCGGGTACCGCGGCGCTCTCGCTCAGCCCGTGGCGGGCGACGAAATCCAGGTCGGGGAGCTCGTAGTACCGGATGAACGTGACCGGGGCCCGCGCCGGAAGAGCGATCCCGTGCTCGCGCGCGCACGACGCGGCCGCGGCACGCGCCTCCTGCCGTACGAAGACGTCCAGTCCCTGCGTCCAGCGGGTCTCGGCGCCGGTCGCGGGCAGGACCATGCGGACCGGGTCGTCCGGCAGCGCGGCGCTGAGGCGGGCGGCGGACGTCCGCGCCGCCGCGGGCGGGGCCGCGTGCGGGGCGGGGCCGGCCGTACAGGCGGCGGCGAACAGCGCGAGGACGGCCACGGCCGAGACCCGCGCGGCGGTCCGGGACCGCCCCCGGTCGCGAACACGGGCTGTGGACCGGCGCCCGCGGGCCGGTCGGACCGTCCCCATCACTTCCCCCACCTCCCGCACCTCCCCTTCCGTCATCTCCCCGCCTCCCCCATGTCCCCGGCGGGGGTGCCGCCGGCCTCTGCCGACGGCACCCTGTGCGACAGGGGACGCGGGTCGGCGGACGCCCGCTCCGCCACCGGTCAGTGCGTGATCTTGACGGAGTCGCCGCCGTCGAGCTGGCTCGCCACCGTGAACGGGGTGTTGTCGGAGACGTCGGTGCACAGCCAGTACGTCGAGTCGTTGACGCTGTGACTGCCGTCCGAGGCCCAGACGTAACCCTTGGTGCAGGTGTGCCAGACGCCGCTGGAGTTGCGCAGCCGGCCGGCGTAGTAGTCCCCGTACGGGGAGGTCGAGTCGTCCGAGTAGGTGAGGTTGAGGTCGCCGCAGCTGCTGCTGGCGGACTTGTTGCGGATGGTTCCCACGCCTTCGTTGCCCCCGGTGGTGAGCGTCGAGGTCACGCAGGCCTGCGGGGCGGCGGAGGCCGCGGGAGCGAGCGTCAGACAGGTCGCGGCGGAGACGAGCGCGAGCGATCCGGCGGCGATGGCTCTGTTCATGCTTCCCCTTTTCGGTCTTCCGGTCTTCCGGTCTTCGGTCGTGCACACGACCGTGGGTCCGGACGGGCGGTGGCCGCCGCGTCCGGAGTGCACGCCGCAGACGCTCGCAGAGCGGGCCCGTGCGGACCACGACCTTCGACCGGGCTCGAAAGTCCCCGGCCGGACGGCGGAGTCCCTTGCTCCGGCGGTGACCGTGCGGCCCGTGGGTCCGCTGGGACGGACCGGGACGCGCTCGGTCCGCCGCGGGCGGTGGGTCATGACCGGAACTCGACGTGTGTGGCCGAGGGGCCTTCCGGGGCCACCGGTGTCCGGCGGAGCATCGCCGCCCCCAGCGGGGTGAGGGTGTGCAGCACGGTGTTGTGCCACCGCCGGCTGGTGATCAGACCCGCGTCGCGCAGCACCGTGGTGTGATGCGTGGCGGTGGAGGGCGAGACCCCGAGGAAGCGGGCCAGCTCCGAGGTGGTCGCGCCGAGGGCCAGGGACCGCAGGGCGGCGGCCCGGGTGCCGCCCAGCAGCGCGGCGAGGGGGGCGTCGGCGGCCGGCGCGGCGGCGGGCGGGCGGGAGGTGTGCAGGGGATAGATCAGCACCGGCCGCAAGGTGTCGTCGGCCATCGAGATCGGCGACTGCCAGCAGAAGTACGACGGGACCAGGCGCAGTCCGCGGCCGCCGAGATACAGGTCGCGGTCCTCCACGTAGTCGACGTGGAGGACCGGTGGCCGCCAGCGCATGACCGGCGACAGACCGGCGAGCAGCCCGTCGATGCCGGTGTCGAGGGTCTGGCGGGCCCGCAGCGCGCGCTCCCCCGCGATTCCCGCGCAGATGCGGTCGTGGTGCGGCGCGATGACCGCTTCGTGGTAGGCGCGCAGGGCCTTGACGAGTTCCTCACGGGTGCCGCGTTCCACCAGCCGGGGTGCCCAGGACGGGGCTCCGCTGAGCCGGTCCAGCAGGCTCACCTCGTGGGCGACGCGGGCGGCCGGGGTGTCGACGATCGCCGCCAGTCCCCGCTCCAGCCCGTCGGCGGCCTCGTACGGGGTGAGGAAGTCGGGGAGGTACAGCGCGCGCGGCAGGACCGGGACGAGCAGCCGGCGGACCACCGCGCCGAGTCCGGTGCCCGCGAGGGTGTCCCGGGTGGTGCGGTACCAGTCGGCGTACGCCCAGCGCCCGCGCGTGGTCTGGAGTCTGTGCAGGCTACAGGTGATCTCCCAGAGCGGGTCGGGAGTGCCCGCCACCCGGATACGGCTGAAGTCCTCGGGCGTGAAGTGGATGCGCAGCACGGGATCCGCCCCCCGTATCGACCGTCGTCCGGCTCAGGGAGCAGCGTGGGCGTCCGGCGTCACAGAGGCAACGGGCGGATTCGGCCGCTCCGCGCGGGTCACGGTCCATGCCCCGGTCCCGGCCATGAGCGGGGACCGGAACACTTCGAGGGGGCCCGGTCCGTCGACCTGGCCCCCTCGGGTTCCCCTCCGTATCAGAACCCCCGCGATCCCCCCGGATCCCCCTCCAGAAGTCCTGATGCCACGTACGACACACCAGGTGCGGGGAGGGTTGTACGGACTTCCCGGATTTTTTCGGCGTGCCGACCGACCGGGGTGCACGTAGCGTTTGCGGCATGAACGAGGAGCCGCTCCAGAAGGATGTGCTCGACGCGCTCGACGACGCCGGGCTCCAGGAGATCGCGGGTCTGCTCGGCACGGACGCGGCCGGGGCGCGCGAGGTCGTGGGCACGACGGTGTCGGAATTCTCGGGAGGTATCCAGGACCGCGCGGTCACGGATCCCGGTGAGGTCCAGCAGGCGTACGCGGAGGCGCAGGAGGCCCCGCTGAGCGGTGTGGCCACCCTGGGCGGCCTGGGTGGCATGGGTACCGGGGGCCTGATGGGCGGCCTGCTCGCCCGCATCAGCAGGCCGGTCGCGAACGCGGTCGCCAGGAAGACGGGGCTGCCTCCGGCGACGGTGGCGCGGGTGATCGAGCTGGTGATCCCGGTGCTGCTGTCGGTCCTGACCAAGCGGGCCGCCCGCGGAACACGGAAGTGACCTCCGCGCTCCGACGACAGGCGCGGAGCGCCCGGCACCACTGACCGGCACCGGCCGCCACCCGTCCACCACACCTGCGCGGCTACCGGTGACCGGCGTGCTCCACGAACCGCGCCACCGTCTCCGCCAGCACCTCCCGTCCGTCACGGGCCCACAGCACGTCGTTGAACAGCTCGACCTCGATGGGACCGGTGTAGCCCGCCGCCTCGACGTACCCCCGCCACTCCCGCATGTCGACGACTCCGTCGCCGATCTGGCCGCGGCCGTCGAGGACGCCCTCGGGCAACGGGGTCGTCCAGTCGGCGAGTTGGAAGGTGTGGATACGTCCGGACGCCCCCGCGCGGGCGATCTGGGCGGGGGCGGTGTCGTCCCACCAGACGTGGTAGGTGTCGACGGCGACGCCCACCTGGTCGGCGGGGAATCGCTCCGCGAGGTCCAGGGCCTGGGCGAGGGTGGAGACGACACAGCGGTCGGCGGCGTACATCGGGTGCAGGGGTTCGACGGCCAGCCGTACGCCGTGCGCGGCGGCGTACGGACCCAGCTCCGCCAGCGCGTCGGCGACGCGCTCACGGGCGCCGCGCAGGTCCTTCGAGCCGGCCGGCAGACCGCCGGAGACCAGGACCAGCGTGTCGGTGCCGAGTGTCGCGGCCTCGTCGACCGCGGCGCGGTTGTCGTCCAGGGCGCGGGCGCGTTCGGCGGGTTCGGTCGCCGTGAGGAACCCCCCGCGGCACAGTGTCGTCACCGACAGACCCGCGGCACGCACGAGCCTGGCGGTGGCCCCGGTGCCGTGGGAGCGGACCGGCTCACGCCAGAGCCCCACACCCCGGACACCCAACTCGACGCACGTGGAGACGAGTTCGGGCAACGTGAGCTGCTTTACGGTCATCTGGTTGATGCTGAACCGCTCAAGAGCGTCGCTCGTCCGGTTCACCGGGCTCTTCGGGTTCACTGGTCCACTCCGTACAGTGCGAGCAGGTTCTTCACGCGGTCCTCCGCCAGGGCCGGGTCGGGGAACAGGCCCAGCCCGTCGGCCAGTTCGTAGGCCCGCGCGAGGTGCGGGAGGGAACGGGCCGACTGGAGGCCGCCCACCATCGTGAAGTGCCGCTGGTGTCCGGCGAGCCACGCCAGGAGGACAACTCCCGTCTTGTAGAAGCGGGTCGGCGGCCGGAAGAGGTGACGGGACAGCTCGACGGTGGGATCGAGCAGCTCACGGAACCCCTTCGCGTCGCCCGTGTCGAGCACGCGCACCGCCTCGGCCGCCAGTGGTCCCAGCGGGTCGAAGACGCCCAGCAGGGCATGGCTGAAGCCCTGTTCGTCGCCCGCGATCAGTTCGGGGTAGTGGAAGTCGTCGCCCGTGTAGCAGCGGACCCCGTGCGGGAGCCTGCGGCGGAGTCCGACCTCGCGCCGGGGGTCGAGGAGGGAGACCTTGACGCCGTCGACCTTGTCGGGACGGGCCGCGACCACCTCCAGGAAGACGTCCGTGGCCGCGTCCGGATCGCTCGACCCCCAGTAGCCCTCCAGCGCCGGGTCGAACATCGGGCCCAGCCAGTGCAGGACCACCGGCCGGGAGGCCTGGCGCAGGAGATGCCCATAGACGTCGAGGTAGTCCTCGGGGCCCCGCGCGGCGGCGGTCAGCGCCCGCGAGGCCATCAGGACGGCCTGCGCGCCGGTCTCCTCGACGAGCGCGAGCTGCTCCTCGTACGCGGCGCGGACCTCCGCGAGGGAGCCGGAGGTGATCTGGTCGGTCCCCGCTCCGCACACGATCCGGCCGCCTGCCGCCTTCGCCTCCGCGGCCGACCGGCGGATGAGTTCGGCCGCGCCCGCCCAGTCCAGGCCCATCCCGCGCTGGGCGGTGTCCATCGCCTCGGCGACACCGAGCCCGTGGGACCACAGGTGGCGGCGGAAGGCGAGGGTGGCGTCCCAGTCGACGGCGGCGGGCGAGTCGGGGGACACGTCGGCGTACGGGTCGGCGACGACGTGCGCGGCCGAGAAGACCGTACGGGAGGTGAAGGGCGCCCCGGCGGTGAGGGCGAGCGGCTCGGCGCGCGGCTCGTACCGCCTCACCCCGCCCGTCGGGTCCGGCAGCCGGACGGTCACAGCGAGATCTCCGGTACGTCGAGACGGCGGCCCTCGGCCGAGGACTTGAGGCCCAGTTCCGCGAGCTGGACACCGCGGGCGCCGGCCAACAGGTCCCAGCGGTAGGGCGCGTCCGCGTAGACGTGCCGCAGGAACAACTCCCACTGGGCTTTGAAACCGTTGTCGAACTCCGTGTTGTCGGGGACCTCCTGCCACTGGTCGCGGAAGGAGTACGCGGCTGGGATGTCGGGGTTCCAGACCGGCTTGGGGGTGGCGGAGCGGTGCTGGACACGGCAGTCGCGCAGCCCGGCGACAGCAGATCCCTCCGTGCCGTCGACCTGGAACTCGACCAGTTCGTCACGGTTGACGCGCACGGCCCAGGAGGAGTTGATCTGGGCGACGGCACCGCCCTCCAGCTCGAAGACGCCGTACGCGGCGTCGTCGGCCGTCGCGTCGTACGGCTTGCCCCGCTCGTCCCACCGCTGCGGGACGTGGGTGGTAATGAGCGCCTGGACGGAGGTGACCCGGCCGAAGAGCTCGTGCAGGACGTACTCCCAGTGCGGGAACATGTCGACGACGATGCCGCCGCCGTCCTCGGCGCGGTAGTTCCAGGAGGGGCGCTGGGCCGGCTGCCAGTCGCCCTCGAAGACCCAGTAGCCGAACTCCCCCCGCACGGACAGGATCCGCCCGAAGAAGCCGCCGTCGATCAGACGCTTGAGCTTCAGCAGCCCCGGGAGGAAGAGCTTGTCCTGCACGACCCCGTGTCTGACGCCCTTCGCGCCCGCGAGCCGGGCCAGTTCCAGGGCGCCGTCCAGCCCGGTGGCGGTCGGCTTCTCGGTGTAGACGTGCTTCCCGGCCGCGACGGCCTTCCTGATGGCCTCCTCGCGGGCGGAGGTGACCTGCGCGTCGAAGTAGAGGTCGACGGCCGGGTCGGCGAGGACCGCGTCCAGGTCCGTCGACCAGTGCTCCAGCCCGTGCCGCTCGGCGAGCGCCCTCAGCGCGTGCTCGCGGCGGCCGACGAGGACCGGCTCGGGCCACAGCGTCGTGCCGTCACCCAGATCCAGGCCGCCCTGGTCGCGCAGGGCGAGAACCGAGCGGACGAGGTGCTGGCGGTACCCCATGCGTCCCGTCACGCCGTTCATGGCGATACGCACCGTCTTGCGTGTCACGTCATCCCCTTCGTACGCGGGTTCAGCGCCGCGTACGCCCCACTGACGAGCGCGACAGCAAGCGCTTTCTATCCAAGGGAGAAGCTAGCCTCTGTCCAGCCGATCGGACAAGACCACGCGGGTGACGAGATGTTCGACCGCCCGGACGGCTGGACTTGAGGGCGCGGGCACGATCGGATGGACCCGCACGTGGCGGGCGTACACGAGTGCGTGGGTGTGCGCGACGCACGGCCGTGCGCCTCGGCGCCCCGACTCCCCGCACCCGCCCGTTGCACCACGACGACAACGAGACGCGCGACCGGAGGACGACGAGATGACCGTGACCCTGGCGGACGTGGCGGCGCGTGCACAGGTCTCGCCCGCGACCGTGTCCCGGGTGCTGAACGGGAACTATCCCGTCGCGGCGTCCACGCGCGAACGGGTGCTGCGCGCGGTGGACGAGCTGGACTACGTCCTGAACGGACCCGCGAGTTCGCTGGCCGCCGCCACCTCCGACCTGGTCGGGATCCTGGTCAACGACATCGCCGACCCGTTCTTCGGGATCATGGCAGCGGCGATCCAGTCGGAGATCGAGGGTCCCGGGGGGCGTGCGGGCGGCGAGCGGCTCGGGGTGGTGTGCAACACCGGCGGCATCGCGGAGCGCGAGCTGACGTACCTCACACTGCTCCAGCGTCAGCGCGCCGCCGCAGTCGTGCTGACCGGCGGCGCCGTCGAGGACGCGCCGCACGCGGCGGCGGTCGCGGCGAAGCTGCGCAAGCTCGGGGACGCGGGGACCCAGGTGGTCCTGTGCGGGCGCCCGCCGGCGCCGGAGGCTCCCGGGGCGATCGCGCTCACCTTCGACAACCGGGGTGGCGGCCGGCAGCTCACCGAGCATCTGATCGGGCTCGGGCACCGGCGGATGGGGTACATCGCGGGGCCCGAGGAGCGGACCACGACCCGGCACCGACTCGAAGGCCACCGCGCCGCGCTCGCCGCGCACGGGATCGAGGACGATCCGCGGTGGACCGTGCACGGACGCTACGACCGTCGCTCGGGGTACGAGGCGACGGTGGAACTCCTGCGCAGGGAGCCCGGGCTGACGGCTGTCGTCGCCGCGAACGACACCGTCGCGCTCGGTGCGTGTGCGGCGTTGCGCGACGCGGGGCTGCGGATCCCGGACGAGGTGTCGGTCGCCGGGTTCGACGATCTGCCGTTCAGTGTCGACGCGGTGCCGGCGTTGACGACGGTGCGGTTGCCGTTGTCGGAGGCGGGGGCGCGGGCCGGGCGGGTGGCCATGGGCCGGGAGGAGGCTCCCCCCGGGGGGATCGCCAGGGTGCGGGGGGAGTTGATGGTGCGGGGGTCCACCGGGGCCCCCAGGGGTGAGGGCCCCCGTTCCTCCGCCTGACGCCGCCCACCCCGCTCCTCGCCCCCGCCGCCCCTACCCGACCCATCCCTGAGGGCTCCGCCCCCAGCCCCCCGCCAAGGGGCTCCGCCCCCTGGACCCCCGTCGCCCGAAGGGCTCGTCCTCAAACGCCGGACGGGCTGACCATGTGGGCCCGCGCCAGAGGGTTCCGGACGGACTGACGGTGAGCGCCCCCGCCGAAGCTGCCACCCCCACACCCGTACCCACACCCGTACCGGCGCCCCCACCCGAACCCACACCCTCCCCGAACCCGCGGCCGTGGACGCACCGGAGGGGCCGTGCCGGTGTGTCGCAAGGACGTCGCTGACGTTCGGATCGAGCAGCGGTTCGCACGCCAGACGCACGTCTGATCCAGCGGCGACGTCCTCGACACACCGGCACGGCCCCGCCCCATCACCACCGCCCACCCACCGGCAGCCGCTCAGACGCGCGGCCGACGCCCCTTCTCCTGATGCGGGAAGGACTGATCGGCACCGGGAAGCGTCGGCTTCGGCAGTGTCGCCACCTCCTCCTTCGCCTTCTCCAACTGCTCCGCCGTGTCGTCCGGCAGCCGCGGCGCGCGCGGACGGGAGTGGGAGAAACGGAACGCGGACGTGAGGTCACCGAACGCCGACCGGCGCCAGTCGCTGACGTTGGGCTCCTCGACCCCGGTGAACCGCTCCAGGAACTGCAGCGCCGACGTGTGGTCGAACGCCTCCGTCGCCACCCAGCCTCCCACCGTCCACGGCGAGACGATGATCGCGGGCACCCGGAACCCACCCCCGATCGGCAGCCCCTGCACGAACTCGCCGGCCGTCCCGTCCGCCGGCGTGGGCGGCGGCACATGGTCGAACAGGCCGTCGTTCTCGTCGTAGTTGAGGATGAACGCCGTCTTCCGCCACACCTTCGGGTTCGACGCGATCGCCTCGATCTTCGAGGCGACGAAGTCCGCACCCGCCGCGGGCAGATAGTCCGGATGCTCCGACTGGTAACTGGTCGGCATGATCCACGACACGGCCGGCAGCCGGTCGTTGCGGGCGTCGTCCTCGAACGTCCCTTCCGGCTGCGGCCGCACCCCGCGCTCGTACAGGTCGGATCCCGGCTGCGCGGCCCGGAAGTTCGCGAACTGCTCCAGCATGTTGCAGCCGTAGTCGTCGTCCTGCTGGTACACCTTCCAGCCGACCCCGGCCGCCTGAAGCCGCTCCGCGTACGTCGTCCACCGGTACGGCGTCGGCGCCTTGTTGACGAGGACGGGCCCGCCCTGCGTCCCGCCCGGGTCGATCGTCCCGGTCATCCAGTACAGCCGGTTGGGCCAGGTGGGCCCGAACACCGAGCAGAAATAGTTGTCGCAGATGGTGAACGTCTCGGCGAGCGCGAACTGGAACGGGATGTCCTCGCGCGTGTAGTACCCCATCACATACGGGCCGTTCGCCCCGTCCGCCTTGCGGTGCGCCGGCAGCCACCGGTCCATCCTGCCGCCGTTCCACGCCTCGTGCTGCACCGCCCACGCGTGGCTCGTGGAGGGGATGGCCTGGGCACTGGACGTGTGGGTGTCGAGGTGGAAGGGGAGCAGGTAGCCCTTCGGGTTCACGGCGTCGGGCTGGTAGAACACCGACCGGCCGGTGTCGAGCTCCAGCGCGTGGGGGTCGGCGAAACCCCGGACGCCCGACAACGTGCCGAAGTAGTGGTCGAAGGACCGGTTCTCCTGCATCAGCAGGACGACGTGCTCGATGTCGCGGAGCGAACCGTGCCGGGGCGGTCCGGCCGCGACGGCCTTCTGGACGCTCGGCGGGAGGAGGGAGAGTGCCGCGGCGCCGCCCAGCGCGCCGGCGGCCGAACCCAGGAGTCTACGACGCGTCAACTCGGTCATGGATACCCCTTCTTGAGACTTCGTCAGCTCTCGGGAGTCGAACCGCGGGGGCCCGCCGGGACGGCCCGCCGTTTCACTCTCCTTGGGGCGGAGGAGGGTTGGCAGAGGCGCGCGGTGAACTTGTGGACAACGCGCGGAAAGGGGTTGGCCAAGCCATGACCCGGGTCGCCGGAACGTCGCCCGGCCGTTGCCGGAGATTGGCCGCCTTCACCCGGACTCCACGAACACCGGGCACGTCCGTCCCGTGGACGCCGCCTCGCCCATCCCCGTACGCTCGACCCGTACCGCTGACTGAGTCAACCGTCCACGCCCTTCGCCCGGTACGGCCCGGACCGCTCGCCGCGCACAGCCCGAGCCGCTCCCCCGCACCGCCCGCGCCGCCTCCCGAACCCAGCCCGCCCCGACTCCCCCAGATCCACCCGCACCGATCGCCAGAGCCGACACCAAGAGCCGACATCCGGGGTTGACCATGACCGTCCAGG
Organism: Streptomyces fagopyri; assembly: GCF_009498275.1. Taxonomy (NCBI): domain Bacteria; kingdom Bacillati; phylum Actinomycetota; class Actinomycetes; order Kitasatosporales; family Streptomycetaceae; genus Streptomyces; species Streptomyces fagopyri. Next base: position 5,904,977 of record NZ_CP045643.1, on the reverse strand, counting down.
ACATCCGCTCCTTCAACCGCTTCTACACGAACGTCATCGGCGCACTCGACTACGGCCGCCACCTCTACGCCCCGTACACCCTCACCGAGTCACGCGTGCTGTACGAGCTCGCGCACTCCCCGCGCACCGACGCCACCGACCTCCGCGGCGAACTGTCGTTGGACTCCGGATACTTGAGCCGCATCCTGAACAAGTTCGAGCAGCACGGCCTGATCGAGCGGACCCCCTCGGAGCGCGATCCGCGCCGCCGCCGGATCACGCTCACGCGGCAGGGCCGGGAGACCGCGGCCGTCCTGGACGAACGCTCCCGGGAATCCGTCGGCGCCCTGCTCGCGACCGTCCCGGCCGGCGACCGCCCCCGTCTCGCCGAGGCGATGCACACCGTGCGCACACTCCTGTCCCCCCGTCACCCCGCCCCGAGCGCGCGCCGCCACCGCGAGGACGTCGTGCTGCGCGAGCCCGTCCCCGGCGACCTCGGCTGGATCGTGCAGCGCAACGCCGCGCTGTACGCCGCCGAGTACGGCTGGAACACCGACTACGAGGGCCTGGTCGCCCGGATCGTCGCGGACTTCGCCGAGGACCACGATCCGCACCTGGAGCGGGTCTGGATCGCCGAGCTGGCCGGGCGGCCGGTGGGCTGTGTGATGTGCGTGCGGGACGACGCCCCGGGAGCGGCCCGGCTGCGTCTGCTGCTCGTCGAGCCGGACGCCCGCGGCCTGGGCATCGGCGACCGGCTGGTCGAGGCGGTCGTCGGTTTCGCGCGGGACGGCGGCTACCGGGACCTCGTCCTGTGGACCAACGACGTCCTGACCGCGGCCGGCCACGTCTACCGGCGCCACGGCTTCTCCCTGGTCGCCGAGAAACCGCACCGTTCCTTCGGCGCGGATCTCGTCGGCCAGGACTGGCGGCTCGACCTGCACGTCTCCCCCGGATGATCCGGAGTGCCGGGTAGGGTCCCGGACCATGAAGCTGGCCTTCTCCACGCTCGGCGTGCCCGCGCTCCCCGTCCCCGACGTCGTACGACTCGCCGCCACGCACGGCTATCACGGCGTGGAACTCCGCGCGCACCCCGAGGAGCCGGTGCACCCGGGGCTCGGGCCGGCCGAGCGGGCCGAGGTCGTCGCCGCGTTCGAGGCGGGCGGTGTGGAGATCATGGGTCTGGCCGGGTACGCGCGGGTGGCGGCGCCGGGCGACGACGGCCCCGTGGTCGCCGAGATCCGCGAACTCCTGGACCTGGCCCGGGACCTGTCGGCCCCCTTCGTCCGTGTCTTCCCGGGCGCGAGTGCCGAGCAGAGCTCCGAGGAGGCCGACGCGACGGCGGCCCGACGGCTCGGCACGGCCGCGGAGTACGCCGCCGACCTGGGCGTACGCATCCTGCTGGAGACCCACGACTCGCACCGCACCGGCGCGGACGCGACGCGGATCCTGGGCCTGGTCGGCCATCACCACGTGGGCGCGCTGTGGGACGTCATGCACACCTGGCTCGGCGGCGAGGAGCCGCCGTCGACGTACGCGGCCCTGTGCACGTACCTCGGCTATGTACAGGTCAAGGACATCGCGTCCGCCGAGGACACGACCCCGCTCCCGCTGGGCGCGGGCGTTCTGCCGCTCGCGGAGTGTGTGGAGCTGCTCTCCCGGGAGGGCTGGGACGGCTGGCTGTGCTGGGAGTACGAGAAGCGGTGGTACGAGGCCGCCGCGCCGCTTCCGGACCTGCTGAGTCCGGGCCGGGACCACCTCGCGCGTCTGCTGAACGAGTCGGCGTAGCCCCGACCCGCCTCCTCACGGACCCGGCACGCAACCGCCCCACACGGACCGCCACCACGCACCACGCACCGCGCACCACGCCTCGCGCACCACCCACCACTCACCACGCCTCGCGCACCACCCACCCACCACGCATCGCGCACCCGCGTCGCACCATGCCGCCGCACCCGCGTCCCACCCTTGCGCCGCACCCGCCGCCACACCCGTGACCGCGAGCCACCCGCACCGCCTCCCCGCCACCACCTGGGGCGATCGCCCTACCCCCCACCCACCCCCGGCAAACCGGCTATCGTGGTCGGCATGTCGGCCCCGGAACTGATCCGTATCGTCTCCCGCGACTCCCCCATGGCCTTGGCCCAAGTGGAGCGCGTACGCGCCGAGTTGAGCGCGCTGCATCCAGAGATCCGCACCGAGGTCGTCCCGGTGAAGACGACCGGCGACAAGTGGATGGGCGACCTCTCCAAGGTCGAGGGCAAGGGCGCGTTCACCAAGGAGGTCGACGCGGCGCTGCTGGCGGGCGAGGCCGATCTCGCGGTGCACTGCGTGAAGGACATCCCGGCGGACCGTCCGCTGCCCGCGGGAACGATGTTCGCCGCCTTCCTGGCCCGGGACGACATCCGCGACGCGCTGATCCACCCCGCCGGGCTCACCCTGGACGAGCTGCCGCAGGGCGCCCGGATCGGCACCTCCTCCGTACGGCGCGTCGCACAGCTCGCCGCCTCGCACCCGCACCTGGAGTGCGTGCCGTTCCGGGGCAACGCCAACCGCCGGCTGGAGAAGCTGGCGGCGGGTGAGGCGGACGCGCTGCTGCTCGCGGTGTCCGGGCTCGAACGCATCGGCCGTACGGACGTGATCAGCGAGGTCCTGTCGCCCGAGACGATGATGCCGCCGATCGGCGCGGGCATCCTGGCCCTCCAGTGCCGCGAGGGCGACTCGGAGCTGATCGAGACGGTCAGCGACCTCGGCGACCCGGACACGCACCGCGAGGCGACCGCGGAGCGCATGTTCCTGCACGTCCTGCAGGGCCACTGCAACTCGCCGATCGCGGGCTACGCGAAGGTCGACCGCGGTGGCGAACTGAGCCTGCGCGCCTGCGTGTTCACCCCGGACGGCAAGACGGTCCTGAACGCGCACGAGTGGGCGGGCCGGCTGGACGCCGCGACCCTCGGCACGTCGGTCGCCGTCGCCCTGCTGCGCCAGGGAGCCCGCGAGCTGATCGACGGCATCCCGCACTGACCGCGGACTCCGGCTCCGCGTCCGGCGGCGCCCCGGTCCGGTCCCGCGTCGGACCGTCCGCCGGATGGACCACCTCGCGGGCCGAGCGCGAGGGCGCCAGGGAGGTCGAGGCGATGCCCGTACGACGGCTGTACGCGCTGTGGCGCACCGCCGCCGCCCGGCGTCCGGCCATCGCGGAGACGGTCCGCGCCCTCCCGTCCCACTGGCCCTCGGCGTCCCGGCACGACGCCCCGTGAGCAGCGTGTCGACGCCTCACCGGACCCGCCCGGCACTCCCGTAACGACTTCGCCGACCGGCCGGAATCCGGGAACCCGGACCCGTGCCGGCCCGTCCAATCGGCATGCTGCCGCACGAGTCTCGCAGTGCGGTGTCGGCCTCGCCGCTGGCTGCGATCGCTGACCACCCTCTCCGCCGCCTGCGGCCGGCAGCACGCCGTCACCGGCGCGCCCCCCTCCAACTGCGCCGGTGACGGCCCCTGTCCGGCTACTGTGCACACCCTTGACTGGAAGAAACTTCCCGGATATTCGTGGTCCTCGGAAGTTTCCTTCACCAGGGAAGGAGCGCTCGTGCGCGACTCCAGCACGGGAAGCACCGCACAACCGTCCAGACGAACGGTCCTCGCCGCCACCGCCGGAACCACCGCCGCCCTCGCCCTGAGCACGGCCCCCGCGCGGGCCGCCGGTGGCCGGCATGACGAAACGTCACTCCGCGCCCTGATCTCCCGCATGACGCTGGAGGAGAAGGTCGGCCAGCTCTTCGTGATGCGGGTGTACGGCCATTCGGCCACCGCCCCCGACCAGGCCGACATCGACGCCAACCTCGCGGAACTCGGCGTCAGAACGGCCGCCGAACTGATCACCCGCTATCGCGTCGGCGGCATCATCTACTTCACGTGGGCCCACAACACCCGCGACCCGCACCAGATCGCGGCGCTGTCCAACGGCATCCAGCGGGTCTCCCTGGCCCAGCCGCGCGGCCTTCCCGTGCTGATCTCCACCGACCAGGAGCACGGCATAGTGGCCCGGGTCGGCAAACCCGCGACGCTCTTCCCGGGCGCGATGGCGCTGGGCGCGGGCCGCTCGCGGGAGGACGCCCGCACCGTGGGGCGGCTCAGCGGGACCGAACTGCGCGCGCTCGGCATCCGGCAGGACTACTCCCCGGTCGCCGACGTGAACGTCAACCCGGCCAACCCGGTCATCGGCGTACGCTCCTTCGGCGCCGACCCGGAAGCGGTGGCCGGGCTGGTGACGGCCGAGGTGCGGGGATACCGCGGCGCGGGCGTGGCGGCCACGTCCAAGCACTTCCCGGGGCACGGTGACACCGCCGTGGACAGTCACTTCGGCTTCCCGGTCATCACGCACAGCCGTGAGCTGTGGTCGGACCTCGACGCCGTGCCCTTCCGCGCCGCGATCCGGGCCGGCATCGACTCGATCATGACCGCCCACATCATGGTCCCGGCGCTCGACCCGGCCGGCGATCCGGCCACGCTCTCCCGCCCGATCCTCACCGGCATCCTGCGGGAGGAACTCGGCTACGACGGCGTCGTGGTGACGGACTCGCTCGGCATGGAGGGCGTGCGCACGAAGTACGGCGACGACCGCGTCCCCGTGCTGGCCCTGAAGGCCGGTGTCGACCAGCTCCTCAACCCGCCGTCCATCGACGTCGCCTGGCACGCCGTGCTCGACGCGGTGCGCGGCGGCGAGCTGACCGAGGCCCGCCTCGACGAGTCGATCCTGCGCGTCCTGCGCCTCAAGGCGGGGCTCGGGCTGCTGGAGGACCCGTACGTCAGCGACGCCGGGGTCGACCGCGCCGTCGGTACCCCGGCCCACCTCAGGGCGGCCGACCGGATCGCCGAACGCACGACGACCCTGCTCGTCAACCAGCGGAGCCTGCTGCCGCTCTCCCGCCGTACGCACAAGAACGTGCTCGTCGTGGGCGCCGACCCCGCCTCGCCCTCCGGCACCGACGGTCCGCCCACCACCGTCCTCGCGACCGCCCTGACCGCGCTGGGCTTCACGGCGACGGCGCTGTCCACGGGGACGACACCCACCGCCGCGGTCATCGACACGGCGGCCGCGGCCGCCGCCGGAGCGGACGCCGTGATCGTCGGAACGTACAACGTCACGGCGGCCAGCTCCCAGCGGACACTCGTCGACCGGCTGGCCGCCACCGGGGTCCCGGTCGTCGTCATCGCCCTCCGTAATCCGTACGACGTGGCCCAGCTGCCTTCCGCCGGCGCCCACTTGGCGGCGTACTCCTGGACGGACGTCGAACTGCGGGCCGCGGCACGGGTGATCGCCGGCCGGGCGAAGCCGCGGGGCAGGCTTCCGGTCGCGGTGCAGCGGGCGGACGACCCTGCTCAGGTGCTGTATCCGATCGGCTACGGAATGACGTACTAGCCCTACGCCGCGCACCGCGCGCACCACCCCCAAAGGACGCAAAGCGCCCTGGATGTCCAGCGTGACCCGCCGCGGCGGGTCACGCTGGACAGGGGTATCGGGGGGAAGACATGCGAGCCAGCTCGGTGGGTCGGCGTGGCGTCGGTCCGGTGTGCGCGCTGCTGCTGGCGACGGCCGTGCTCGCCGGCTGCGGCCACCGGTCGGACTCCGAGGACACCGGGCCCCACGCGGTGGCGACTTCGGCCGGACCCTCCGGCTACGGCGCGGTGTTCCTCGCGGTCGACGAGTGCAGTTCCTTCGGGACCACCAGCTTCACCGAGGTGCCCTGCACCAGCGAACGGGCCGCCGCGCGCGTGGTCGCCCGCCACGACGGCGGGGTCGCCGCCGGCCCGCTGTGCCCGCAGACCACGGACTTCGTCCTGCACATCGGCGCGACCCGGGCCGCCTCGGGCGGGAACGGCGACGGCGCGGTCCCCCAGGGGTACGCCTGCATGCGCAAGCTGGAGGCCCCGCACCCCGGTGACCCGGGCGGCGGCGGAGGTCCCCGCACGATCGTCGGCGACTGCGTCTACAGCACGGGCGACGGCCAGGTCCGCGAGACCGCCTGCGACGGCAAGGGCGGCAGGCCCCCGGAGTACCGGGTGACCTCGGCGGTCGCCGACCGCTCCGCATGTCCGTCCGCCACGGCCCTCTACGTCCAGCTGGGCGGCGACCGGCCGGTGGGCTGCGCCCGCCCGGTGTGACGGGCGGGCGCAGCCGCGTCTCACGGGCGCAGCGCGGGCTCGCGCTCGATGTCGCGCCGGTCGAGCCTCGCGTCGAAGCCGGCCAGCGGCCGGGCCGCCGACGGGTCGGCCTGGACGGCGGAGGAGGCGACGCCGGCCCATTGCAGGATGCGGGCCGTCGCGAGGGCCTTCTCGTCGGGGACGAGACCGGCGACGTTGGCACCGTGGTTGAGGCCGGGCGCCGTGAAGACGTACGCGTCACGGGCGCCCTTGCCGAGGCGGAAGCGCTCCGCGCCCCACGGGTCGTTCTGGCCGTAGACGTACAGCATGTGGTGGGCGTGGTGCGCGACCCAGGTGTCCACGTCCCGCATCGCCGACCGCTGGAACGTCATCGGGATGGAGCGCGGCACGAAGTTCCGCGGCGGCTGGTAGCCGTAGCGGATCAGCTTCTTCTCGATGTACGGGAAGTGGATCGTGGGCGCGCCGAGCTGCGTGCCCGCCTGGTAGCAGTAGGGCGTGTACGTCTCCAGGCCCTGGTCGGCGTAGGCCGAGAAGCCGGAGATGGTGTCGACGGAGTCCCAGATCGCGTCGTCCGTGGCGTGCGGCGCGTCGGCCGGGATGGTCGCACAGTCCGCGAGCAGGCTGTACTGCCAAAAACCCCACACGTAGTCGAGGACGACGGCCTCGTACGCCTTGTCCAGGCTGCCGATCGTGGTGAAGGTGTAGCCGTTGTCGGCGGCGTACTGGGCGTACTTCCTCTCCAGCGGCTCCCGGCGCTCCAGCGCCTCGCGCTGCACCGCGTTCAGCCGGTCGCGGCACTCCTTGGTGCCGACGTTCCTGAAGAAGCGGTCGTACGCCGAGTCCTCGTCGTTCACCACGTCGTTGGGGGCGACGTAGGCGACGACGCCGTCCATGTCGCGCGGGTAGAAGCGCTCGTAGTACGTGGCGGTCATCCCGCCCTTGGAGCCGCCCGTCGAGATCCACTTCCGCGTGTAGACCGGCTTGAGCGCCTCGAAGATGCGGTGCTGGTCACTGGCGGCCTGCCAGATGTCGAGCTTGGACCAGTCGGCCGGCGCGGGGCGGGACGGGGTGAAGAAGCGGTACTCCATCGAGACCTGGTTGCCGTCCACGATCTGGGTCGGCTCGCGGCGGCTCGGGGTCGTGGAGACGTTGTAGCCGCCGGTGTAGAAGACCGTCGGGCGCGCGGTGTCCTTGTGCAGCACCGTGATGCGCTGCTGGAACGTCCCTCTGGACGGGTGCCGGTGGTCGATCGGCTGGGTGTAGGCGAGGACGAAGAAGCGGTATCCGGTGTACGGCTTCTCCTCGATCAGGCTCATGCCCGGTATCGCGAGGAGACGGTCCTTGATGTCCCCGGTGGTCGTGCCGGTGGTGGCCTCCGGCTGGGCGGCGGTGGCCGCCCCGGCCGTGCTCAGTGTGCCTATGAGCACCGTGAGCGCCAGCAGCCATCTGAGCGCCTTGCGCATGCACCCTCCCCTGGAGTTACACAGATGTCCGCCGGAACCTAGCGGAGCAACTGACGTGACACCAGAGGGACTTGAGGGAAACCTGTGACTTTGCTGTGATTCAGCCGGGAATCGCCGGCACTCCGGCCGGGAACGCCCGGATCAGCACAGGATCCAGCCCGAGCTCACGGAACCCGAGCCGACCGAGCCCCTGATACGGACGCAGCGGTGGCCCGCGTGGACCGTGACCGGGCCCGCGTGGTGGACGAAGCGGCCCGCGTCGACCACCGGACGGTTGCCGCGCGCCTGCACGCTGACCGACATCGGCCGTTTCCGCGACTGCTGTTTCTTGGGGACCGTCATGGCACAGACGTAGCCGCCGCTCCGGTAGAGCTGCACGGAGCCGGTCGCGAAGGGGACCGTGCGCACCTTGTGTCCGGAGCAGTAGGAGGCGGCCTGCGCGCTCCCCGGGCACGCCACCGCGAGCAGCCCGGAGGCGGTCAGCACAGCCAGACCGAGCGCCACGCGCCGGCGGATCGCACCACTGTCCACAATCGCCCCTCCCCGACCATTGAACGTACTGGTGTACGGACGCAGAACATACGTCTGATGGTTGCGCGGGCCCAGCCGCCCGCCCCTCGTGACCCAGATGGGTTTTTTTCCGCTTTCGGGGCAACCGCGCCGCTTTTCCCGGTGTCCAACCGGTCAGAAAAGCGAAAGGTGGTACCCGATGTCCCGTACGTCCCGTTCCCGCGCCGTCGTCGGCGCGTTCGCCGGCGCCGCGGTCCTCGCCGCGGCCGGTGCCTCCATGCCCGCGTTCGCCGGTTCCCCCGCTCCTCCGCCCGCACGCGCCGGCGCCAACGGCCCCGCGTACGACCGGGTGGCCGACTTCTACGGCGCCTACATCGACGCCGTGACCGACCAGGGCACCGGCCGTCTCGGGCCGCAGCTGCGCGCGTTCTACCTGACCTCGGGCCTGCGCACCCGGCTGGCCGGGTGGGAGGGCCGTGAGCACGCCGACGGCGTCCTGCGCGCCCAGGACGTGCCGCGCGCCTGGAAGGTGACGGCGGGCGACAGCGGCGCGGGCCACACCTGGTCGACCGTCCGTCTGACCTGGGGCTCCGCCCAGCACCCGACGTACACCTATCTGACCGTCCAGTCGGATCTGTCGACGAAGAAGATCTCCGACATCAGGCAGAAGGGCTGAGCGGGCGGGCGTCAGGCGGTCGAGCCGACCGGCTCCTCCGGTTCCGACGCCCCCACGAAGGTCCGCCACAGCTCGGCGTACCGGCCGTCGAGGAGGAGCAGTTCGTCGTGCGTGCCGTCCTCCGCGACCCGGCCGTGGTCCATGACCACGACCCGGTCCGCGCGGGCGGCCGTCGTCAGCCGGTGGGCGACGACCAGGGTCGTACGGCGGCCCGCGAGCCGGTCGGTGGCCTGGTTGACCAGGCTCTCCGTGGCGAGGTCGAGCGCGGCGGTGGCCTCGTCGAGGAGCAGGACGTCCGGGTCGACGAGTTCGGCGCGGGCCAGCGCGATCAGCTGGCGCTGGCCCGCGGAGAGGTTGCGGCCCCGCTCGGCGACCTCGTGGAGGTAACCGCCATCCAGCGTGGCGATCATGTCGTGCGCGCCGACCGCGCGGGCGGCGGCCTCCACCTGGGCGTCGGTCGCGCCGGGCCGGCCGTAGGCGATGGCGTCACGGACCGTGCCCTGGAAGAGGTACGCCTCCTGCGGGACCACTCCGAGCCGGTGACGGTACGAGGTGATGTCGAGGGCGCGCAGGTCGGTGCCGTCGACGGTGACCCGCCCGTCCGTCGGATCGTAGAAGCGGGCGACCAGCTTCACCAGCGTCGACTTGCCGGCACCGGTCTCACCGACGAAGGCGACCGTCTGCCCGGCCGGGATGTTCAGGGAGACACCGCTGAGGGCCTCCTCGTCGTCCCCGTACGCGAAGCCGACGTCCTCGAAGGCGATGTCGCCGCGCAGGGAGAGCACCTCCAGCGGCTCGGCGGCGGCCCGCGTCGACGTCGGTTCCTGGAGCAGCTCCTGGATGCGGCCCAGCGACACCGTCGCCTGCTGGTAGCCGTCGAAGACCTGGGAGAGCTGCTGCACGGGCGCGAAGAACAGATCGATGTAGAGGAGGTAGGCGACCAGCGCGCCGGTCGTCAGTGTCCCGGCGTCGACCCGGTGCGCGCCCACCATCAGCACCGCGGCCGCCGCGACAGACGACAGCAGCTGCACGAAGGGGAAGTAGACGGAGATCAGCCACTGTCCGCGGATGCGCGCCGCGCGGTAGCCGGCGCTGCCCTCCGCGAACCGCCGGCTGCCCGAGCGCTCGCGCCGGAAGGCCTGGAGGATCAGCAGCCCCGAGACCGACTCCTGGAGGTCGGCGTTGACCGCCGAGACGCGCTCGCGGGCGAGTTCGTACGCCTTGACGCTCGCCCGGCGGAAGAAGAACGTGCCGACGACCAGCGGCGGCAGTGTCACGAACACGACCAGCGCGAGCTGGACGTCGATCACCAGCAGCGCGCCCATGATGCCGAAGAAGGTGACGACGGAGACGAACGCGGTGACCAGGCCGGTCTGCAGGAAGGTGGACAGGGCGTCGACGTCGGTCGTCATCCGGGTCATGATCCGCCCGGTCAGCTCCCGCTCGTAGTAGTCGAGTCCGAGGCGCTGGAGCTGCGCGAAGATCTTCAGGCGGAGCGAGTACAGGACCCGCTCGCCGGTCCGTCCCGTCATCCGGGTCTCGCCGATCTGCGCGGACCACTGGACGAGCACGCTGACCAGCGCCAGGGCCGCCGCGACCCAGACCGCGCCGAGGGCCATCCTGGAGACGCCCTGGTCGATGCCGTGCCGGATCAGCACGGGCAGCAGCAGGCTCATACCGGCGTCGACGGCGACCAGGCCGAGACTCACCAGGAGCGGGAGTCCGAAGCCGCGCAGCAGCCGGCGCAGTCCGTACGACTCCTCGGGCGTGACCGCTCGTGCCTCGTCGATGGCCGGGGTGTCGGTGGCCGGGGGCAGCGCCTCGACCTGGGCGAGGAGTTCGGGCGTGGCCGGCATGCCCGCCAGCGCGTTGTCCCGGGGTTCGCGGTCGCCGGTCCACAGACGCGGGGTGACACCGCGCTCGGCGTCGAACTCTGCGTCCAGCTCCGCCCGTACGGAGGTGTCCTCCGCCGCGGCCGCGGGCCGGGCGTGTCCCGGGGAGACCCCGCCCAGCTCGTCCGGGTCGGTGAGCAGCCGCCGGTACAGCGCGGAGCGGTCCTGAAGCTCCTCGTGGGTGCCGATGTCGGCGAGCCTGCCGCCGTCGAGCACGGCGATGCGGTCGGCGAGGTTGAGGGTGGAGCGGCGGTGCGCGATCAGCAGGGTCGTACGGCCCTCCATGACCTGTTTCAGCGCCTCGTGGATCTCGTGCTCGACGCGGGCGTCCACGGCGGAGGTGGCGTCGTCGAGCACGAGCAGGCGCGGGTCGGTGAGGATGGCGCGGGCGAGGGCGACACGCTGGCGCTGGCCGCCGGAGAGGGTGAGACCGTGCTCGCCGACCTTGGTGTCGTAGCCGTTGGGCAGTTCGCTGACGAAGCGGTCGGCCTGGGCGGCCCGGGCGGCCCGCTCGATCTCCTCCTGGGTGGCGTCGGGCCGGCCGTAGGCGATGTTGGCGCGGATGGTGTCGGAGAAGAGGAAGGAGTCCTCGGGGACCAGTCCGATCGCGGCGCGCAGCGACTCCTGCGTGAGCTCGCGGACGTCGTGGCCACCGACGAGGACGGCGCCGTGCGTGACGTCGTAGAAGCGGGGCATCAGCAGCGACACCGTCGACTTGCCGGACCCCGAGGAGCCGACGACGGCGAGGGTCTCGCCGGGCCGGATCTCGAAGCTGAGGCCGTTCAGCACCGGCCGGCCGTCTTCGTAGGCGAAGGACACGTCGTCGAACTCGACGGTCGCGGGCGCGTCGGCCGGGAGGGTCTTGGTGCCGTCCTGGATGGCCGGTTCGGTGTCGATCAGTTCGAGCACGCGTTCGGCACCGGCGCGGGCCTGCTGCCCGACGGTGAGGACCACCGCGAGCATCCGCACGGGCCCGACGAGCTGGGAGAGGTATGAGGAGAACGCCACGAACGTACCGAGCGTGATCTGTCCCCGTACGGCGAGCCAGCCGCCCAGCGCGAGCATCGCGACCTGACCGAGGGCGGGCACGGCCTGGAGGGCCGGGGTGTATCTGGCGTTGAACCGGATGGTCCGCATCCGTCCGGCGAAGAGCCGCCGGCCGACCTCCCGGAGCTTCCCGGTCTCCTGCTCCTCCTGTCCGAAGCCCTTGACCACGCGCACGCCGCTGACGGCGCCGTCGACGACGCCCGCCACGGCGGCGGCCTGGGCCTGCGCGTACCAGGTGGCGGGGTGCAGCCTGGAGCGGCTGCGCCTGGCGACGAACCACAGGGCGGGGGCGACGGCCAGCGCGACCAGGGTGAGCGGCAGGGAGAGCCAGGCCATGATCCCGAGCGAGATCAGGAAGAGGAGCAGGTTCCCGATGGTCATCGGGAGCATGAAGAGCAGGCCCTGGATCAGCTGGAGGTCGCTGGTGGCGCGGCCGACGACCTGTCCGGTGGACAGCTCGTCCTGCCGGCGTCCGTCGAGCCGGGTGATCGTGTCGTACATCTCGGTCCGCAGGTCGTGCTGGACGTCGAGGGCGAGACGTCCGCCGTAGTAGCGGCGGATGTAGGTGAGGACGTAGACGACGACGGCCGCCGCTATCAGCGCGCCCGCCCAGGGGGCCATGGAGCGGGTGTGGTTCCCGACGACGTCGTCGATGATCACCTTCGTGATCAGCGGGACCACCGCCAGCACGGCCATGCCGCCGAGCGCGGACCCGAGCGCGAGCAGCACGTCCTTCGGGTACCGCCACGCGTACCCGGCGAGTCGCCGTGCCCATCCCCGCTGACCTGCCACGCCGGTGCCTTCCGTAGATCTCACTCCGCCGGAAGAGACCAACGCCGAACGGAGCGGATTTCATCCCTCCGCAACAATCATCCCCTCATCCGTCCCCTCACCGCCCGTGGCGGTGAGCCACGCGGGAGGTACCGGCGGGAGGTACCGGCGGGGGGCCGTGCGCCGTCCCGGCGGGAGGTACCGGCCGGGGGCCGTGCGCCGTCCCGGCAGGAGTCGCCCCGTCCCGGCAGGAGTCGCCCTCGCACTCACGTCACACGAACACACGTACAACTTTCGGTCCTACCCGCGGGTCATGACAGTCGGGTGCGCCGCAGGCGCGCACGTACTGGTCGAAGGAGATGGGGAACCTCCATGACTCACCGGATATCCCGGCGTGCCCGGATGCTCGCAGCGAGCCTCGGCGCCGGGGTCATCGTGCCGTTCGCGGCGGCCGCGACACCGGCGTCCGCCGCCGCGGCGCCGCAGGTCAGCTGTACGTCCGCGAAGGCGGGTCTGGCCGCCAAGCTGCAGACCGACATCACCGCGGCCCTGAGAAACCGTGCCGGCACCGTCGCCGTCGGACTGTACGACCGGACGACGAAGACCACCTGCACCCTGCGCGCCACCTCCGCCTACGACTCCGCCAGCGTGGTCAAGGTCACCGTGCTGGCCACGCTGCTGTGGGACGCGAAGAAGCACAACCGGTATCTGACCGCCCGTGAGCAGACGCTCACCACGGCCATGATCACCAAGTCGGACAACGCCGCGACCACCACGCTGTGGAATCAGCTCGGCATGACCAAGGTGAAAGGTTTCCTCGCCGCCGCCGGGATGACCGAGACCAAGCCGGGCACGAACGGCTACTGGGGTCTCACCCAGATCACCGTGCGCGACGAGCAGAAACTGCTCGGGCTGCTCACCGCCAAGAACTCCGTGCTGAGCGACAACTCCCGCGCCTACGAACTGAAGCTCATGGGCAAGGTCATCTCCTCGCAGCGCTGGGGCACCCCGGCCGGAGCGCCCTCCTCGGTCGCCGTGCACGTCAAGAACGGCTGGCTGTCGCGTTCCACGCACGGCTGGCGCGTCCACAGCGTCGGCACCTTCAACGGCGCCGGTCACGACTACATGATCACCGTGCTCACCCATGGGAACAGCACCATGAGCTACGGCGTCAGCACGATCCAGGGTGTGGCCAAGGCGATTCACAAGGACCTCGTGCCGGCCACCTCCAGGAGCGGCGCGAGCATGCTGCGGTACGTGCCCACCGACACCCCGCAGGAGGCCTCGGTGCCCACGCCCACGAGCTGACGGAACGGCCGGACTCCACTGTTCCACGGCGAGTCCGCTCCCGGGCGACCATGCATCCCATGCGTCCCATGCGCCCGATGCGTCTCATAACGTCCGACGCGTCCGACTGTGACCGCGACCGCCTGAGATCCTCGCCCACCACCGTCACCACCGGGCCGGCCCGGGTCCTCGCCACGGCGGTGAAGGGGAGCGCCTACGGCAAGACCAGCGACTCGGAGGCGTTCGGCTCCGGGTTCAGGATCGGGCTCGGGCTCGGGCTCGGGCTCGGGCTCGACCGCCGACTCCGTTTCGGGGTACGGCCGTTCGGCCCGTTCCGCGCCGACGCTCCACCGCCCGGATCCGCCGGACGCCGGCTGACCGGACACCGACTTCGGCTCCGCCTCCGTCTCCGTCTCCGTCTCCGCCTCCGTCTCCGTCTCCGGCGACCGGCCTGCCGGACGACCCCCGTCCACGCTCCGGCCAGGGGCCGTCCGGTGTCCCATCTCCCCCTCACGACAGGCCTGTTGCCGGATTCCGACACGCAACCGACACGTCCTGTCCATTCCCAGGAGCGCATGTCCATGTCACGCTCCCGATTGCCCCGCAATCGACACGCGTAGAACGGACTCCCCACGATGCCCGCGACAACGCACGTACGGCGCTGGAAGACGCTGGCGCTGACCACCTCCGCCGTGCTGGTAGGCCTCACCCTGCCGGCCGTCACCGCGACCCCCGCGAGTGCCACCACGACCTCGTACGACAGCACGTACTACAAGAACGCGGTCGGCAAGACCGGCGCGAGCCTGAAGTCCTCGCTGCACACCATCATCAGCAGCCAGAGCAAGATCTCGTACGCCGCGGTCTGGAACGCGCTGAAGGTCACCGACCAGGACCCGAACAACAGCAACAACGTGATCCTGCTGTACAGCGGCGTCTCCCGCAGCAAGTCCCTCAACGGCGGCGACGTCGGCGACTGGAACCGTGAGCACACCTGGGCCAAGTCGCACGGCGACTTCGGCGAGGTGACCGGCCCCGGCACCGACCTGCACCACCTGCGTCCCGCCGACGTCCAGGTCAACGGCGTCCGCGGCAACCTCGACTTCGACAACGGCGGCGGCGCGGTGACGAACGGCGGCGGCAGCCGCGTGGACTCCGACTCCTTCGAGCCGCGCGACGCGGACAAGGGCGACGTGGCCCGCATGATCCTCTACATGGCCGTGCGCTACGACGGCGGCGACGGGTTCGCCGACCTGGAGCCGGACGAGAAGGTCAACAACGGCAGCGCCCCGTACATCGGCAAGCTGTCCGTGCTGAAGCAGTGGAACGAGCAGGACCCGCCGAGCGCCTTCGAGGAGAAGCGCAACCAGGTCATCTACGACACCTACCAGCACAACCGCAACCCGTTCATCGACCACCCGGAGTGGGTCGAAGCGATCTGGTAGGAGCGGAGAACGGCGAGCCGGGCGGATGCGGCCGGCTCGCCGCCGCCCGGCCTCAGGCGCCGAACCCGTACTCCAGGACATGGGCGGCGGAGTCAAGCACCATGTCGTTCACCTCCACGGCGACCCCACCGGCGTCGTAGGCGGTCCGGGCAACCAGCACCACCGGCACACCCGAGGGCAACGCGAGCCGCCCGGCCTCGTCCACGCTGGGCATACGGGAGCGGACGCCCTCCCGAAACCGGACCGGCTCACGCTCCAGACTCCGCGAGCCTGGCGTAGACACCGTTCCCTTACCTCTCTAGAGATGCAAGTTCGCGGAAGTCGTCCTCACTCGGTGAGTCGGCGGCTCAGCCCAGGTGCGTGGGCGCGAACATCCGCAGGACCGCCGGGAGCAGCACCACCGACGGTCCGGGGGTCGCCAGCGCCTTCGACAGGTCCGCTTCGAGTGTCCCGGGGCTCGTGCGGATCCCCGGGACACCGAAGGACTCGGCGAGCGCCACGTAGTCCGGGCGCGCCAGCTCCGTCGCCGTGGCCTGGCCGAAGGTGTCCGTCATGTACTCGCGCAGGATGCCGTAGCCGCCGTCGTCGACGATGAGCCAGGTGACGTCGAGGCCGTACTGCTTCGCCGTGGCCAGCTCGGCGATCGAGTACAGCGCTCCGCCGTCGCCGGAGACCGCGAGGACCGGGCGGGTGGGGTCGGCGGCCGCCGCTCCGAGGGCCGCCGGGAAGCCGTAGCCGAGACCGCCGGCGCCCTGGGCCGAGTGCATGGCGTTGGGCCGGCGGGGGTCGAAGGCGGACCATGCCCAGTAGGCCAGGATGGTCATGTCCCAGAAGGACGGGGAGCCGTCCGGCAGGGCGCGACGCACGGACGCCAGCACGTCCTGTTCCAGGGTGAGTTCCTGCGCGGCGATGCGCTCGCCGACCCGGGCGAGCAACGTGCGTACGCGCTCGGGCGCCGTCGGGTCGGGGCGTTCCCCGACCGTCTCCAACAGCGCGGAGAGCGCGAGCCTGGCGTCGGCGTGGATGCCGAGTGCCGGATGGTTGGACTCCAGTTTGCCGAGGTCGGCCTCGATCTGGACGACCCGGCCGCGGGGCTTGAACGTGTGGTAGTTCGAGGAGAGTTCACCGAGGCCGGAGCCGATCACCAGCAGGACGTCCGCGTCCTCCAGGAGATCGGTGGTGTGCCGGTCCTCCAGCCAGGACTGGAGGGACAACGGGTGGTTCCAGGGGAACGCGCCCTTGCCGCCGAAGGTGGTGACGACGGGGGCGTTCAGCCGCTCGGCGAGCCGCAGCAGCTTGCCGGAGGCGTCCGCCCGGACGACACCGCCGCCCGCGATGATCGCGGGGCGGGCGGCCGTGGACAGCAAGTGGGCCGCGACCGCGGTCAGTTCGGGGCGCGGGACCACTTCCTCGGGGGTCGCGTCCATCGCGGTCACGACCGGCAGGTGCGTCGGGGCGAGCAGGACGTCCTGCGGGATCTCCACCCAGACCGGGCCGTGCGGGGCCGTCAGCGCCGACTCCCAGGCCGCAGCGAGCGCCGACGGGATCTGGGACTGCGCGCGGACGGTGTGCACGGACTTCACGACACCCCTGAACGAGGCCTGCTGGTCCGGGAGTTCGTGCAGATAGCCGTGGCGTCCGCCGCCCAGTCCGGCGGTCGGGATCTGGCTGCTGATCGCGAGGACGGGGGCCGAGGCGGCGACCGCCTCCTGGAGCGCGGCGAGCGAGGTCAGCGCCCCCGGGCCGGTGGAGAGCAGCAGCGGCGCGGCCTCCCCCGTGATCCGGCCGTACGCGTCCGCCGCGAACCCGGCGTTGTTCTCGACGCGCAGCCCCACGTACTGGAGCGACGAGCGGCGCAGCGCGTCGAACATGCCCAGCGCGTGCTGGCCGGGCAGCCCGAAGACGGTGGTCGCGCCGAGACCGGAGAGGGTCTCCACGACCAGGTCCCCGCCGTTGCGGCCGGGGGGCGGGTTGAGCGCGGCCTCCGTCTGTGCCGCCGACGGACGGAGCACCAGGTCGTGGTCGTGGGTCACTTCGCTGCCTTCTCCTGCGCGATCTGACGGGACATGATCGTGGTCAGTTCGTACGCCGTGTGGGACGCGGCGACGGCGGTGATCTCGGCGTGGTCGTAGGCGGGCGCGACCTCGACCACGTCCGCGGAGACCAGGTTGCAGGAGGACAGGCCGCGCAGGATCTCCAGGAGCTCGCGCGAGGTCATGCCGCCCGCCTCCGGGGTCCCGGTGCCGGGGGCGTGCGCCGGGTCGAGGCAGTCGATGTCGATGGAGATGTAGAGCGGGCGGTCGCCGATGCGCTGGCGCAGCTGGTCGGCGACCTCGTCGGCGCCGCGGCGGTAGATGTCCGCCGAGGTGACGATGCCGAAGCCCATCTTCTCGTCGTCGGTGAGGTCCTGCTTGCCGTACAGCGGGCCGCGGGTTCCGACGTGGGAGAGGGCGGAGGTGTCGAGGATGCCCTCCTCGACGGCGCGGCGGAACGGGGTGCCGTGGGTGTACTCGGCGCCGAAGTAGGTGTCCCAGGTGTCGAGGTGCGCGTCGAAGTGGAGCAGGGCGACCGGGCCGTGCTTCTTCGCGACGGCGCGCAGCAGGGGCAGCGCGATGGTGTGGTCGCCGCCGAGGGTCATCAGCCGGGCGCCCGTGCCGAGGAGTTCGTCGGCCGCCGCCTCGACCGTCTCCACGGCCTCGTTGATGTTGAACGGGTTCGCCGCGATGTCACCGGCGTCGGCGACCTGGGCGAGGGCGAAGGGGGAGGCGTCCTGCGCCGGGTTGTACGGGCGCAGCAGGCGGGAGGCCTCGCGGATCGCGTTGCCGCCGAAGCGGGCGCCGGGCCGGTAGGAGACGCCGGAGTCGAACGGCACGCCGACGACGGCGACGTCGGCGGTGCCGACCTCGTCGAGGCGGGGCAGCCGGGCGAAGGTCGCGGGGCCGGCGTACCGCGGGACGCGGGACGAGTCGACGGGGCCGCGTGGCTGGCTGCCGCCTGCTGCCGGGTTCTCGGTGCTGCTCATCGTCGGACTCCTCCAGGTGATACCGGTGATGCGTGGTGGTACGGGTGGTACGTCTTCCAGTGTCGCGGACTCCGGCCACCGGAGTCCCCCCGGCCCGGCCGCCCCACGGCGGCCGACCCAAGTCTCTACACCCCCCTGAGCCCCACCGGGGCTCCGTCCCGCCCCCCGGAAGGCACGGCCCCCTGTCAGGGACTCGCCCCCGGAAGGCGCGACACACCCCTCAGGGACTCGCCCCCGGGGAGCGCAGCGCCCCGTCAGGGGCGCGGGGAACCGCGCGACCAGCCACGGACGGCCCGCGGCCGAACACGCTCCCCGCTCCCCCGGGGCCAGGGGAAGCGGGGCCCGGGGCCGCACCCGGAGAATCGTTCACGCCGTCGTACTCGCCGCCTCCGCCCAAGGCGCCCGCGCCGGCACCCCGCGCCCCGGCGGAGGCGGCGAGCGCCGCGGCGAGCACCAGCCCGCGCACGCCGACCGGGAGTTCGTCCTTGACGACAGCCGCGAAGGCCGCGTCGGCGCTGGGCAGCTGGGGGTCCATGACCTTGGCCGCGGTGCCGATGACGGCGCCCGCGACGGCGTACACCAGGCAGTAGGTGCCGGCGACCGTGCCGCCCCACCTCGCCGTGGTGTCGCTGCGGGCGGTGAACACGCGCTGCCGGATGTCCTGGCCGATGAGCGTGCCGAACGTGTGGATGAGCACGTAGGTGAAGACCGTCTCGCCGCCGATGCCCAGCGGGTCGAAGTACTCGGTGGGCAGCTTGGCCTTCATCTCGCTGGGGCGCGGCGCATGCCCCACCAGCCCATGGCCAGCATGCCGGGCGGACAGACGACGATCACTGTGTGGTCGACGGCCATGCGGGGCCCTCCTTCGCGCACTCTCGGTGGCGTGTCGTGCAGATGCGGACGGGGACGCGGCCGGGGCGAGCGCGGTCCGGCCGGGAAGACCGGCGGCGGATCCGCGAGCGGATTCCCGCCCGGTCGGTGCGGCAGCGGATCGCGGGGACATACGCCCGTGCCCGCGGCTGCCGACGGCACGACCCTAGGTGGCCGGAAGGCGACTCTGAAGTGTACTTTTCATCCACTGTCGCTGAACCGGATGGAGGGAATGTCCACCATGCCGGACGCATCCGCCTCGCCAGTCCCACCGACCTCGCCCGCGCCTCCGGCTCCACCGGTCCCGCACGCGCTGCCGGTCCCGCCCACTCCGCCGGTCCCGCTGAGCGCGCTGCTGGCCCGCGAGGACCTGGCCCTGCGCCGTATCGCGGGCCCCTGCGATCCGGACACGGTGATCCACTGGGCGCACGCCTCGGAGATGGCGGACCCGTACCCCTATCTGCTGGGCGGCGAGCTGCTGCTGACCGCGGGCGTGCACGTCCCGGAGGAGCCGGGCCCGTCCGGGGACACCCCCGGACGGGCGGAGACACCGCTCGCTGACTACTTCGACGGCTATGTCTCCCGCATCGTCGCGGCGGGCGGCGCGGCGCTGGGCTTCGGCGTGGCGCCGGTGCACGACACGGTTCCGCGCGCGCTGGTCGAGGCCTGCGACGCCCGCGGCCTCCCGCTGATCGAGGTCCCGCCCGAGACGACCTTCTCGGGGGTGGCCCGCGCGGTCTGGCAGCTGATGGCCCGGGCCCGCCTGGCGGAGCTGCGCCGGGTCACGGAGGGCCAGCAGAGTCTGGCCGCGGCGGCGGCCCGCCCCGACCCGGTGCCGGCGGTGCTGCGCCGGCTGGCCCAGCGGGTCTCCGGCCGGGCGGTGCTGTACGGGCCGGAGGGGGCGGAGCTGGCGGGTGCCGGACGGACCCCGGAGACACCCGCCGCACGGGCCCTCGCCGGGCTGGCGGCCGTGGTGCGCCCCGGACAGACCCAGGGCCCGACCCCCTCCTCCGCCAGCGACACCGTCCAGGGCACCCACCTCGCGGCCTACGCCCTCGGCGGCGGGCAGGGCTTCGTCCTCGGCGTGGCCGCGCCGCGCCGCGACCCCGGGGACCACACCATCGCCTCCATCGCGGCCGTGCTGCTCTCCCTGCTCACCGGCGAGCAGCAGAGCGGCAGCGGCGCGGCACGCTCGGCGGCGCTCGTCCGGCTGCTGCTCGGGGCCGCGCCGGAGACGGTCGCGCCCCTGCTGGGCGGGGAACGCTGGACCGTCGTGCACGCCCGGCCCACGGCGGACGGTCCCGCTCCGGACGCCGTCGCGGCCTCCGCGCTGGGGACGGCGCTGGGCTCGGCGCTCATCGACGCGGGCGGCGACGTGGTGCGCGTCCTCGTACCCGGCGACCTCGAACCGGCCCCCCAGCAGGGCTGGACCTGCGGGATCAGCGCGCCCGTCGGCCCGCACGAGTGGGCGCTCGCCGACACCCAGGCCGCCCGGGCGCTGGCCCGCGCGCGGGCGACCCGGACGGCGCTGGTACGCCACGCCGAGCGTCCCGCGCTCGCCGACCTCGTCCCCCCGGCCGACGCGGACGCCCACGCCCGCGCCCTGCTCGCGCCCATCGCCGCGACCCCGGCCCTCGCCGAGACCCTGCGCACCTGGCTCTCCCTGCACGGCAGTTGGGACCGCACGGCGGTGGCCCTCGCCGTCCACCGCAACACCGTGCGCCAACGGGTGGCGCGCTGCGCGACGTTGCTGGGGACCGATCTCGACGACGCCGACGTGCGCATGGAGTTGTGGTTCGCGCTGCGGGAGCGGTGAGCGTGCGCCGGGGGTGTCGTGGCGAGCGATGACCAGGCGGCGCACCACCCCGCGCCCGCGCTCCCCCGTTCCGAGTGACGCGCGTCCCAGGGCTCGGGACAGGCGTTCCCCGGACGGGACGCCCCGGCACAATGGGGGCATGCCAATATCCGGGACCCCCAACCGCACCGAGCTCGTCGACCACCTCGTACGGACGCGTATCGCGGGCGACGTCGCCACGCCCCGCGAGAACAACCTCTCCCACTACCGCAAGCTCGCGAACGGCGACCGCAACTTCTGGCTCGGCCTGGAGCTCGGTGACCGCTGGACCGACGAGCAGGACGTCCTCGCGGTGATGGCGGAGCGGTGCGGTGTGAACGACGACCCGGAGTACCGGTACGGGCAGGACACCATCGACCCCGAGCTGACGGTCGACGCCCTGGACCGGATGGCGGCGCGGCTGCGCAAGGCGGCCGCCGCGAAGGAGCGCGTGCTGTTCGCGACCGGTCACCCGGGCGGCCTGCTCGACGTGCACCGCGCGACCGCCGCCGCGCTGCGTGCCGCGGGCTGCGAGATCGTCGTCATCCCCGACGGGCTTCAGACGGACGAGGGGTACGTCTTCCAGTTCGCGGACGTCGCGGTGCTCGAACACGGTGCCACCCTCTGGCACACCCACTCGGGCGAGCCGATGCGGGCGATCCTCACCGGGCTGGAGCGTGAGGGCCGCCCGCTGCCCGGTCTGGTCGTCGCCGACCACGGCTGGGCCGGCTGCGCGGGCCAGCTCGGCGTCGACTCCATGGGCTACGCCGACTGCAACGACCCGGCCCTCTTCCTCGCCGAGTCCGAGGGCACCGTCCAGGTGACGATCCCTCTCGACGACCACGTGACGAGTCCCCGGCACTACGACCCGATGACGGCGTATCTCCTCGGCGCGGCGGGCCTCGTCTGACCCCACCGCGCCGGGGGGGGACGCGCCGCGTCCGACGCCGCGCGCCGTTCCGTCCGGGGACCGCGGGGCCGGCCGTCAGGGCCAGGGGTTCAGCCCCTCGGCCCGGCGTCGGGCGTGTCCCGGGGTCGGGTCCAGGTAGACGCGGCTCACCGCCGGGAACGCCTCCCGCAGTCGCTGTTCGGCCTGTTCGCAGGCCCACTCGATCTGGGCGGCGGTCGACATGTCGCGGAAGTCGACCTTGGCGGCGACGAGTGCCTCGCGCGGTCCCTGGACCAGGGTCGTCAGTTCCAGTACGGCCTCCACGTGCTCCACCGCGAGCAGTTCGGCCCTGATGCCGTCCCGGACGGCCTTCGGCAGCGGACGCCCGATGAGCAGTTCCGCGTTGGAACGGCCGAGGACCCAGGCGACGTACAGCAGCAGGAGGCCGATGCAGAGGGACGCGACGGCGTCCCAGACGCCGGAGCCGGTGAGCTGCCCGCCGAGCAGACCGCCCGCGGCGAGGACGAGGCCGACCAGCGCGGCCGAGTCCTCCAGGACCACGGCCTTCACGGCGGTGTCCGGGGTGTGGCGGAGGTAGCGCTTGAAGGGCGCCCCGATCCGTGCCGCCTCACCGCGTGCCTGCCGTACGCCGGTGCGCAGGGAGTAGCCCTCCAGGAGGAAGGCGACCGCGAGCACGACGTAGGAGACGAGGGGGTCGCCCAGTTCCTCGCCCGCGACGAGGGTGTGCACCCCGTCGTAGATCGAGAACACCGCGCCGCCGACGAAGGTCGCGACCGCCGCGAGCATCGCCCAGATGTAGCGCTCGGGCCCGTATCCGAGGGGGTGTTCCTCGTCGGCCGGTTTCGCGCTGCGCTTGAGCGCGGTGAGCAGCAGTACCTCGGTGACCGTGTCGGCCACCGAGTGCGCGGCCTCGGACAGCATCGCGCTCGATCCGCTGATGACGCCCGCGACCGCCTTGGCCACCGCGATCCCCAGATTGGCGAGGGCGGCGACGATCACCGTGACCGTGCTCTCGCCCGCCCCGTCGTCCCGTGCAGCTTCAGTCATGCCCCAGTCCTACCGGGGATCGGGCCTCGCCGGGGAGCGGTACTACTGGTGCCGCGGGATCCGGACCACGCCCTCCTGGATCACCGAGATGGCCAGCCGGCCGTCCTGGGTGTAGATCCGGGCCTGGCCGAGACCGCGGCCGCCGGACGCGGACGGGGACTCCTGGTCGTACAGCAGCCATTCGTCTGCGCGGAAGGGCCGGTGGAACCACATCGCGTGGTCCAGGGAGGCCCCGACGACGTCACCGGTCACCCATCCGCCGCGCCCGTGCGCGAGCAGGATGGAGTCGAGGAGCGTCATGTCGGAGACGTACGTGGCGAGGACGACGTGCAGCAGCGGTTCGTCGACGGCGCCGTCGAGTTTGCCGTTGGTGCGGAACCACACCTGGGAGTGCGGTTCACGGGGCTCGCCCACGGTGCCGTAGGGCGGCGGGTCGACGTAGCGCAGGTCGACCGACTCACGCGCCTCCAGCAGGCGTTCCACGACGACGGGGTCCTTGAGGACGTCGGCGTACCGCGGCATCAGCTCGGCGGCCGTGGGCAGCGTCTCGGGATCGGGCGCGGGCGGCATCGGGGCCTGGTGCTCCATGCCCTCCTCGTACGCCTGGAAGGACGCGGAGAGGTGGAAGATCGGCTGCCCGTGCTGGACGGCGACCACCCGGCGGGTGGTGAAGGAGCGGCCGTCGCGGATGCGGTCCACCGAGTACACGATGGGCGCGCCGGGGTCCCCCGCACGCAGGAAGTAGGCGTGCAGGGAGTGGGCGAAGCGGTCCTCGGGAACCGTGCGCCCCGCCGCGACGAGCGCCTGCGCGGCGACCTGCCCGCCGAAGACCCGGGGGACGACGGCGGAGCGGGACCGGCCGCGGAAGATGTCCTGCTCGATCCGCTCCAGGTCGAGCAGATCGAGCAGGGACTGCAGTGCCTGACTCATGCTGTCAGTTGTACCGCGCGGTTGTTTCCGGTGATCCTTCGCGGGCCTACAGGCCCATGTCCTTCGCGATGATCGACTTCATGATCTCGCTGGTGCCGCCGTAGATGCGGTTGACGCGGTTGTCCGCGTACAGGCGGGCTATCGGGTACTCGTTCATGAAGCCGTAGCCGCCGTGCAGCTGGAGGCAGCGGTCGATGACGCGGTGCGCGACCTCGGTGCAGAAGAGCTTGGCGCTGGCGGCCTCGGCCGGCGTCAGCTCGCCCTTGTCGAGGGCTTCCAGGGCGCGGTCGGCGACGGCCTGCGCGGCGTCCACCTCGGCCTGGCAGGCGGCCAGCTCGAACTTGGTGTTCTGGAAGTGCGAGACCGGCTTGCCGAAGACGGTGCGCTCCTGGACGTACTCCTTGGCGAACCGGACGGCCGCCGCGGCCTGCGCGTACGCGCCGAAGGCGATGCCCCAGCGCTCGGAGGGCAGGTTGCCGCCGAGGTAGTAGAAGCCCTTGTTCTCCTCGCCGAGCAGGTCCTCGACGGGCACCTTCACGTCGACGAACGCCAGCTCGGCGGTGTCGGAGGTCTTCAGACCGAGCTTGTCGAGCTTGCGGCCGACGGAGTAGCCCTCGGACTTGGTGTCCACGGCGAACAGGGAGATGCCGAAGCGGCGGTCCTCGGCCGTGGGCGCGGAGGTGCGGGCGCAGACGATGACCCGGTCGGCGTGGACGCCGCCGGTGATGAAGGTCTTGGCGCCGTTGAGGACGTAGTGCGTGCCGTCCTCCGAGAGCTTCGCGGTGGTCTTCATGCCCGCGAGGTCGGATCCGGTGCCCGGCTCGGTCATCGCCAGGGCCCACATCTCCTCACCGGAGACGAACTTCGGCAGCCACTTCTTCTTCTGCTCGTCGTTGGCGAGCATCTTGATGTAGGGCAGGCCGAGCAGGACGTGCACGCCGGAGCCGCCGAAGGACACGCCCGCGCGGGCGGTCTCCTCGTACATCACGGCCTCGAACTTGTACGAGTCGATGCCGGCGCCGCCGAACTCCTCGTCGACACGGATGCCGAAGACGCCGAGCTCGGCGAGCTTGTAGTAGAAGTCGCGCGGCGCCTGGCCCGCGGCGAACCACTCGTCGTAGACGGGAACGACCTCGGCCTCGATGAAGGCCCGCAGGGTCTCCCGGAACGCCTCGTGGTCCTCGTTGAACACCGTACGGCGCACCGCCGCCTCCTCCGCCTGGTTACCTGCACGCATGTCTAAGCGCTTGCTCAGACCTCAGGTTACCCGCCGGTCACGACGGCCGTCCAGAGCCATCGGCCCCCCTCGGCCCATGACGCTCGTCACGCCGGCACCCGGTCGGCCGCGCCCGGCCGCCCGGCTCACTCCGCCCCGGCCGCCGCCTCGAACGCCCCCAGGGCCATCCGGTGCAGCAGGGCCGCCGTCACCCCGCGCCCCGGCAGCACCCCGGGCCGCCCCAGGTGGGGCGTCGAGTTCAGCAGGCCGAACACCGAGTGCACCGCCGAGCGGGTGGTGGGTTCGGTGAGGGCCGGATACACCTCCCGCACGACCTCCACCCACAGCTCGACGTACTGCCGCTGGAGCTGCCGCACCAGCTTGCGGTCGCTGTCCCGCAGGCGGTCCAGTTCGCGGTCGTGCAGGGTGATCAGGGGCCGGTCGTCCAGAGCGAAGTCGATGTGCCCCTCGATGAGCGAGTCGAGCAGCGCCTGAGGGCCGCCACCGGCCTCCGCCACCCGGCGCTTGCCCCCCGTGAGCAGCTGACCGCTGATGCCGACCAGCAGCTCGGCGAGCATCGCGTCCTTGCCCGGGAAGTGCCGGTAGAGACCGGGGCCGCTGATGCCCACGGCCGCCCCTATCTCGTCCACGCCGACCCCGTGGAAACCGCGCTCGGCGAAGAGCCGGGCGGCCTCCTTGAGGATCTGCTCGCGTCGGGTGGGGGCGT
Source organism: Streptomyces fagopyri (assembly GCF_009498275.1). Taxonomy (NCBI): domain Bacteria; kingdom Bacillati; phylum Actinomycetota; class Actinomycetes; order Kitasatosporales; family Streptomycetaceae; genus Streptomyces; species Streptomyces fagopyri. The sequence goes on along the minus strand of NZ_CP045643.1, from coordinate 5,879,191 downwards.
CGGTTCTCGTGGCCATGAAAGCAATTCTAGACAGGAAGGTTAGCGGTCGTTAACCTGGACGACATGCGTTAACGCTCATTAACTGGTGGACCACTGGGCGAGGGGACCGCAGGACATGCACGAAGCACCGGAGCTGACGAGCGCGGCCGATCCCGCGTCGGAGGCCTGGCGGGCCAACGAGGCGGCTCATCACGCCCTCGGCGAGGAGCTGCGCGCCAAGCTCGCCGAGGCGCGGCTCGGCGGCGGCGAGCGGGCCAGACAGCGCCACACCGCACGCGGCAAGCTGCTGCCGCGCGAGCGGGTGGACCAGTTGCTGGACCCGGGATCACCGTTCCTCGAACTGGCGCCCCTGGCGGCGCACGGGATGTACGACGGACAGGCACCGGCGGCCGGGGTGATCGCCGGAATCGGCCGGGTCAGCGGCCGCGAGTGCGTGATCGTCGCCAACGACGCCACCGTCAAGGGCGGCACGTACTACCCGATGACGGTCAAGAAGCACCTGCGGGCGCAGGAGGTGGCGCTGGAGAACCGCCTCCCCTGCGTCTATCTCGTGGACTCCGGCGGAGCCTTCCTGCCCATGCAGGACGAGGTGTTCCCCGACCGCGAGCACTTCGGGCGGATCTTCTACAACCAGGCGCGGATGTCCGGAGCGGGCATCCCGCAGATCGCCGCCGTCCTCGGCTCGTGCACGGCCGGCGGCGCGTACGTCCCGGCGATGAGCGACGAGGCCGTGATCGTGCGCAATCAGGGCACGATCTTCCTCGGCGGCCCGCCCCTGGTGAAGGCCGCCACCGGCGAGGTCGTCACGGCCGAGGAGCTGGGCGGCGGCGAGGTCCACGCACGCGTGTCGGGCGTCACGGACCACCTCGCGGAGGACGACGCGCACGCGCTGCGCATCGTCCGGAACATCGCGGCCACCCTCCCCGCGCGCGGGGCCCTGCCCTGGGAGGTCGCACCGGCCTCGGAACCCAAGGTGGACCCGTACGGCATCTACGGCGCCGTGCCGGTCGACTCCCGCACCCCCTACGACGTGCGCGAGGTCATCGCGCGCGTGGTCGACGGTTCGCGCTTCGCCGAGTTCAAGGCGGAGTTCGGGCAGACCCTGGTCACCGGATTCGCCCGCATCCACGGACACCCGGTCGGCATCGTCGCCAACAACGGCATCCTCTTCTCGGAGTCCGCCCAGAAGGGCGCCCACTTCATCGAGCTGTGCGACCAGCGCGGCATCCCGCTGGTCTTCCTGCAGAACATCTCGGGCTTCATGGTCGGCCGCCAGTACGAGGCCGGCGGCATCGCCAAGCACGGCGCCAAGATGGTGACGGCGGTGGCCTGCACCCGTGTGCCGAAGCTGACCGTCGTGATCGGCGGGTCGTACGGCGCGGGCAACTACTCGATGTGCGGCCGGGCGTACTCGCCGCGCTTCCTGTGGATGTGGCCCGGCGCCAAGATCTCCGTGATGGGCGGCGAGCAGGCCGCCTCCGTCCTCGCGACCGTCAAGCGCGACCAGCTGGAGGCGCGCGGGGAGTCCTGGCCCGCCGAGGACGAGGACGCCTTCAAGGCCCCGATCCGCGCCCAGTACGAGCAGCAGGGCAGCGCCTACTACGCGACGGCCCGCCTGTGGGACGACGGCGTGATCGACCCGCTGGAGACCCGGCAGGTGCTGGGCCTCGCCCTGACCGCGTGCGCCAACGCGCCCCTGGGTGATCCCCAGTTCGGCGTCTTCCGGATGTGAGGGACCTCTGATCATGTTCGACACCGTTCTTGTGGCCAACCGCGGCGAGATCGCCGTCCGGGTCATCCGCACCCTGCGGTCCCTGGGCGTCCGCTCGGTCGCCGTCTTCTCCGACGCGGACGCCGACGCCCGGCACGTCCGCGAGGCGGACACGGCGGTACGGATCGGCCCGGCGCCGGCCGCCGAGAGCTATCTGTCGGTGGCCGCCCTCCTGGAGGCGGCGGCGCGGACCGGGGCGCGGGCCGTGCACCCGGGGTACGGGTTCCTCGCGGAGAACGCCTCGTTCGCGCGTGCCTGTGCCGAGGCCGGCCTCGTCTTCATCGGTCCGCCCGCCGACGCGATCGCGCTCATGGGCGACAAGATCCGCGCCAAGGAGACGGTCCGGGCGGCGGGCGTTCCCGTCGTCCCGGGCTCGTCCGGCAGCGGTCTCACCGACGCCCAACTGGCCGACGCGGCACGGGAGATCGGCATGCCCGTCCTGCTGAAGCCGAGCGCGGGCGGCGGCGGCAAGGGCATGCGGCTGGTGCGCGACGCCGCGGACCTGGCCGACGAGATCGCCGCCGCCCGGCGCGAGGCCCGCGCCTCCTTCGGCGACGACACCCTCCTCGTCGAGCGCTGGGTCGACCGCCCCCGTCACATCGAGATCCAGGTCCTGGCGGACGGCCACGGGAACGTGGTGCACCTGGGCGAGCGCGAGTGCTCCCTCCAGCGCCGGCACCAGAAGATCATCGAGGAGGCGCCCAGCGTGTTCCTCGACGCCGCGACCCGTGCCTCCATGGGCGAGGCGGCGGTCCAGGCGGCCCGCTCCTGCGGGTACGAGGGTGCGGGCACCGTCGAGTTCATCGTGCCCGGCTCCGACCCGTCCTCGTACTACTTCATGGAGATGAACACCCGCCTCCAGGTGGAGCACCCGGTCACCGAACTGGTCACGGGAATCGACCTGGTGGAGTGGCAGCTCCGGGTCGCCGCGGGCGAGCGGCTGCCCCACGAGCAGAAGGACATCACGCTCACCGGACACGCCGTCGAGGCGCGCGTCTGCGCGGAGGACCCCTCCCGCGGTTTCCTCCCGTCCGGCGGCACGGTGCTCTCCCTGCGCGAGCCGCGGGGCGACGGGGTGCGCACCGACTCGGGGCTGAGCGAGGGCACCGAGGTCGGCAGCCTGTACGACCCGATGCTGTCCAAGGTCATCGCGTACGGCCCGGACCGCGCGACCGCGCTGCGGAAACTGCGCGCGGCCCTCGCGGAGACGGTCACGCTCGGCGTCCAGACCAACGCGGGGTTCCTGCGCCGGCTGCTGGCCCATCCGGCGGTGGTGGCGGGCGAACTCGACACCGGCCTGGTGGAGCGCGAGGCGGACGGTCTGGTCCCCGGTGACGTACCGGAGGAGGTGTACGAGGCGGCGGCCGCCGTACGGCTCGACGCGCTGAGGCCCCGGGGCGCGGGCTGGAGCGACCCGTTCTCGGTGCCGAACGGCTGGCGGCTGGGCGGCACGCCCGCGCCCGTGGGCTTCCACCTGCGGGTGCACGACCCCGTGGACCACGTCCCGCGCGGTACCCACACGGTCACCGCCGACCAGGTCTCGGTGACCCTCGACGGCGTACGCCACACCTTCCACCGGGCCGGCGACTGGCTCGGCCGCGACGGCGACGCCTGGCACGTGCGCGACCACGACCCGGTGGCCGCGTCCCTGACCGGTGCGGCGCACTCCGGCGCCGACTCACTGACCGCGCCCATGCCCGGCACGGTGACCGTCGTCAAGGTCGCCGTCGGGGACGAGGTGACCGCGGGCCAGAGCCTGCTGGTGGTCGAGGCGATGAAGATGGAGCACGTCATCTCCGCCCCGCACGCGGGGACGGTCAGCGAACTGGACGTCACCCCGGGCACGACGGTCGCCATGGATCAGATCCTGGCCGTGATCACCCCGTACGAGGAGACGCCATGAGCACCCCGGAACTCGGCCTCCCGATGGTCGTACCCGCCCAGGGCCTGCCCGCCCGGGTGCGGATCCACGAGGTCGGCGCGCGCGACGGACTGCAGAACGAGAAGGCCACCGTGCCGACAGAGGTCAAGGCCGAGTTCATCCGGCGCCTCGCCGGCGCGGGCCTGACCACCATCGAGGCCACCAGCTTCGTCCACCCCAGGTGGGTTCCCCAACTGGCGGACTCGGAGCAGCTGTTCCCCCTGGTCAGCGACCTCGGGGGGGACGGCGGCGCGCCGGGTGTGCGGCTCCCGGTCCTCGTGCCGAACGAACGCGGTCTCGACCGGGCCCTCGCCCTCGGCGCCCGCCATGTCGCCGTCTTCGCCAGCGCGACGGAGTCCTTCGCGAAGGCCAACCTCAACCGGACCGTGGACGAGTCGCTGGCCATGTTCGAGCCGGTGGTGTCCCGGGCCAGGGCGGACCGGGCGCACGTCCGCGGCTACGTCTCGATGTGCTTCGGCGATCCCTGGGAGGGCGCCGTCCCCGTCCACCAGGTCGTACGGGTGTGCAAGGCCCTGCTCGACATGGGCTGCGACGAGCTGAGCCTGGGCGACACGATCGGCGTGGCGACGCCGGGCCACGTCCAGAACCTGCTGGCCGAGCTGAACGAGGAGGGCGTGCCGACCGACGTGCTCGGTGTGCACTTCCACGACACCTACGGCCAGGCGCTCGCCAACACCCTGGCGAGCCTGCAGCACGGGGTGACGACCGTCGACGCGTCCGCGGGCGGCCTCGGCGGCTGCCCCTACGCGAAGTCCGCGACCGGCAACCTCGCCACCGAAGATCTCGTATGGATGCTCCAGGGCCTCGGTGTCGACACCGGGGTCGACCTCGGCCGCCTCACCGCCACCAGCGTGTGGATGGCCGGACAACTGGGCCGACCCAGTCCGTCCCGCACCGTCAAAGCCCTCTCCCACCAGGAGTGAATCCCATGTCCCTGGACCACCGCCTCTCCCCCGAACTCGAGGAACTGCGCCGTACCGTCGAGGAGTTCGCGCACGACGTGGTGGCACCGAAGATCGGTGACTTCTACGAGCGGCACGAGTTCCCGTACGAGATCGTGCGAGAGATGGGCCGCATGGGCCTGTTCGGCCTGCCCTTCCCCGAGGAGTACGGCGGCATGGGCGGCGACTACCTCGCGCTCGGCGTCGCCCTGGAGGAACTCGCGCGCGTGGACTCCTCGGTGGCCATCACCCTGGAGGCCGGCGTCTCGCTCGGCGCGATGCCCATCCACCTCTTCGGCACCGCCGAGCAGAAGGCCGAGTGGCTCCCCCGTCTGTGCTCGGGCGAGATCCTGGGCGCCTTCGGTCTGACCGAGCCGGACGGCGGCTCGGACGCGGGCGCGACCCGGACGACGGCCCGGCTCGACCCGGACACGGACGAGTGGGTGATCAACGGCAGCAAGTGCTTCATCACCAACTCGGGCACGGACATCACGGGCCTGGTGACGGTCACCGCGGTCACCGGCCGCAAGCCCGACGGCAAGCCGCTGATCTCCGCGATCATCGTCCCCTCCGGCACCCCCGGCTTCACGGTCGCGGCGCCCTACTCGAAGGTCGGCTGGAACGCCTCGGACACCCGTGAGCTGTCCTTCGCCGACGTCCGCGTCCCGGCCGCGAACCTGCTGGGCGAGGAGGGCCGCGGGTACGCGCAGTTCCTGCGCATCCTGGACGAGGGCCGTGTCGCCATCTCGGCCCTGGCCACGGGACTGGCCCAGGGCTGTGTGGACGAGTCCGTGAAGTACGCCAAGGAGCGGCACGCGTTCGGCCGGAACATCGGCGCGTACCAGGCCATCCAGTTCAAGATCGCGGACATGGAGACGAGGGCCCACATGGCCCGCGTGGGCTGGCGCGACGCCGCCTCGCGACTGGTCGCCGGCGAGCCCTTCAAGAAGGAGGCGGCGATCGCGAAGCTCTACTCCTCCACGGTCGCCGTGGACAACGCCCGCGACGCCACCCAGATCCACGGCGGCTACGGCTTCATGAACGAGTACCCGGTGGCCCGCATGTGGCGCGACTCCAAGATCCTGGAGATCGGCGAGGGCACGAGCGAGGTGCAGCGGATGCTGATCGCGCGGGAGTTGGGCCTCACGGGCTGAGCCGGCGCACCGGCGGCGGGGGTCCGCACGAGACGGACCCCCGGCCGGCACGGACCCCCCGGCCGGGACGCGCCCTGTCCGCAGTGCCCGCGCGGGTCGTGCGGGCGCTGCGGGGCACCCCGGCCCTGGACAAGCACTGAGGTTAGGCTAACCTACCTTCGAACTTGTCCGGCGGGCGCTCCGCCCCGTGCCGAAAGCAGTCACTCTCATGTCCAACGCCCGTGCCACCCACCTCTCCCGCCGCGGCATTCTCGCCGCCGGCGGCGCCCTCGGCCTCGGTGCCGTCCTCGCCGCCTGTGGTGACGACGACGCGAAAAGCGGTGGCTCGGACTCGACGAAGGCCGCCGACGCCAAGTCCAAGTCCGGCCCCTGGACGTTCAAGGACGACCGCGGCACCACCGTGAAGCTCGACCGGACACCGGCGAACATCGTCGCCTTCACCGGTGTCGCCGCCGCCCTGTTCGACTACGGCATCGAGGTCAAGGGCGTCTTCGGCCCGACCACGACCAAGGACGGCAAGGCCGATGTCCAGGCCGGCGACATGGACGTCACCAAGCTGACCGTGCTCGGCAACGAGTGGGGCCAGTTCAACATCGAGAAGTACGCGGCCCTCGCGCCCGACGTGCTGATCTCCACGATGTTCGACGCCGCGGGCACCCTCTGGTACGTCCCCGAGGAGTCGAAGGACAAGATCCTCAAGCTCGCGCCGAGCGTCGGAGTCTCCGTCTACGACCGCCAGATGCCGCAGTCCCTGGAGCGCATGTACGCGCTGGCCGAGTCGCTCGGCGCGGACACCGAGTCCGCCGCGATCGCCGAGGCGAAGAAGAAGTTCGAGACGGCCGCCGAGCGCCTGCGCAAGGCCGCCAAGGCCCGCCCGGAGATCAAGGTCCTGGCCGGCTCCGCGAGCCAGGACATCTTCTACGTCTCCGGCTCCAACCTCTCCATCGACCTGGAGTACTTCAAGGCGCTCGGCGTGAACATCGTCGAGCCCTCGGCCAAGGCCCTGAAGGCAAGCGGCGGCTGGTTCGAGAACCTGAGCTGGGAGAACGTCGACAAGTACCCGGCCGACATCATCATCATGGACGACCGCACCGCGACCATCCAGCCGGCCGACATCACCGAGGCCACCTGGAAGAAGCTGCCCGCCGTCAAGGCCGGCCAGGTCATCGCCCGCACGCCCGAGGCGATCCTGTCGTACGACAAGTGCACCCCGATCATCGAGCGCCTCGCCGAGGCCATCGAGAAGGCCAAGAAGGTCGCCTGACACCCCGCCGCGACACCCTGACCACCACTCAGGAGCACCGATGACGACGGCCGTGGCCGCCCCGTTCCGTTTCTTCTCCCTCCAGGTCGTACGGACGAGGCGGCTCGGCCCGTCGCTGGTCCGGGTCTCCTTCGCGGGCCCCGACCTGGACGCCTTCGCCTCCGACGGCCGGGACCAGAGCCTCTCGCTCTTCCTGCCGCACCCCGGCCAGGCCGAACCGGCCGTCCCCTTCGAAAGGGGCGACGGATGGTGGGAGGGCTGGCGCGAACTCCCCGAGGACGTGCGGGCGGTGATGCGCTCGTACACGCTGCGGGCGCTGCGCCGCGACGCCCGGGGCCGTACGACCGGGATCGACATCGACTTCGTGCTGCACGGGGTCGAGCCCGGCGCCGAGGTCCCGGCCGGTCCGGCGTCCCGGTGGGCCTCCCGGGCGGCGGCGGGTGACCGCGTCGTCCTGCTCGGCCCGGCCGTCGAGGACAACCGGGCGATCCGCTTCCGGCCGCCGGCCGACGCCGATCTGATCGTGCTGTGGGCGGACGAGACCGCGCTGCCGGCCGCGTCCGCCATCCTGGAGTCGCTGCCGGCCGGCAGCCGGGTCCGGGCCTGGCTGGAGGTCCAGCACGGCGAGGACGTCCAGGACCTGTCCCTCGCCGCCGACGCGGAGATCACCTGGCTCGTGCGCGACAGCGGCTCCCCCATGGCCGCCGACGCGGTACGGGCCGCCCGGATGCCGTCCGCCGAGCGGCCGTACGCCTGGATCGCGGGCGAGTCCGGGTGCGTCAAGGAGATGCGCCGTCACCTCGTGCGCGAGCGCGGGATCGACCGCAGGCGCGTCACCTTCGTGGGCTACTGGCGACGCGGGCTGACGGAGGAACAGCTGCGCGAGGAGGAGTAGCGGCGCGCACCGGTGACCGGGCGTCGAACAGAGGCGTACGTCACTACGGGGACCCGAGGGACGGGGTCGCGTGATCGACTTAGGTTAGGCTAGCCTAAGTTGAAGGACGCGACCCCGTCCCTTTCTCTCGTCCGAGCCGTCCCTCTGCCGCCCCGCCCGGACGCTCCCTCTTCCCCGCACGGAGGACTCCCACATGCGCTCGCACCTGCTCAATGACACGACCGCGGAGCGGTATCGCCGTTCCGTGACCGAAGGAATCGAGCGGGTGGCGGCCAAACTCGCCACCACCGAGCGTCCGTTCACGGGAGTCACGGTCGACGCCCTCGCGCCCCGCATCGAACGCATCGACCTGGACCGCCCGCTGCACGACACCAGCGCGGTCCTCGACGAACTGGAGGAGGTCTACCTCCGGGACGCGATCTACTTCCACCACCCGCGCTACCTCGCACACCTCAACTGCCCGGTCGTCATACCGGCCGTGCTCGGCGAAGCCGTGCTGTCCGCCGTCAACTCCTCCCTGGACACCTGGGACCAGTCGGCCGGCGGCACCCTCATCGAGCGCAGGCTCATCGACTGGACCAACGAGCGCATCGGCCTCGGACCCGCCGCCGACGGCGTGTTCACCAGCGGCGGCAGCCAGTCCAACCTGCAGGCGCTGCTGCTGGCCCGCGAGGAGGCCAAGACCGACGACCTCGCCCGACTGCGCGTGTTCGCCTCCGACGTCAGCCACTTCAGCGTCAAGAAGTCGGCGAAACTCCTCGGCCTCGGCGCCGACTCCGTCGTGTCGATCCCCGTCGACCACGACAAGCGCATGCAGACGCTCGCGCTCGCCCGCGAACTGGAGCGCTGCCGGAACGAGGGCCTGGTCCCGATGGCGGTCGTCGCGACCGCGGGCACCACCGACTTCGGCTCCATCGACCCGCTGCCCGAGATCGCCGAACTGTGCGCCCGGTACGGGACCTGGATGCACGTCGACGCGGCCTACGGCTGCGGACTGCTCGCCTCCCTGAAGAACCGCGACCGCATCGACGGCATCGAGCGCGCCGACTCCGTCACCGTCGACTATCACAAGTCCTTCTTCCAGCCGGTGAGTTCGTCCGCCGTACTGGTGCGCGACGCCGCGACCCTGCGCCACGCCACCTACCACGCGGAGTATCTGAATCCGCGTCGCATGGTCGAGGAGCGCATCCCCAACCAGGTCGACAAGTCCCTGCAGACCACCCGCCGCTTCGACGCGCTCAAGCTGTGGATGACGCTGCGGGTGATGGGCGCCGACGGTATCGGCGAACTCTTCGACGAGGTCTGCGACCTGGCGCGGGAGGGCTGGCGGCTGCTGGCCACGGACCCGCGCTACGACGTGGTGGTCGAGCCCTCGCTGTCCACCCTGGTCTTCCGGTTCATCCCGGCCGCGGTCACCGACCCGGCGGAGATCGACCGCGCCAACCTGTATGCCCGCAAAGCCCTGTTCGCCTCCGGTGACGCCGTCGTGGCGGGCACCAAGGTCGGCGGACGCCATTACCTGAAGTTCACCCTGCTCAATCCCGAGACGACGGCCGACGACATCGCCGCCGTCCTCGATCTGATCGCCGGCCACGCCGAGCAGTACCTGGGAGAGTCCCTTGACCGCGCTTCCTGAATCCGTCGAAGACACCGGAAAGACATACGACTTCGTAGGGATCGGTCTCGGCCCCTTCAATCTCGGTCTCGCCTGTCTGACCGAGCCGATCGCCGAACTGGACGGCGTCTTCCTGGAGTCCAAGCCGGACTTCGAGTGGCACTCCGGGATGTTCCTGGAGGGCGCGCACCTGCAGACCCCGTTCATGTCGGACCTGGTGACCCTCGCCGACCCGACCTCTCCCTACTCCTTCCTCAACTACCTGAAGGAATCGGGCCGTCTGTACGCCTTCTACATCCGCGAGAACTTCTACCCGCTGCGCGTCGAGTACGACGACTACTGCCGCTGGGCCGCGTCGAAACTCTCCAGCGTCCGCTTCTCCACCACGGTCGCCGAGGTGACGTACGAGGACGCTGCCGGGGTCTACGCCGTACGGACCGAGGCCGGTGACACCTACCGCGGCCGCCACCTGGTCCTCGGCACCGGCACCCCGCCGTACCTCCCGGAGGCCTGCGCGGACCTCGGCGGCGACTTCATCCACAACTCCCGTTACCTCACGCACAAGAAGGAGTTGCAGGCGAAGGAGTCGATCACCCTGGTCGGCAGCGGGCAGTCCGCCGCGGAGATCTACTACGACCTCCTCAGCGAGATCGATGTCCACGGCTACCGGCTGAACTGGGTGACGCGCTCCCCGCGCTTCTTCCCGCTCGAATACACCAAGCTCACGCTGGAGATGACCTCTCCGGAGTACATCGACTACTTCCACGCGCTGCCCGAGCAGACCCGCTACCGCCTCCAGACGGAGCAGAAGGGCCTTTTCAAGGGCATCGACGGCGAGCTGATCGACGCGATCTTCGACCTGCTGTACCAGAAGAACCTCGGTGGGCCCGTCGCCACCCGGCTGCTCACCAACTCGGCGCTGAACAGCGTGCGTCACGAGGACGGCGGCTACACCCTCGGCCTGCGCCAGGAGGAGCAGGGCAAGGACTACGAGCTGCACTCCGAAGGCCTGATCCTGGCCACCGGCTACAAATACACCGAGCCCGCGTTCCTGGCGCCGGTCCGCGACCGGCTGCGCTACGACACCCGCGGCAACTTCGACGTGGCCCGCAACTACGCCGTCGACACCACCGGGCGCGGCGTCTTCCTGCAGAACGCCGGCGTGCACACGCACAGCATCACCAGTCCCGACCTGGGCATGGGCGCCTACCGCAACGCGTCCATCATCCGTGAGCTGCTCGGTACCGAGTACTACCCGGTCGAGAAGTCGATCGCGTTCCAGGAGTTCGCCGTATGAGCCGCACCGGCATAGGTGTCCTCACCGTCCGCCCGCTCGACCCGATCCAGGACTCCGGGCTGCTGCACGGCTGGGTGACGCACCCCAAGGCCGCCTTCTGGATGATGCAGGGCGCGAAACTGCACGACGTGGAGCGCGAGTACATGGCCATCGCGGCCGCCGAGCACCACCACGCGTACCTCGGGCTGCGCGACGGCGAGCCCGCGTTCCTGATGGAGAGCTACGACCCGCGCCATGTCGAACTGGTCGGCCTCTACGAGCCCGAACCCGGCGACGTCGGCATGCACTTCCTGGTCGCGCCGACCGACACACCCGTGCACGGTTTCACCCGGGCCGTGATCACCACGGTGATGAAGCACCTGTTCGCCGACCCGGCGACCCGGCGCGTCGTCGTCGAGCCCGACGTGGGCAACACGGCCGTGCACGCGCTCAACGAAGCCGTCGGCTTCGTGGCCGAGCGGGAGATCGACAAGCCCGAGAAGCGCGCGCTGCTCAGCTTCTGTACGCGGGAGCGGTTCGAGGCAGCGGTAGGAGCAGCCGTATGACCCTGTCCGACGCCGTGTCCCACCTCTCCCCCGAACGCTGGGAGCAGGCAGGCCGTCTCCTCGTCCGCAAGGCGCTCGCCGAGTTCGCGCACGAGCGGCTGATCACACCGGAGGCCACGGGTGACGGCCGATACGTCGTCCACAGCGACGACGGCCTGACCCGCTACGGGTTCACCGCGACCGTCCGCTCCCTCGATCACTGGCAGATCGACGCCGCGTCGATCACCCGTCACCGGGACGGTACCGAACTCCCGCTCGCCGCCGCGGACTTCTTCATCGAGCTGAGGAAGTCGCTCGGTCTGAGCGACGAGATCCTGCCGGTCTATCTGGAGGAGATCTCCTCCACCCTCTCGAGCACCTGCTTCAAGCTCACCAAACCGCGGGTCACCTCCGCCGAGCTCACCCGGGCGGGGTTCCAGGCGATCGAGACGGGCATGACCGAGGGCCATCCCTGCTTCGTCGCCAACAACGGGCGGCTCGGCTTCGGTGTCCACGAGTACCTGTCCTACGCGCCCGAGACCGCGAGCCCGGTCCGGCTGGTGTGGCTGGCCGCGCACCGCTCCCGGGCCGCGTTCACGGCGGGTGTGGGCATCACGTACGAGTCCTTCGTGCGTGAGGAGCTCGGCGAGCCGGCACTGGCCCGGTTCGCCGCCACGCTCACCGGACAGGGACTCGACCCGGAGGACTACCTCCTGATCCCCGTCCACCCCTGGCAGTGGTGGAACAAGCTCTCGGTGACCTTCGCGGCCGAGGTCGCCCGGCGGCACCTGGTGTGCCTGGGCGAGGGGGACGACGAGTACCTGGCCCAGCAGTCGATCCGCACGTTCTTCAACTCGTCGAGTCCCGAGAAGCACTACGTGAAGACCGCTCTGTCGGTCCTCAACATGGGCTTCATGCGGGGGCTCTCGGCCGCGTACATGGAGGCGACGCCGGCGATCAACGACTGGCTGGCCCAGCTCGTCGACAACGACCCGGTGCTCAGGTCCACCGGCCTGTCCGTCATCCGCGAGCGTGCCGCCGTCGGGTACCGCCACCTGGAGTACGAGGCGGCCACCGACCGCTACTCCCCGTACCGCAAGATGCTCGCCGCCCTGTGGCGGGAGAGCCCCGTGGCCTCCCTCCAGGAGGGCGAGACCCTGGCGACGATGGCCTCCCTGCTCCATGTCGACCACGAGGGCGCCTCCTTCGCGGGCGCGCTCATCGAGCGGTCGGGGCTGACGCCGGTGGAGTGGCTGCGGCGATATCTGCACGCCTACCTCACCCCGCTGCTGCACAGCTTCTACGCCTACGACCTCGTCTACATGCCGCACGGCGAGAACGTCATCCTGGTCCTGGCGGACGGTGCCGTGCGGCGCGCGGTCTACAAGGACATCGCGGAGGAGATCGCCGTCATGGATCCGCAGGCGGTGCTGCCGCCCGCGGTCGAGCGGATCCGCGTCGAGGTCCCCGAGGACAAGAAGCTCCTGTCGATTTTCACGGACGTCTTCGACTGCTTCTTCCGCTTCCTCGCGGCGAACCTCGCGGCCGAGGGCATCCTCGACGAGGACGTCTTCTGGCGGACGGTCGCCGAGTCGGTGCGCGCCTACCAGGACGCGACGCCCGAACTCGCCGACAGGTTCACCCAGTACGACCTGTTCGCGCCCGAGTTCGCGCTGTCCTGCCTCAACCGGCTCCAGTTGAGGGACAACCGGCAGATGGTGGACCTGACGGATCCGTCCGGTGCGCTGCAACTGGTCGGCACGCTGCGGAACCCGATCGCGGGCCGATGAGCCGGGTGGGGCTCAGGGGACGGTCCCCCTGAGCCCCACCTCCGTCGCACCCGGGATCAGACGCCGGGCCAGGGGACCTGGGGCGACTTGTAGTAGCCGATGCCCAGCGCGTCCCAGCGCGGCCCCTGCGCCGCGAGCCGCACCTTGTAGGTGTCCCAGTCGTGCGTCGAGGCGGGCGACCAGCCGAGTTCGGCCACTCCGGGCAGCCGCGGGAAGGCCATGTAGTCGATGTCCGCGCCGGTGACGATGGTCTCCGTCCACAGCGGTGCCTCGACGCCCCGGATCGCCGACGCCGGCGCGCCCGGGAGGTAGGTGCCGGGATCCCAGTCGTACGCGCGCCGCACCTCGACGAGGCCCGCCCAGTCCTGCCCGAGCGGGGTGTCCTCGGTGTACTTCATGTCGAGGTACACCCGGTCGGCCGGTGACAGCACGAGTCCCGTCCCGTTCCGCGCGGCCCGCACGACCTGCTCCTTCTCCGCGGCGTCGGTGTCGTCGAGCCCCCAGTACTGGGCGAGCGCGCCCTTCGCCGGGGTCGCCCCGGTCAGCTGGTGCCAGCCCATCACCTTCTTGCCGTACTTGGCCACGAGGGGCTGCACCTTGTCCATGAAGGTCACGTAGTCGGCGTGGCTGGTGGAGTGGGCCTCGTCGCCGCCGATGTGGAGGTACTTGCCGGGCGTGAGCGCGGCCAGCTCCCGGATCACGTCGTCCACGAAGTCGTACGTCACCGGCTTGCCCACGCACAGCGAGCTGAAGCCGACCTCGGTGCCGGTGTAGAGCGGCGGCGCGGTCCCGTCGCAGTTCAGCCGGGCGTACGAGGCGAGCGCGGCGTTGGTGTGTCCCGGCATGTCGATCTCCGGAACGACGTCCAGATAGCGCTCGGACGCGTACCGCACGATCTGCCGGTACTGGTCCTTGGTGTAGAAGCCCGCGGGTCCGCCGCCGACCTCGGTGGAGCCGCCGTGGGTGGCCAGACGCGGCCAGGAGTCGACGGCGATGCGCCAGCCCTGGTCGTCGCTCAGGTGCAGATGCAGCTTGTTGATCTTGTACAGGGCCAGCTCGTCGATGTACCGCTCGACCTGGGCGACGGTGAAGAAGTGCCGGGAGACGTCCAGCATCGCGCCGCGGTAGCCGTAGCGCGGGGTGTCCTCGATGGTGCCGCCCGCGACCAGCCAGGGGCCCGGCTGCACGGAGTCGCGTTCGACGGCGGCGGGCAGGAGCTGGCGGAGGGTCTGCACGCCGTGGAAGAGACCGGCGGGCTTGCCCGCGGTGATGGTGACGCCGTTTCTGCCGCTGTCCAGCCGGTACCCCTCGTCGCCCAGGGTCCGGTCGCCGAGCCGCAGCCGGATACCGCCGGTGCCCCGGTCGGTGACCGGCAGCCGATAGCCGGTGGAGGGCCGCAGGACGCCGGCCAGGTACGCGCCGACCCGGCGGACCTCACGCGAGTCGTCGACCCGGATCCGCGTGTCGCGGGTGATGCCGTACGGCGACCCGCCCTCGTCGACCGAGGCGGGCGCCGGGACAACCCGGCCCAGGGGGACGGCTGTTCGGCCGGCGGCGGAGGATGTCGCGCCGACGACGGAGATGCTTGCGGCCGCCACGAGCAACAGCGTACCGAGAAGGCGGGGCGTTCTGTGCTGTCTCACATGCGCTCCCTTCAGGTCCCACGAGCTGTCATGAGCCCCTACGGCTTCCCTGGGCTCAGATGGGTATAGACCACTCTGCCGCAGGGCCGGTGAAACAATCCCCCTCATGGCGGAAATCATCCAGAAGGACGGGACCTGGATCTTCGACGGCGACGCGCTGCGGCTGACCCCCGGGCGCGACAGGAACGTGAGCGTGCTCCGCAGGGCCTTGGGTGAACTGACCGTCCCGCTGGGGGCGTTGGCCGGAATATCCTTCGAGCAGGGCAAGCGCAGCGGGCGGTTGCGGCTACGGCTGCGGGACGGCGCCGACCCGCTGTTGCAGGCCACCGGCGGCAGGCTCGCCGAGCCGAACGACCCCTATCAGCTGACCGTCGAGTCCGAGCGCTACGGCGTCGCCGAGTACGTCGTGGACGAGGTCCGCAACGCGCTGCTCCTGGACCAGGTCCCGGCCGGTCCCGTCGACGGCTATCTGCTCCCCGGTCCCGCCGTGCCGCTGTCCGCCTCCGCGGGCGACGGGACGGCGAGCTTCGACGGGGAGCGGGTCCGCCTGGAGTGGAACTGGAAGACCGAGGACGCGAAGGCGTCCGCCGGCACCCGCTGCCTCGCACTGAGCGACATCACGGGCGTCGAGTGGCACCCCGCGGTCGGGCTGGAGAACGGCTGTCTGCGCTTCACCGTGCGCGGCGCCGGCACCAAGGCTCCGCCGAAGTACGACCCGCACGCGGTGGAGCTGTGGGGCTTCAAGAAGGATCCGCTGATGGCGCTGGTCGCGGCGGCCGTGCAGGCGCGACTCGGTCATCCGGCGGCGTCCTCCGGGCGGCCATCGGCGAAGGAACCTCCGGCGGTCCCGCGCCCCGCTCCGGAGGCCGACCACGACGCCCTGCTGCGGCGCCTGCGCGAACTGGGGGACCTCCACCGGTCCGGCGTCCTGACGGACGACGAGTTCGCCCTGGCCAAGCAGGCGGTCCTCAGGCGCATGTGAGCGCCGGCGGGTCGAGGACCGCCTGCGGCGCGTACGCCCGGGTCCCGGGCGTACGGGTGGTCAGGCCTACTTGGCCCGGCGGGCCACCGTGAAGCGGTCGACCTCGGCGCCGGTCTCGGCGATGCCGCGCACCGTGAGCGTGGTCAGGCGGCCCTTCGACGCGGGGGTGACGTCCACACGCAGGAACGAGTAGTTGAGGTAACGCACCCGCGACCAGGCGACCGTCTCGTTCTGCTTGCCGTCCTTCAGGTTGATGAAGGAGGCGACCGAGTCGACCTCGTGCTCGTTGCCCTCGTAGGAGTCCGGGGCGGTGAACGCGTACAGACTGCGTCCGGCCGCGCCCGCCGTCACATAGACGACGCCCTCGGTCTCCGGGTACGCGGTGCCGCCGATCGGCAGCTTCTTGCTGACCGCGTTGCCCTTGATGACGTCCGTGCGCTCGTACTGGTGGTTGTGGCCGTTGATGACCAGGTCCACCGTGTACTTCTCGAACAGCGGCACCCACTCCTGTCGCACGCCCCCCTCCGAGGCGTGCGCCGTGGAGGTGCAGTAGGCGCAGTGGTGGAAGAAGACGACCACGAAGTCGACGTCCCTGGAGGCCCGGAACTTCTTGAGCTGCCCCTCCAGCCACTTGGTCTGGGTGCCGCCGGAGATGCCGAGGTTGGCCGGGATCTCGAAGGAGATGTCGTTGGCGTCCAGCGAGATGACCGCCGTGTTGCCGTAGACGAAGGAGTACACGCCCGGGAGGTTCTTCGCGTCCGGGCCGTTGTCCGGGAGGCTCCAGCGGGCCTCTTCGCCGCCGTAGCCGTTGGGCGAGTACCAGGCCTCCATGTCGTGGTTGCCGTACGCCGGCATCCACGGGACCTGCTTGGCGACCGTTTCGGTCTGGGCGAGGAACTGGTCCCAGATGCGCGAGTCGAAGCCGGTGTCCTCCGTCTTGCCCGCGCCGGACGGGTCCGCGTAGGCGATGTCGCCGGCGTGCAGGTGGAAGGCCGGGTTCTGGCCGAGCAGCAGGGCGTCGTTGGCGAGGCCGTGGTAGCCGACACCCTCGTCGCCGAAGGCCGTGAAGGTGAACGGCTCGGCGCGGTCGGGCGCGGTGGTGAAGGTGCCCAGGGTGCCCAGCAGGTGGGGCGCGGCCGGGTCGAAGCCCGCGTGGCCGACGCCGTAGTAGTACGTCTTGCCGGGGCGCAGGTGGGTGAGCCTGGCGTGCAGGTAGTACTGGGTGTGGTCGCCGCTCGCGCCGACACCGGCCGGGGTGTAGAGCGTGCGCACCTCGGCCTCGATCTTGCGGGAGAGGTCCCAGGGGTGGGCGCCGATACGGATGTACGGCTTCTTCACCGCGGTCGGGACCTGCCAGGAGACCGTGATCTCCGTGCGCGGGTCGTTGCCGTAGGCCAGGTGACGGCCGAAGGGGGCGACGAGCGCGCCGTCGACCTTCTCGGCCGAGGGCGCGGTGGCCCTCGTGGGGGTCGCGGCCTGTGCGACGGCGCCCGGCACGAAGGCACCGCCCGCGACGGCGCCGAGGGTCACGGCCCCGCCTCTGATCATGTTGCGCCGCGAGAACTTGGCGCGGAGATACTCGTGCTGCTCGGCCATGCTCATGCGCTCGGCGAGCTTCTCCGGTACGCCCATGCGTGGAGTGTCCATGGGCTCAGAAGTTGCTCCCGGCAATCGACGCGGCGCAAGACGGAGTATGGACAGTTCGCAAACAGCGGTCCATGAGAGATTCAACAGCCACTTGCCCGATATCGGGCAGGATTCTTGCGAATCGACTCCTCGTACTTCAGGATCAACGGGTGCACGACGAACTTGCGGATCATCTGACGCGCTCCACACCCCTGAACCGGGGCGAGGCGCTGCGGGTGATCCAGGACGTGCTCGCCTACTTCGACGAGCCGACCGAGGAGTACGTCCGCCGCCGCCACCGCGAGCTCCAGGCCCAGGGCTGGGTCAACACGGCGATCTTCGAACGGATCGAGGCGGACCTGAAGTACCGGGCGGTCGCGCCGCCGGAGCTCACGCTCAGGCAGCTGCGCCGCATCGTCTACGGCTGAGGAATACGTATATATGTGCGGAATTGTCGGATACATCGGCAGGCGTGACGTGGCTCCGCTGCTGCTCGAAGGTCTGCAGCGGCTGGAGTACCGCGGCTACGACTCGGCGGGCATCGTGGTCACCACGCCGAAGGCGGCCGGCCTGAAGATGGTCAAGGCCAAGGGCCGGGTCCGCGACCTGGAGGCCAAGGTCCCCGCACGCTTCAAGGGCACCACCGGCATCGCCCACACCCGCTGGGCCACCCACGGCGCGCCCTCCGACGTCAACGCGCACCCGCACATGTCGGCCGACAACAAGGTCGCGATCGTCCACAACGGCATCATCGACAACGCCGGCGACCTGCGGAAGAAGCTGGAAGCCGACGGCGTCGAGTTCCTCTCCGAGACCGACACCGAGGTCCTCACCCACCTCATCGCCCGCTCCCAGGCCGAGACCCTGGAGGAGAAGGTCCGCCAGGCGCTGCGCGTGATCGAGGGCACCTACGGCATCGCCGTGATGCACGCCGACTTCCCCGACCGCATCGTGGTGGCCCGCAACGGCTCCCCGGTCGTGCTCGGCATCGGCGAGAAGGAGATGTTCGTCGCCTCGGACATCGCCGCCCTGGTCACCCACACGCGGCAGATAGTGACGCTGGACGACGGCGAGATGGCGACGCTCAAGGCCGACGACTTCCGCACGTACACCACCGAGGGCACCCGGACGACGGCCGAGCCGACCACCGTGGAGTGGGAGGCCGCGTCGTACGACATGGGCGGCCACGACACGTACATGCACAAGGAGATCCACGAGCAGGCCGACGCCGTGGACCGCGTGCTGCGCGGCCGCATCGACGACCGCTTCTCCACCGTGCACCTGGGCGGCCTGAACCTCGACGCCCGCGAGGCGCGTCAGATCCGCCGGGTGAAGATCCTCGGCTGCGGCACCTCGTACCACGCGGGCATGATCGGCGCCCAGATGATCGAGGAGCTGGCCCGTATCCCCGCGGACGCCGAGCCGGCCTCCGAGTTCCGTTACCGCAACGCCGTCGTCGACCCCGACACCCTGTACGTCGCGGTCTCCCAGTCCGGTGAGACGTACGACGTGCTGGCCGCCGTCCAGGAGCTGAAGCGCAAGGGCGCGCGGGTCCTCGGTGTGGTCAACGTCGTCGGCTCGGCGATCGCGCGCGAGGCGGACGGCGGCATGTACGTGCACGCGGGCCCCGAGGTCTGCGTCGTCTCCACGAAGTGCTTCACCAACACCACCGTCGCCTTCGCGCTGCTCGCGCTGCACCTCGGCCGCACCCGCGACCTGTCGGTCCGTGACGGCAAGCGGATCATCGAGGGACTGCGCAGGCTGCCCGGGCAGATCTCCGAGATCCTGGAGCGGGAGGACGAGATCAAGAAGCTGGCCGAGGAGTACGCCGAGGCCCGCTCGATGCTCTTCATCGGCCGGGTCCGCGGCTACCCGGTGGCCCGCGAGGCCTCGCTGAAGCTCAAGGAGGTCTCGTACATCCACGCCGAGGCCTACCCGGCCTCCGAGCTCAAGCACGGCCCGCTGGCACTCATCGAGCCCGCGCTGCCGACGGTCGCGATCGTCCCCGACGACGACCTGCTGGAGAAGAACCGCGCCGCCCTGGAGGAGATCAAGGCCCGCAGCGGCAAGATCCTCGCGGTCGCGCACCAGGAGCAGGAGAAGGCCGACCGGACGATCGTCGTCCCGAAGAACGAGGACGAGCTGGACCCGATCCTGCTGGGCATTCCGCTGCAACTCCTCGCCTACCACACGGCGCTGGTACTGGGCCGGGACATCGACAAGCCGCGGAACCTCGCGAAGTCGGTGACGGTCGAGTAGAACGGTCCGTCCACGCGGCCCGCTCGCGGCCGCCGGACATGAACGGCCCCCTGCGCGTGCCACCTTCGCGCGGGGGGCCGTTCCTCTGAGGGCCGGAGCCGCCTGTACCCCGGCCCGCGCCGGGCTCAGCCGGTGGCCGTCACCCCCCGGCCGGCGGCGCGTCCGGGAAGCGCGGTGGGCCAGTGGGCGAGCGCCGCCGTGGCCGCGTACCAGGCCAGCAGTCCGCCGGCCGCGGCGAACCAGCCGCCGGCCTTGGCGAGGGCGGCGCTGTCGCCGAACTGGCTGACGGCCAGCAGGACAAGGGCCACGAACAGCAGCGCGTACGTCCCCCGGGCGAGCAGCGGGGCACCGCTCGCGCCGGCGGTCAGGGTCAGCGCGACGAGCGCGAACAGGAGCAGGAAGAGGCCGGTGGCGTTGGCGGACATCCGCCCGTCGGCGGTGACGCCCCAGGTGAACCAGAACGCGCCGAGCGCCGTGAACGCCGTACCGGTGAAGGCGTCACCGTCACGGAAGGCGAACAGGCCGGCGACGAAGAGCGCGATCCCGCCGACGTACGTGGCGAGGGAGACGGAGTCGGCCGCCGTCACTCCGTCGATCACCCGGGTGTTCCCGAGACCGAAGAGCAACAGGGTCAGCCCGAGGGCGAGTTGGCCGAGAGTCGAGGTGGTGCTTCCCGAGGAGACGTCATTGTCCACGGCGGGGTCCCTTCATGCGGGTGCAGTCGTGCTGCGCGGTGCCGGCCGAGGGATGGGGCCGGTGACCGGTATGTACCCTTCACAAGGGCACAATCCACCTCGTCACAGGAGCGGATTCACCTATTTCCGGGCACCCGGCAAAGGGAGTTGACGATCCGCCAGAAAATCGACCGGATCACCCCACCTGGAACGACGGCGAGTTGACGGCCGGTCAGGGGATGACGATCACCGGGCGCTGCGCGCGTTTCGCCAGCCGCCCCGCCACCGAGCCGAAGATGCGCCCGACGATGCCGTGCGTGGAGCCGACGACGATCGCGTCCGCCTCGTACTCCCGCCCCACCTCTTCGAGTTCGTGGCAGATGTCCCCGCCCCGCTCGACGAGGATCCACGGCACCTCGGCCAGGTACTCGGCGCAGGCGAGCTCCAGTCCGAGCACCTCGGTGCGGTGGTCGGGCACGTCGACGAAGACCGGTGGTTCGCAGCCCGCCCACACCGTGGTGGGCAGCCGGTTCGCGACATGCACGATGATCAGGCCCGAGCCGGAGCGGTGGGCCATGCCGACCGCGTACGCGAGGGCACGTTCACTGGACGTCGAACCGTCGAAACCGACGACGACGCCGTGTTTGAAAGCTGGATCGCAGGACTGGCGGGGGTCTTCCGCCGCCAGGGGCTCGGCCGCCGTGGGATCGGCGAGCGGGCGCTTGCGGTCCGCGGGATCGAAGAATTCGTGACCGGCCATGGGTATCTCGGCGTTTGGATCCTCGTGGTGGGGACGACAACGATCGGCAGAGCTGTGTCCGGGAATCATCTTCCCAACCCCATACCCCCAAGGGTACGGCGGCACGCCTCCTCTGCCCAGATACCGCGCGCGCTGTGCGGCGTTCCCCGGAGCATGCATGAGAGGCGCCCGTAACGCAATGGTTGCTGCCCCGTACAGGCGGTTTGCGCAGGGTTCACCCGGAGATGCGCCCCCGCGGGACCGGCCGCCGGCGGCCGGGCAGTGACCGGCCGGTCGAACACGCGTTGAACAGGTGAGCCACCGCCATGGAGAGCAATGGAGTACCAGGCAACCAGGGAGCAGACCGTGCCCGGACCAGAGACCGTGTCCCGCCCCTCCTCCGGAGCGCGCCCCGGACCGCCCCCAGCGCCGGACGCGGCGAGCGAGGTCGCGCGCTGGGCGGCCTTCAGCTGCGTCCTCGTCCCGGTCGTCCTGGTCTGGTTCGGCACCTCGCTCGCCGGGGCGGCCGGCACGGCGCTGGGTCTGGCGGCCGTGACCGCGGCGTGCCTGGTGCTGCTGCGCCAGTCCGAACGGGGCGCCGCCCGGATGCGCGCCGAGGAGCCTGCCCCGCACCGCGCCCGGCACGGCAGGAGCGGTGCGCGCGAGCGCGGACCCCGGGAGCGCACCCATCGGGACCGGGACGGACGGGACCGGGACGGACGGAGCGGGGACGCGCGGGATCCCGCCGCCCGGGATCTCGTGACCGGCGTGCGGATTCCCGGCGTAAGGGATCGTGACGGGGGAGACCGTCCGGGGGGAGATCACGGCACGGGGGTCACCGGGCCCGCGGCCGGAGCCGCCCCGGTACCGGCCCCGGGCGCGCGAGATATGGCCGACACGCACATCATGAGCGGCTTGCCGGGCAGGAGTGGCCCGGGGGCGCACAGGGGCGGACGCCGCGGTGCGGGAAAGAAGCCGGTCGACTGACCGGTTTCCGCGCACGCCCCCGCTTCTTTTCAGCCAACTTCGGCCTCCCGGGCATCCCTTGCCGTAACAACCCCTCAACCCGCGTTCGACCTGCGCTTTAAGGCCCCCGGGGGGCTCATGCACCCTATGTGGATTGGCCACTGACACGAGGCGCACTTCCCTGCACGGCCCACGAGTGCAACGCTTCGTGATCGAATGCTTCACGCCAAGTTGCCATGTCGACATTCTGTCGAGTGTCGAAGTGGTCACCTTGGCGCGACGGGACACAGTAGATTCGATCTTGACTGTCTTACGGCGGGGGACTCGTGCAGGACCGAGGGGAAACGTGCAGGAGCGACACAACCGAGGAGCCGCGACCACCGAGGGGGGCTTAGCAGTATGAGCCACGACTCCACTGCCGCGCCGGAAGCCGCGGCCCGGAAACTCTCCGGGCGACGCCGCAAGGAGATCGTCGCGGTGCTGCTGTTCAGCGGCGGCCCCATCTTCGAGAGTTCCATACCGCTGTCGGTGTTCGGGATTGACCGCCAGGACGCCGGCGTGCCGCGCTACCGACTTCTGGTGTGCGCCGGCGAGGACGGCCCGCTGCGGACCACAGGGGGCCTGGAACTCACCGCGCCGCATGGCCTGGAGGCGATCTCGCGAGCGGGCACCGTCGTGGTGCCGGCCTGGCGCTCGATCACCTCGCCGCCACCGGAGGAAGCGCTCGACGCGCTGCGCCGGGCGCACGAGGAGGGGGCCCGCATAGTCGGACTGTGCACCGGCGCGTTCGTGCTGGCCGCCGCCGGACTGCTGGACGGCCGCCCGGCGACGACACATTGGATGTACGCGCCGACGCTGGCCAAGCGCTATCCGTCCGTACACGTCGATCCGCGCGAGCTGTTCGTCGACGACGGTGACGTACTGACATCGGCGGGCACCGCGGCCGGAATCGATCTCTGTCTGCACATCGTGCGGACGGACCACGGCAACGAGGCGGCCGGCGCGCTGGCCCGTCGGCTGGTGGTCCCGCCGCGCCGGAGCGGCGGACAGGAGCGCTACCTCGACCGGTCTTTACCGGAGGAGATCGGCGCCGACCCCCTCGCGGAGGTCGTCGCCTGGGCGCTGGAGCACCTGCACGAGCAGTTCGACGTCGAGACGCTGGCGGCACGCGCGTACATGAGCCGCCGCACGTTCGACCGCCGCTTCCGCTCGCTGACGGGGAGCGCGCCGCTGCAGTGGCTGATCACCCAGCGCGTGCTGCAGGCGCAGCGCCTGCTGGAGACGTCCGACTACTCGGTCGACGAGGTCGCCGGACGCTGCGGCTTCCGCTCGCCGGTCGCGCTGCGCGGGCACTTCCGGCGCCAGCTCGGCTCGTCCCCGGCCGCCTACCGGGCGGCGTACCGGGCGCGCCGGCCGCAGTCCGAGCGGCCGTCGGACCCGGACGGTCCCATGGGTTCGGCCGGGCAGCCACCGGTCCTGAGCCAGGAGAGTCCGGTCCCGTCGCAGACCCGTCGTACGGCGGCGGCCGGCGCCCTGAGCCCGGCCTCGTCGCTGTCGACCGCGACGGATCCCGGCAAGCCTGGCGCGGAACTGTACGCGGCGGGCCGGCCGAGCCTGCCGGGGCAGCGCAGCGCGCCCTAGCGTGCGGGGCGCCGCGGCGCCCCGGCTCCGTGACGACGTCACACCGCCCGGCCGTGGACGGCCCGGGGCCCTCGGGTCCCGGGCCGTCGCCGTGTGCGGGCGCCCGGACCGTGAGAGCCCCGGACCGTGAGAGCCCCGGGCCGCCGACGTCCCGGACCTGCCCGTGCGCCGGGGCGCGCCGTAGGGTTGGGGCCATGAACGATCGCATGGTGTGGATCGACTGCGAGATGACCGGGCTCTCGCTGTCGGAGGACGCACTCATCGAGGTGGCCGCGCTGGTCACCGACTCGGAGCTGAACGTGCTCGGCGAAGGGGTGGACATCGTGATCCGCCCGCCGGACGCGGCCCTGGAGACGATGCCGGACGTGGTGCGCCAGATGCACACGGCCTCCGGCCTCCTCTCCGAACTCGCCGCGGGCACCACCCTGGCCGACGCCGAGGAACAGGTCCTCTCCTATGTGCGTGAGCACGTCAAGGAGCCGGGCAAGGCCCCGCTGTGCGGGAACTCGGTCGGCACGGACCGGGGCTTCCTGCTCCGCGACATGCCCACCCTGGAGGGCTATCTCCACTACCGCATCGTGGACGTCTCCTCCGTCAAGGAGCTGGCCCGCCGCTGGTACCCGCGGGCGTACTTCAACAGCCCGGACAAGAACGGCAACCACCGCGCCCTCGCCGACATCCGCGAATCCATCGCCGAGCTCCGCTACTACCGCGAGGCGATCTTCGTCCCGCAGCCCGGCCCCGACTCGGACACCGCCCGCACCATCGCGGCGAAGCACGTACTGCCCGTGGAATGACGTTCGTCCGGGGTCTCCGAGGACCCCGGACAAAGTCGGGCGCGAGCACCCCTCAGAACCCTGTACACTTTTTCTCGGCCGGTCAGGGAAACCAAAACCGGTTCATGGTGGGTGTAGCTCAGCTGGTAGAGCACCTGGTTGTGGTCCAGGATGCCGCGGGTTCAAGTCCCGTCACTCACCCTGACAGACCGAGGCCCGGTCCGCGCAAGCGGACCGGGCCTCGCTCATGTGCGGATCCGGGTCGTGCCCGGATCCGGGTCGTGCGCGGATCCCGGTCCGTGTCCGGTGCCCGGTCCGTGTCCGGTGCCCGGCCGTACGCGTCAGGATCTGCCCCTAGGCTCACCGCGTGCCCCTCCACACCGACACCCTCCGCACCGCCCGCCTCGACCTGCTCCCCCTCCGCGTCGAACACGCCGAGGAACTGGCCGCGGTCCTGGCCGACCCGGAGCTGCACACCTTCACCGGTGGCGCGCCCGGCACCCCCGAATCCCTGCGGTCACGCCACGAACGTCTGGTCGCCGGCTCCCCCGACCCCGCCGTCCTCTGGTGCAACTGGGTGCTGCGGCTCCGCGGGGCCGAGGACGGCGGGCGCGACACGGGCGACGAGGGCCGCCTGGTGGGGACCGTCCAGGCGACGGTCACCGCGGGGACCGCGGAGGTCGCCTGGGTGGTCGGCACCCGCTGGCAGGGGCGCGGGTTCGCAAGTGAGGCGGCGCGCGAACTCGTCGCCCGCCTCGGCGGGGAACCGGGCGTCCGTACGGTCGTCGCCCATGTCCATCCGGACCACCGGGCGTCCGCGGCCGTCGCCGCGGCGGCCGGGCTGGCCCCCACCGGCGTCATCCACGAGGGCGAGGTCCGCTGGCAGCGACCGGTACGGGCCTGAGGACCACGACTCCGGGCGCCCGGCCCCGGACACCTGGAGCCATCTGCCGGGCCTCGGACACCTGGAGCCGGCTGCCGGACCTCCGACTCCCGAAACCCGGCGCCGGACCTCGAACACCCGAGGCCGGACGCCCGAACCCCGGACGACCGGCGTCGGACGCCCGGCCTCAGACGGGCGGCCTTCAGATGCCCGGCCTCAGTCGCCCGGCGCGGTGTCGGCCGCCCGCCACTCCTCGGCGAAACGGTGGACGTTCTCGAAGCGCTCCCCCGGATCGGTCCGGGTGGCACGGACGATGACCCTCTGCTGGGCCGGAGTGCCCCGCCAGGCGCGCTCCTCGTCGCCCGCGTCCAGCAGGAGCCGGGCGGCACGGCCCAGCGTGAAGACGGTCGTCCGGGAGTCGATCACGGCCCCGCGCACCCACTCCTCGGGGGCCATGAACCGCCGCGAGCCCGGCAGGCGTTCCTCCTCGACCACGAACGGACCCGGCCGGTACTCGTCGAGGTCGACCAGATGGGCGACGTCACGGTCGAAGTCGTACAGCAGCGCCCCGTCGTAGAAGTCGACGGCGACCTGGCCGGCGGCCTCCACCGCGAGGTGGGCGTCCAGGACCCGGTCGAAGGCGCGCAGGACCGCGTCGGAGGGCAGGGCGCGGAAGCGTGCCATCGCACTGGCCGGGTCCGTACGGTCGTGCGTCCCGCCCGCCTCCGCGGGGTACAGCACCTCACCCTCCCGCCAGGGCATCACCACCGCCCACCCGCCGTCCTGCACCGCGATGCGGTGCACCTGCGGGACGATCGCCCGGTGCCGTACCGACCGGTGGAAGGCCCAGCCGCGCTCCAGCGAGCGCCGGCCGCGATCGGTGACCGCCTCCTTGAGGAACCACCGGCCGCCGTCGAGCAGTCTCACCCCGTACGACACGCACCCCGACTCCTGCTCGCGGAACGCCCGGAACACCTCGCCCACCCGGCCCAGATAGGGCTCAACGGCGGGCACTTCATCGACTCCCAGCAGGGGATGCAGGACCATACCCGCCAGACTGCCCTACGGAACTCTTCCCGTGCGGCAACGGCGTCAACAGCGGCGGGGCGACTCCGCCGTCAGCGGTACGGAGCGGCGACCGGCCGGCCTCGGTGACATCGGCCGCTGACGGCGGCGGTGACGACGACGGCGACCATGGCCGTGACGAGGGCGACCGCGGAGGCGGCGGTCTGATCCCGCCCGCGCCGGTGGCGGACGGTGCCGGGCGGCGGCACGGCGGCGGCCGGCGTCAGGACGACGCCCGCGCCACCAGCTCGGTGGGCAGCACGACCTGACGCTTCTCCAGTTCCCGCGACACCGCCGGGCGCCGATCCGCGATCTCCCCGAGCAGAAGGTCGATCATCGCCCGGCCCATCTCCTCTATCGGCTGGCGCACGCTCGTCAGGGGCGGATCCATGTGGCGGGCGATGGCGGAGTCGTCGTAGCCGACCAGCGCCACGTCGTCCGGTGTACGGCGGCCCGCCTCGCGCAGGACCTGGCGGGCGCCGGCCGCCATCACGTCCGAACCGGCGAAGACGGCGTCCAGATCGGGGCAGCGGGCCAGCAGTTCGGTCATCGCCCGGCGCCCGCCCTCCTCCGTGAAGTCGCCGGCGACGATGAGGCCGTCGTCCACCGGACGGCCCGCGGCACGCAGACCCTCGCGATAGCCGTCGACACGACGCTGCGCGCCGAACACGTCGAGGCGCCCCGCGAGATGGACGATCCTGCGGCGCCCCCGGGCGACCAGGTGCTCGACGGCGAGGCGCCCCCCGCCGTAGTTGTCGGAGTCCACGGACGGCAGCGTCTCCTCCGCCGAACGGCGACCGCTGATCACCGCCGGGATCTCCAGCTGGGAGAGCAGGTCGGGCAGCGGGTCGTCCGCGTGCACCGAGACCAGCAGGACGCCGTCCACACGGTGCGCCGCCAGGTACTGGGCCAGGCGCTGCCGCTCCCGGTCGCTGCCCGCGAAGATCAGCAGCAGCTGCATCTCGGTGTCGGAGAGTTCCGCGCCGACACCCCGGAGCATGTCCGAGAAGTACGGTTCCGCGAAGAACCGGGTCTCCGGCTCGGGGACGACGAGCGCGATCGCGTCCGTGCGGTTGGCGGCCAGGGCGCGCGCCGCCGTGTTCGGGACATAACCGAGCTCCGCCACCGCCGCCTCGACCGCCGCGCGGGTCGCGTCGCTGACCCGCGGCGAACCGTTGATCACCCGGGACACCGTGCCGCGGCCCACACCGGCGCGCGCGGCGACCTCCTCGAGGGTCGGCCGCCCGCCGCTCCGGCCCCGCGCTCCGTGGCCTGCCATGGTCCGCCTCCCGTCGACGCCGCGCTTCTGAGCGGCTGGCCTGGAATCTAACAGTCCCGTTCATGGACAGGGACCCGGCCGCGATGGCAACCTCGCCGAGGCTGCGGTGCCGGCCTCACCGACGCCGGCGCCGGCCCCCGTGAAGTCACCTCGGCACGAGCCGCTCCACCCGTCCCCCCACCCTCGTACGCCCCGTCCCCGGAGTTAGTTAACAGGCCGATAACTGAACGCGTCTCTCCGTGTCTGCTCCCTTGACACCCCCGCGCGAACCGACGACTCTTCAACACATCACCTGTGGGAGCGCTCCCACGGTACCTGACACCTACACATCCCGCACGTTCCCCGCCCGAGCCGCAGCGAGAAAAACGGGCCCAACAATGCAGTTGGCCGGGGGGTCGGCACGTCAGGCAACAGGAGGACGCAATGCGCACGAGTACCCGCCGGTCCCGCAGGCTGGGGGCCCTCGCGGCCGTCGCCGCGCTGACCACAGGGCTGCTGGCCGGCTGCGCCAACGACTCGAACGACGGATCGTCGAACTCGGGCGACGGCGGTGGTGGCGGCAAGGGCAAGACCACGCTGACGATCGGCACCTTCGGTGTCTTCGGCTACAAGCAGGCCGGCCTCTACGACGAGTACATGAAGCTCCACCCGGACATCACGATCAAGGAGAACGTCACCACCCGTACCGACGTCTACTGGCCCAAGACGCTCACCCGCCTGCAGGCCGGCTCCGGCACCGACGACATCCAGGCGATCGAGGTCGGCAACATCACCGAGGCCGTCCAGACCCAGGCCGAGAAGTTCGTCGACCTCGGCAAGGACGTCGACAAGTCGCAGTGGCTGGACTGGAAGACGGCTCAGGCCACCACCAAGGACGGCAAGACGATCGGTATCGGCACCGACATCGGTCCGATGGCGATCTGCTACCGCAAGGACCTCTTCCAGAAGGCCGGTCTGGAGACCGACCGCACCAAGCTCGCCGCGCAGTGGAAGGGCGACTGGGCCAAGTACGTCGACCTCGGCAAGCAGTACATGAAGAAGGCGCCGAGCGGCACCAAGTTCGTGGACTCCGCCTCCTCGGTCTACAACGCGGCCCTCGGTGGCGAGAGCGAGCGGTACTACGACAAGGACGGCAACGTCATCTGGGACAAGTCCTCGGGGGTGAAGAAGTCCTGGGACGCCGCGATGACGGTGGCGACCAGCAACATGTCGGCGAAGCTGAAGCAGTTCGACCCGACGTGGGACCAGGGCTTCGCCAAGGGCTCGTTCGCGACGGTGGCCTGCCCCGCCTGGATGATGGGCTACATCCAGGAGAAGTCCGGTGACGCCGGCAAGGGCAAGTGGGACGTGGCGGCCGCGCCGACCGCGGCCAACTGGGGCGGTTCGTTCATCGGCGTGCCGACGGCCGGCAAGCACCAGAAGGACGCCATCGCGCTGGCCAAGTGGCTGACCGCGCCCGAGCAGCAGGCGAAGGTCTTCGCCAAGCAGGCCAGCTTCCCGTCGACCCCGGCGGCGTACGACAGCCTGAAGCCGGCCGCCGCGACGACGTCGTACTTCTCGGACGCGCCGATCACGCAGATCTTCGCCGACTCGGCGAAGACGATCCCCGTCCAGAACTTCGGCATCAAGGACCAGCCGATCGGCACCGCGATCACCGACATCGGCATCCTCCAGGTCGAGCAGAAGGGCAAGTCTCCCGACCAGGGCTGGAACGCGGCCAAGGCGGAGATCAAGGACGTGCTCGGCCAGTGACCAGCTCCAAGCAGGCTCTCGCGCATCCCGCGACGAGCGCCGACGCCGCGCCCGGCTCCCAGCCGGGCGCGGCCCGGGGCGCTCAGGGTCGCGGTACGCCGCCGCCGGGCCCGGATTCCTGGCGCAGCCGGCTGTACCGCTGGGACATGAAGGCGTCGCCGTACGCGTTCATCGCCCCCTTCTTCATCGTCTTCGGGGCCTTCGGGCTCGTGCCGCTGCTCTACACGGCCTGGTACTCGCTGCACAACGTGCAGCTGTCCGGTCTGGACCACCAGACCTGGGCCGGGCTGGACAACTACAAGAACCTGCTGTCCTCGGAGTTCTTCTGGAACGCCCTGGAGAACACCTTCACCATCGGCGTGATCTCCACGGTCCCGCAGCTGGTCATGGCGATCGGGATCGCCCACCTGCTCAACTACCGGCTGCGCGGCTCGACCGTGTGGCGGGTCGTGATGCTCACCCCATACGCCACCTCGGTGGCCGCGGCGACCCTCGTCTTCACGCTGCTGTACTCGTGGGACGGCGGCATGATCAACTGGCTGCTGCACTTCGTCGGGGTCGACCCGATCAACTGGCGCGAGTCCGACTGGGGCGGCCAGTTCGCCGTCTCCTCCATCGTGATCTGGCGCTGGACCGGCTACAACGCGCTGATCTACCTCGCGGCGATGCAGGCGATCCCCACCGACCTGTACGAGTCGGCGGCTCTCGACGGCGCGGGCCGCTGGCAGCAGTTCCGCCATGTGACGGTCCCCATGCTGCGGCCGACGATCCTGTTCACGGTGGTCGTGTCCACCATCGGCGCGACGCAGCTGTTCGGTGAGCCGCTCCTGTTCGGCGGGGTCAGCGGCTCGAAGGGCGGCTCCGCGCACCAGTACCAGACGCTCGGCCTCTACATGTACGACCAGGGCTGGGGCATCGGCAACCTCGGCAAGGCGTCAGCGATCGCATGGACGATGTTCCTGATCCTGCTGATCGTCGCCGCGATCAACCTGCTGATCACCCGACGGCTGAGGAAATCCCAATGACCACCACTGAACTGACTGTCCCTCAGGCAGGGGCGAAGGGAACTCCGGACGGCCGGGGCAGCGGACGCCGCCGGGTGCTCGGCGCGGGCAAGCAGCTGCACGCGGGGCCGGTCACGTATGTCGTCCTGACCGTCTTCGCTCTGGTCTCGCTCGCCCCGCTGGTCTGGACGGCCGTCGCGGCCTCCCGCAACAACGAGCGGCTGGCGCAGACCCCGCCGCCGCTGTGGTTCGGCGGGAACCTGTTCAAGAACCTCCAGGCCGCGTGGGACCAGGCCGGGCTCGGCACCGCGATGGTCAACTCCACGATCGTCGCCGGGACCATCACTGTCGGTACGGTCGTGTTCTCCACGCTCGCCGGGTTCGCCTTCGCCAAGCTGCGGTTCAGGTTCTCCGGTCTTCTGCTGCTGCTGACCATCGGCACGATGATGATCCCGCCGCAGCTGGCCGTCGTACCGCTGTATCTGTGGATGAGCGACCTCGGCTGGTCCAACCAGCTGCAGACGGTCATCCTGCCGACCCTGGTGAGTGCCTTCGGTACGTTCTTCATGCGGCAGTACCTGCTGCAGGCGCTGCCCACCGAGCTCATCGAGGCGGCGCGGGTGGACGGCGCGAGCAGTCTGCGCGTCGTGTGGCACGTCGTCTTCCCGGCGGCGCGGCCGGCGATGGCGGTCCTCGGCCTGCTGACCTTCGTGATGGCCTGGAACGACTTCCTGTGGCCGATCATCGCCCTCAACCAGCAGAACCCCACCGTGCAGGTCGCCCTCAACTCGCTCGGCACCGGTTACGTCCCCGACCAGGCCGTGATCATGGCGGGCGCGCTGCTCGGCACGCTGCCGCTGCTCATCGCCTTCCTGCTGTTCGGAAAGCAGATCGTGGGCGGCATCATGCAGGGCGCGATCAAGGGCTGACCCTCCGCACCGCCGCCCGTGGGGGCCGGGTCACCGCCGCCCCGGCCCCTTCGTCCCCTTCTGCTCAATACCGTCGTTCTCCACGACCCCCTATGGGAGCGCTTCCATGCCTGAACCCGCATCGCCCGTGACCTTTCCCCCCGCGTTCCTCTGGGGCGCGGCGACCTCCGCCTACCAGATCGAGGGGGCGGTACGGGAGGACGGCCGCACGCCCTCCATCTGGGACACCTTCAGCCACACGCCGGGAAAGACGGCCGGCGGTGAGACCGGTGACATCGCTGTCGACCACTACCACCGCTTCCGTGACGACGTGGCCCTGATGGCGGAGCTGGGCCTGTCCGCGTACCGCTTCTCGGTCTCCTGGTCCCGGGTGCAGCCGACGGGCCGGGGTCCGGCGGTCCAGCGGGGTCTGGACTTCTACCGCAACCTGGTCGACGAACTGCTGGCCCACGACATCAAGCCGGCCATCACCCTCTACCACTGGGACCTCCCCCAGGAACTGGAGGACGCGGGCGGCTGGCCCGCGCGCGACACGGCGCTGCGGTTCGCCGACTACGCCCAGATCGTGGGCGAGGCGCTGGGTGACCGGGTGGAGCAGTGGATCACCCTGAACGAGCCGTGGTGCAGCGCGTTCCTGGGCTACGGCTCGGGGGTGCACGCGCCCGGCCGCACGGACGCGGCGGCGTCGCTGAAGGCCGCCCACCACCTGAACCTGGCGCACGGCCTGGGCGCGAAGGCGCTGAGGTCCGTGATGCCGGCCCGCAACTCGGTCGCGGTGAGCCTCAACTCCTCGGTCGTCAGGCCGCTTTCGCAGAGCCCGGCGGATCTCGCGGCGGTCCGGCGCATCGACAACCTGGCCAACGGTGTCTTCCACGGCCCGATGCTGCACGGCGCCTACCCGGAGGGCCTGTTCCAGGAGACGTCCTCGATCACGGACTGGTCGTACGTCCTGGACGGCGACCTGGCGGTGATCAAGCAGCCGCTCGACGCGCTGGGGCTGAACTACTACACGCCGACGCTGGTGTCGGCGGCGGAGGCCACCGCTTCCGGTCCCCGCCCGGACGGTCACGGGGCGAGCGCGTACACGCCGTGGCCGGGCGCCGACGATGTGATGTTCCATCAGACTCCGGGCGAGCGTACGGAGATGGGCTGGACGATCGACCCGACGGGCCTGCACGACCTGATCACGCGCTACACGCGGGAGTCGCCCGGCCTGCCGCTGTACATCACCGAGAACGGCGCCGCGTACGACGACAAGCCGGACCCGGAGGGCCGCGTCCACGACCCCGAGCGCATCGCCTACCTGCACGGCCACCTGTCGGCGGTCCGCCGTGCCATCGCCGACGGCGCGGACGTCCGCGGGTACTACCTGTGGTCCCTGATGGACAACTTCGAGTGGGCGTACGGCTACGACAAGCGCTTCGGCGCGGTGTACGTCGACTACGCGACCCTGGCCCGTACGCCGAAGTCGAGCGCCCACTGGTACAGCCGTGCGGCCAGGACGGGGACGCTGCCGCCGGTGACGGCCGCGGACGAGTAGGTCGCTCCCGGGGGCGGGGGCCCGGGCGGCGGGGTTCGGCCCCGGGCCGCGGCCGGGCCTTCGTCCGGGAGCACGCGCTCCCGCCGCCCGGTTCTACGGGGGGCGGGGATGTCGGGGGACGGGGCGCGGCACCCGGAAAGGGGGGCGCGCCCCGGCCGGATGGGGGGTGTTTCCGGCCGGGACGCGTTTCCCCGTGGGGGGAGGACTCGGTGGGTGCCGGGCCTACTTGTAGGCGCCGAACGCCTTCGAGAACGCCCCCGCGTCCTGGACGACCGAACTGCAGGTGGCGTCCGCGGAGTTCTTCGCGCCGCCCGCGCACTGCTTGTCGCGGCTCGCGGACCACATCGACAGCCAGCCGAGCCCCTTGGCCTTGGCGAACGCCACCAGCTGGGCGGCGTCGTCGACCTTGAAGATCTCGGACGCCACGTCGTTGACACCGATCATCGGGGTGACGGCGACGGTCTTCCAGGCCGCGCTGTCGGAGAGTCCGAGGACGCTCTTGACCTGGGCCTGCGTGGCGGTGGCGGCCTGCTCGGCGTAGGTGCCCATGTCACCGTTGTACGAGGGCCCGTAGTCCATCGCCATGATGTTGACGGCGGAGATCCTCACGCCGTTCGACCTGGCGTCGGACAGGAGGTTCACGCCGTCCTGGGTGAGGCCCTCGGGCATGACGGGGAGCGTGAAGGACACGTCCAGGCCCGGGTGCTGCTGCTGGAGCTTCGCGATGGCCTTCGCGCGCCTCGTGTTCGCCGCGGTGTTCGGCAGCGCGCCGCCCTCGACGTCGAAGTCGACCTTCGTCAGTTTGTAGGCGTCCACGGCCTTCCCGTACACCGCCGCCAGCGCGTCCGCCGACGAGCAGGTCGTGGCCGGCTCCGACCCGGAGGCGCCGCCGAAGGAGACGCGGACGTCGCCGCCCTTCGCCCGCAGCGCGCCGATCTGCGCGGCCACCGCGTCACTGGCGAGGTCGCTCACCCCGCCCCACTTGGGCGTGCAGCCGCCGCCGTCGGTGATGAACGCGAGGTTGTAGTTCTTGACCCCGGTGGCCGCCGCGCCGCCGACCAGGTCGAAGGCCGGGTAGAGGGAGGTGTCGACGTACGGCGCGAAGCCGGCGCCGGTGGTGCCGCTGCCGGTGCTCGCCGGGGCGGAGGGCGTCGGGGTGGCGGCCGGAGTGGAGGCCGGGGTGGTCGGCGTGCTGGTGCGGGAGGCGCTCGGGCTGGGTTTCGGCGTGGCCGTGGGGGTGGCCGACCCGGTCGGACGCCCGCTCGGTTCCGGGGTCGCGCCGTCGTCCACCGAGCACTTGGCGCCGTCGATGACACAGCCCTTGGGGTCCGCGGTGCCGTTCACGACGAAGCCGACGGTGACCGACTCGCCGGCCGCCAGGCCGTCCTTGTCCCAGGACGGCGGCTTCACCGTGACGTGGTTTCCGCTCACCGCGGACTCGCCGTTCCACAGGGAGCTGAGCCGGGCGCCGGAGGGCAGGTCGAACTCCAGTGTCCAGTCGCTCTTCGCCCGGCCCGTGTCGTTCGTGATGACGTACTGCGCGGTGTAGCCCGTGGACCAGTCGCTGGTCTTCGTGTAAGCGGCGCCGACACCGGCGGCGAGCGCGGTGCCGGAGAACAGGAAGGCGCCGCCGCCGACCACGGCTGCGGCCACGACGCCGCCTATCGCCTTGTTCCTGCCACTGACCTTGCGCCGGTGCGTACTGCTCATCGCGTGCCTGCCTTCGCGGTTTCACGGGAGTTCGCTGGGGATCCCCAGGGGGTGCGGGCAGCACGCTAGCGATCCGGAATCGGGCAAACCGCTTCATCCGGACGGTGACCGGCGATCTTAGGGTGCGCTTAAGGAAGGCATCGGGGACGGTTAAAGGTCGAGACCGGTTCTGGGCCCCGGAGCGGCGGGGAGAGACACGGTGCGGCCTCGGCTCGGCTCCGGCCCGGCACGTCGCGGCCGGGATCGGTCCCGGGTCAGCTCGCGCCGACGCTGCGTCTGCGTCGCCGTACCGTCCCCCGGTGCCCGCGCCGTACCGGCGCCCGCCCGTCCAGCTGGATCCATATCCGTACCTCGGTGCCGCCCAGTACCGACGACCCCAGTCGTACGTCGCCGCCCGTCGACTCCGCGAGCCGCCGCACGATGTCCAGCCCGAGCCCGGTCGAGCCGTCGCTGCCCGAGCCCCGCCCGCGGGCCATCGCCGAGTCCGGGTCCACGATCCCCGGTCCCGCGTCCGACACCAGCACGATCACGGCGTCGTCGCTGTTGTGCACGTCGACCGCGAAGGCCGTGCCCTCCGGTGTGTGCCGGAAGACGTTGCCGAGGAGCGCGTCGAGCGCGGCCACCAGGTCGGCGCGCGCGACGGGTATGCGCACCGGACGGTCCACGCCCGCGACCCGCACCTTGCGGCCCTCGTCCTCGGCGAGCGCGGACCAGAAGTCCATCCGCTCGCGGACCACCTCGGACGCGTCGCACCCGGTGACACCGAGCGCCACCGTCTGCGGCTTGGCCTCCCGCGCCGTCCGGATGATCGTGTCGACCTCCCGCTCCAGCTGAGCCACGGCCGCCCGGGTCTGCTCGGCGGCCGGTCCGTCGCCGAGCGAGGCCGTGTTCAGCCGCAGCACGGTCAGCGGGGTGCGCAGGCGGTGCGAGAGATCCGCGGCCAGCTCCCGCTCGTTCGCGAGGAGTTGCACGACCTGGTCGGCCATCGAGTTGAACGCGACCGCCGCCAGCCGCAGTTCGGTGGGACCCTCCTCGGGGACCCGGGCTCCGAGCTTGCCCTCTCCCAGTTCGTGCGCGCCCTCGACCAGCCGCTGGGCCGGCTGCACCATGCGTACGCCCAGCCGGTCGGCGACCGCGACCGAGCCGACGACGAGCGCGACGCCGACCGCGGCGAGTACCGCCCAGGCCGTCCCCACGCCGTTGCTGACCTCGGACTCGGGGA
This sequence comes from Streptomyces fagopyri, assembly GCF_009498275.1. NCBI lineage: Bacteria > Bacillati > Actinomycetota > Actinomycetes > Kitasatosporales > Streptomycetaceae > Streptomyces > Streptomyces fagopyri. The sequence continues at coordinate 5,843,308 of NZ_CP045643.1, read as the reverse complement.
CGTACACCTCGACGACCGCGATCTCGCCGGAGCTCAGCGCGGTGGGCTGGAGCAGCGTGGAGCCGCCCGGGACCTCGGTGGTGGAGGCCCGGCCCAGTCCGCGGGTGGCGGCGATGTCCTTGGCGGCGGCCCGCTGCCGGCCGATGTCGACCGCCTTGGTGCCGTCGCTCGCCGGGATGTGCACGGCCATGCCGTCGTCGGACCCGGCGGAGACGACGACCCGCTCCAACTGGTCCCGGTCGGTGGTGATGGAGAGCGCGGGCGCGACGGCCGCGGCCTCCCGTTCGGCGTTCGAGAACGCGCGGTCCCGGGCCATCTCCTTGATGACGAGCCCGAGCGGCACCGCGAAGGCCACCACGACCATCGTGGTCACCGCCACGCACACCTTGACCAGTGCCCACCTCACAGCGGCGGCTCCGCTCGCGGGAACTCCGTCCGCGGTGGCTCCAGCTTCACGCCGACACCGCGCAGGGTGTGGAGATAACGCGGCCTCGCCGCCGTCTCGCCCAGCTTCCGCCGCAGCCAGGACAGATGGACGTCGATGGTCTGGTCGTCCCCGTACGACTGCTGCCACACCTCGGCGAGCAACTCCTTGCGGGCCACGACGACGCCGGGCCGGCCGGCGAGGAAGGCGAGCAGGTCGAACTCCCGCCGGGTGAGGTCCAGTCGGGCGCCGTCCAGCTCGGCCCGGCGGCGCAGCGGGTCGATGGCCAGGCCGCCGACCCGGATGACCGGCGACGCGGGCGTCTCCCCCACCGACCGCGAGCGGCGCAGGACGGCGGCCATCCGCGCGGACAGGTGCTCGACCGAGAACGGCTTGGTCAGATAGTCGTCCGCGCCGTCGTTCAGCAGGCGGACGATCTCCGTCTCGTCGTCCCGGGCGGTGGCGATGATCACGGGCACGTCGGTGATGCCGCGCAGCATCTTGAGCGCCTCGGCCCCGTCCAGATCGGGCAGACCGAGGTCCAGGATGACGACGTCGAAGGGGAAATGAGCGACCTCGCGCAGCGCCTCGAGCGCGGTGCCGACGCTGCGCACGGTGTGCGAGGCGTCGGTCAGATGCCGGATGAGGGCCGAGCGTACGAACTGGTCGTCCTCGACCACGAGCACACTTGCCATGGGCGGCACCGTACGCCATCCGTGCGATGCCGGTCCGGCGCCTGTGGACAACTCCGGCCGCGCGAAGGGAACGAGACACCCGTGGGGCGCGTGAGGCAGTATGGCCGCGATGCGCAGAGGACTCGTACACGTACTGGCTTGGACGCTCGCCACGGGCGCGGCGGTCACGCTGTCGTGGTGGGGTGTCCACACGGTCATGACGGGGACGGCGTACGACCCGCCGCGGGCGCTGCCCGTCACGGTGGGCGAACCCACCACGCAGAAGGCCAAGCCGCTCCCGTCCCCGACCGGCCGGACCGGGACTCCGCACGCTACGGCGGCCCCGCGGCCGGAGCGGAGCCGGCGGCCGTCCGCCGCCCCCTCGCCCTCGAAGTCGCCGTCCTCCGGGCCGGGTCCGAGCCCCTCCGCACAGGCCGGTCAGTCGGGTCGGGTCAAGAGTTACGACACCGACGGCGGGCGGGCGGTCTTCGACCTTGGCACGGCCTCCGCGACGCTCGTCTCCGCGACGCCGGGCTCGGGCTGGTCGATACAGGTGTGGAAGACCGAGTCGTGGATCCGGGTGGAGTTCACCTCGGGAGCGGATCGGGTGTCGGTGTTCTGCACGTGGCACGACGGGCCGCCGCGGGTGGAGATCGGCACCTACTAGCGTCGGATCCGGCGGGCGGGTGTCAGCGGAACACCGAGGGCGGTGGAGCCGGGGACGCCACCGCCGCCGCGTCCAGGACCGGTACCGCTCCCCCGGTGAAGTCGGCGAGCTGCCTGCCGTGTTCGACCCTTCCGGGGTGCGGGTCCGAGGCCGCGCGGCGGGTGAGTTCGGCCAGCGGCAACGGCCGGTCGCAGGCGACGAGGACGGCGTTGCCGAAGCGCTTCCCGCGCAGCACCGTCGGGTCGGCGACGAGGGCCAGCTCGGGGAAGACCGCCGCGGCGGTGGCGATCTGACCGCGCAGATGGGCCAGCGGGGGTCCGTCGGCGAGATTGGCGGCGTACAGGCCACCGGTTTTGACGACCCTGCGGACGTCGTCCAGGAACTCCACGGAGGTCAGGTGGGCCGGGGTCCGCGCGCCGCTGAACACATCGGCGATGACCAGGTCCGCCCAGCCGTCCGGCACCTTCGCGAGCCCCTCACGGGCGTCCACCGAGCGCACCCGGACACGCGCGTTGGGGTCCAAGGGGAGTTCCCGCCGGACGAGTTGGACGAGGGCACCGTCGCGTTCGACGATCTGCTGGGTGGAACGGGGGCGGGTCGCGGCGGTGTAGCGGGCGAGCGTGAAGGCTCCGCCGCCGAGGTGCACGGCGTGCACCGGCTTGCCGGGCGGCGCGACCAGGTCGATGACGTGACCGAGGCGCCGCTGGTACTCGAAGCTCAGGTGGGCGGGGTCGTCGAGGTCGACGTGGGACTGCGGGGCACCGTCGATCAGCAGGGTCCAGGCGCGCGGGCGGTCCCGGTCGGGTATCAGCTCGGCGAGCCCGCCGTCGACCGTCTCGACGAGGGGCTCGGCGGCCGCCTGGCCGCGTCGCGCGTTCTTCGACCTTCCCATGCGGCCATTATCAGGGGCTCCGGGACGGTCGGCCCAACGGCCGCCGCGGAGCGCTCAGCGACAGTTGTCCGCGGCCTCGATGAGCCGTGCGGCCTCGCCCAGCGCCGCCCGCAGGACCACCGGGTCGGTCGCGAGGTCCGCCTCCCCCGGTGGCAGCAGCCAGTCCGAGCCCTCGACGGGCGGCTCGGGCGCGGGATACGGGCCGCGGCCGACGGTCTGTGTGCAGGTGCTGCCCGGCACGTCCCAGGCGTCGGCGGTGCCCGGAGGCACCAGGAAGCCGAGGGTGTCGCAGCCGCCGTCGAGCAGGACCGGCCCGACGGATTCGCAGGCGCCCCGGCGGAGAATGTCGACCGCCTCCAGGCCCTGGCGTGCCGGAACGGTCACCAGGTCGCAGCCGGCGACGGGCTGCGGTGGGGCGCCGTACCCCGGGGACGACCCGTACGCGGCGGTCGACAGCGGTCTACGGAACTCGGTGCTCTCCAACCCGGCCTCCAACACGGAACCCCTCCTCCTGCACGAGCGGGTCGGGAGTTCGGGTGCGCTCCCGGTCCACCCGGTTCAACGCGTCAGAACGTCAACGGCTACGGCGGAACAGCGCCGCAAAGGATGGCAGTTCATGGCAGATCATGGATGAGATATCCGGTTTGTAGCCAAACCCAGCGTGGCGACGTCGTCACAGCAGGTACGTTCTTGCTCCGCCGGAGCAGGGCACCACATGGCATGACACAGGCATTTCGCCCCGCTTCCGGCATGGTTCGACGGTTCGCAAGAGAGGGCCCGGCCATGGCGTCGTCAACGATGACCTCGTCCCCGTCCCCCCGGCCACCGCGGCCGAACCTCGCCTTCCGGCGGCTGCGCGGACAGCGCTCGCCGGGCGAGTTCGCCGCGGCGGTACGGCGGGCGGCGCGCGAGATCGGCGAGCGGGTCAGCTGCGACGCGCGCTATGTCGGGCGGGTGGAGGCCGGCGAGATCCGCTGTCCCAACTACGCGTACGAGCGGGTGTTCCTGCACATGTTCCCCGGCCGCACGCTGACCGACCTGGGCTTCTCGCCCCGCTCGTCCGTGCGCGGACGAGGGGCGCGCGAAGCGGACGAAGAGCCCCCCGCGCACACCACAAGCCTTACGCGCACCACGGGTGAGACGGAAGGGGCGTGCGAGACGTATGAGACCACGCAGAATCCGCATGCCCCGCACGACCCACATGACCTGTACAACCCGCATGACCCGCACCAGCACCAGCACCATGAACAGAACCACGAGGAGAGCGACGTGCAGCGTCGCGCATTCATGACCGGAGGCACCGCCACCATGGCGGCAGCCACACTGGGCCCGTTCGCGGGCACGTTCGGCGGTACCGCCGAAGCCGCGGACCGCCGCGTCCACCGGGTGGGGACGACCGAGGCGGGCGCCCTCGAAGAGGCCGTACGAAGCATCCGGCTGCTCGACGACCGGCACGGGGCCGACGGCCTCTACCGGCGGGCCGCCGCACCCCTGCGCACCGCGTACGAACTGCTCGACGCGGGCACCACCCGTCAGCGGACCGCCGACCGGCTGTACGCGGGGGCGGGCGAACTGGCCATCTCGGTGGGCTGGTTGGCACACGACTCCGGGCGTTTCGACGACGCCCGCTCGCACTACGCCGAGGCACTGGCGACCGCGCGGATGTCGGGCGACCCGGGCCTGGAGGCACACGCCTTCTGCAACACGGCCTTCCTCGCGCGCGACGCCGGCCGCCCGCGCGAGGCGGTGCGCGCCGCGCAGGCGGCGCAGCGGGCGGCGCGCCCGCTCGGCTCCTCGCGGCTGCTCTCATTGCTCGCGCTGCGCGAGGCGGGCGGCTGGGCGGGGCTCGCCGACCGCGCGGAGTGCGAACGGGCACTCGTCCGCGCCCAGGCCCTCTTCGAGCGCGGCCCCTCGCAGAGCGATCCCGAGTGGATGACCTTCTACGGAGAGGCCGAACTGGAGGGCCTGGAGGCGCAGTGCTGGTCCACGCTGGGCGACTGGCCGCGCGCGGCCCGTCACGCCCGTCGCGCGGCACACCTCCAGGATCCGCACTTCACCCGCAACATCGCCCTCTACACCGCGGAACTCGCCGACGACCTCGCCCGCGGCGGCCGCCCCGACGAGGCCGCCGTCGCGGGGCTGCGCGTCCTCGACCTGCTGGGCGAGGTCCAGTCGTCCCGCATCCAGACCATGCTGGCGGCCACCGCGCGGGTGCTGCTGCCGCACCGCAGGGCGTCGGGCGTCCGCGCGTTCCTGGAGCGCCACGCCGGCCTGCCGCGGACCGCGTGAGCCGCCCCACCGGACGGACTCCTCTCCCCCGCGTTCCCCCGTGCCGTGTCCGCCACGTCCCGTCGGCGGGGGCACCCGGCACGGCACCGGCCTCGGAGGAGCGGACCCGACGTGAGCGCGCGGACCCGACATGAAAGGCCGGACCGACGCGAAAGGCCGGACCGACGCCAACGCGCGGACCCGACATCAACGCGACGGGCGGAGACAGCGGGAAGGGGCGGGCCCGACCTACACCGTCAGGTGTCCGAGGTCGTTCCAGGACTCGATGGCGGGCTCCCCGTAGGCCCAGCCGAGCACCGACAGGGAGGTCGGGTTGAGACGGATCCGGGCGGCGAAGTCGAGCGGGAGGCCCAGCCAGCGGGCGCCGATCGAACGCAGGATGTGGCCGTGCGCGAAGACCAGCACGTCGCGGTCCGCGGCACGGGCACGGGCCACGACCTCGTCCGCGCGCGCGGTGACCTGCTCCAGCGTCTCGCCCCCGGGCACGCCGTCGCGCCAGATGAACCAGCCCGGGCGTACGGCCTGGATCTCGGCCGGGGTCATCCCCTCGTACGTGCCGTAGTCCCACTCCATCAGCGTGTCCCAGGAGATGGCGCGCTCCCCGAATCCGGCCAGCTCGCACGTCTCACGCGCGCGTGCCAGCGGGCTGGTGAGCACCTCCGCCCCCGGGAGCCCGTCGAAGGGCGCCCGGTGCAGTCGCTCACCCAGTGTCCCGGCTCCGCGCCGGCCCTCCTCCAGCAGCGGTACGTCGGTCCTGCCGGTGTGCTTGCCGGACAGCGACCACGCCGTCTGTCCGTGCCGAGCCAGCAGGATGCGCGGTGCCATGAGGGGAAGCCTTTCCGATTCGCCGGATAAATGGGTCACTCCATCATCGCGCACCCCCGAGAGGAGCAACCCGCCGGGCGATCTCTGCGTCCTTGACGACCGGGGGCGCTTCCCAGGGCCGTTCGCATACACCGTAAAATCCGGTGCGGCCACGCATCGTCACGAACAGACTTGCGCACCGACACGCCGCGAGCGATCGCTCGCGCACCGCCGGTGCGGCCACCGGCGGGATCGCCGGGGCACTACGAGCAGATGGGGGAGGGCGATCGGATGCCGCAGACCGATGCACGGCAGACCGGGACGGCACCGCGCGCCCGGCACCGCCGGTGGACCGAGCTGCGTCCCTCCGCACCTGACCTCCGCCTGCGCTGGTGGACCGAGCTGCCGCTGATAGTCCTGGTGTACGCGTCGTACTCGGCGGGCCGGCTGCTCGCCCGGGGCAACACGGACAGCGCCGTCGGCCACGGCCTGGAGATCCTGCGTATCGAGAAGGCGCTCCACCTCAACGCCGAGCACCCGCTCAACCGACTGTTCACCCGCGAGGCCTGGCTCGGTGTGCCCGCCGACTTCTGGTACGCGTCACTGCACTACCTGGTGACGCCCGCCATCCTGATCTGGCTCTTCCGCTCCCGTGCCGTGCTGTACCGCGCGGCCCGCACGTGGCTGATGACGTCCACCCTGATCGGCCTGATCGGCTTCACCCTGATGCCGACCTGCCCGCCCCGGCTGCTCTCGGCCGGCCACGGCTTCGTCGACACGATGGCCCAGTACAGCTCGTACGGCTGGTGGGGCGGCGAGGCGAGCGCCCCACGCGGTCTGGGCGGCATGACGAACCAGTACGCGGCGATGCCGAGCCTGCACGTGGGCTGGTCGCTGTGGTGCGGGGTGATGCTGTGGCGCTACGGCCGCACCCGCGTCGTCCGGCTCGCGGGCATCGCGTACCCGCTGCTCACCACGATCGTCGTGATGGGCACGGCCAACCACTACTTCCTCGACGCCGTCGCCGGCGTCGCGGTGATGGGAGCGGGGCTGCTGCTCACGCCGTGGGTGACACGCCTCGCGGACCTCGTGAAGACACGCCTGAGCGCCCGGATCCCAGGGGCCGCGGGCGCCTCTCACGACGCGGGTTCCCCGATTGTCAGTGCCGGATGCCAGACTTCCACGGGTGAACGCATTCCCCGACAGCGCGAGTCCCGCACCGGACCGGGAGCCGACCCCGGTGTCCCTCCCACGGATGCGGGGGACGGAGCTGCGGACTGGGATCTCCCCTCCTCCAGCGAAGCCGGGAGTCTGGGGAAGACTCGCTGAGCTGCGCGGCCCCGCCGTCCCGCCCAAGGCGCTGGACGCCCGGGCCCTCGCGGCGCTCGCCGCGAACCCCGGGTGCGAGCGGCGCGCCCTGCTCGACGGCGCGGGCGTCGACAAGGCCGGGCTGGCGGAGGGGCTGGGCTCGCCGGCCTCCTTCGGCCAGTCGCAGTTCGCCTTCATGCGGGGCAACGCGTTCGAGGCGCGGGTCAAGGCGGACGGCGGCGCGGAGCTGCTGCGCCTCGTGCACGAGAATCTGGACCCGGGCGCGGAACCGCCCCGGGCCGGAACCGTCCCCGACCTGACCGCCGCCGGCCCCGAGGGCCGCACGGCCCGTACCGCGCTGGCGCTGCGCGACGCCTGCGCCGCGGGCGTCTGGACCCTGCTCGACCACCCCATGCTCGCCCTCGACGTCGCGGGCTCCCCCGCCTTCCTCGAACCGGACGCCGTCGTCGTGCACCCCGACGGGACGTGGACGGTCGTCGAGATCAAGTCCTTCCCCCTGCTGGACGGCTCGGCCGATCCGGCGAAGGTCGGGGCCGCCGCCCGCCAGTCGGCGGTGTACGTCCTCGCGCTGGAGGAGGTCGCCGCGCGCCTGGACCCGGTCCCCGACGTCCGCCACCGCGTGCTGCTGGTCTGCCCCAAGGACTTCTCCAACCTCCCGACCGCGTCCGCCGTCGACGTCCGCAAGCAGCGCGCGGTCACCCGCCGCCAGCTGGACCGACTCACCCGGGTCGAGGACATCGCGGCCGCCCTCCCCGAGGGCACCTGCTTCGCCCCCGGCCTCCCGGCGGACCGGCTGACGGCGGCGGTCGATGCCGTCCCCGCGGCCTACGCCCCCGAATGCCTGGCCGCCTGCGAGCTCGCCTTCCACTGCCGCGCCCGCTCCCGGGAGGAGGGCGCCGTGACCTCGCTGGGACGGTCACTGCGCGCGGAGCTGGGCGGTCTGACCACGGTCGACGACGTACTGGCGGCGGCCCGCGGGGATGCCGGGGACCCGGCCGATCCGGCGGTCGCCGCCCTGCGCAGAGCGGCCCTGCTGCGGGCGGAAGCCCTGCGGGGGCGCGAGCCCGCGCATCCGACCGGCCAGGCCGCGCTCCCGGAGGTGGCCCCTTGTCGCTGATCGCCACCCTCGCCCGGCTGGAAGCCGTCGAGAGCGGGCGGGCGCAGCCCGTCGCCACCGTCAGGCACCGGCATCTCTCCGACCGGCCGCTCGTCCTCGTGTCCCTGATCACCGCCGGTGAGGCGGGCGCCCCCCTCGGGGCGCTGGTCGGTACGGAGCGGGACGCGCCGCGGCTGCTGGTCGTGCCGCAGCCCCGGGACCGCGATCTGCGGTTCGCGTTCCTCGCCGATCTCGCGGACGTGGTCCTGCCGTACGTCGACTCCTACGCGGACGTGGTCGAGGCCGCGGAGCGCAGCGAGACCGATCCGGAGACCGGGAAGCGGGTCAAGGTCGAGGTCGAGCTGTGCGCGGACGCGCCCCAGCTGATCGTGCCGAGCCGGTCAGGAGTGGAGTTCGTACGGCTCCTCGGGCGCTCCATGCGGTTCCGGCGCACCGCGGAGCAGGAGCCGGAGGCACCTCACCCGGCGCCGCCCCGGGTGCCGCTGCTCGGGCGGTGGCTGACGCACTTCGGGGAGCGGGCCCGGGTGCCCGGCTCCGCCCTGCTGCTCGCTCTCAGCGACGTGTTGTCCCGGCACTGGGCCACCGGCCAGAGCAGTCTGGAGGACCAGCACCTGGGAGCGCTGCTCGCCTGGATCGATCCCCCGGCGGGCGAGTCGGGGGCGCGGGCGGCCCTGGAGGCGGAGCTGCGGCGGGATTCCGGCGGCCAGCTCGTCCGCCCGCCCGCGGGACCGGCCACCGATCCCGCCTTCGACAACAAGCTGCTGGCCCCCGCCATCGAGCGCTACGACCGCGCGCGGACGGCGCTCGCCGCCGCCGAGGACGGCCTGGAGGCGGACGACCGGCTCGGTGAACTCACCACGGCCGAAGGGGAGATCCGCGCCCTGGTGGAGCGCGTCGCCCGGCCCTCCTGGGACGCGGTGTGGCAGGGCCTCGACCTGTTGCGGACCCTGCCCGAGGGGGCGCACGCGGCCGACCGCTGGACCCGCGACCGCTGGTCGTTCACCGGTCACCGCGACCGGGTCGTCGCGGGCGAGCCGCCGCAACCGCGCCGCGACGACGCGGTCACCGCGGCCAACAAGCTGGCCACGCGCGAGCGCGAGCAGGCCCGCCTGGACGCGCAGGAGGCCCTCGACGATCCGCTCGTCATGGCCGGCCGGCGCCTGGTCGGTGAGGCCTTCACCGGCGAGGTCATCGACGTCGTCATGACCTACAGCGAGAGCAGACGCCCGAGTCCCCGCCCCCTGGTGACCGTCCGCACGGACGACCGGCCGCACCTCGGCGAGCGCACGAAGGTGTACCGGTCGCTGGACGGCAAACCGCAGGCGGCCGAATTCGTCGGACACGCGCGGGCCGCCGGACGGACGGAGACCGCCGGACACGCGGCCGGTGGTCACACGGGAGCCGCAGCACACCCGGAGGGCGTCGTCGGCCGGGGCGGACCCGAGGAGGACGGCGGTCTGCTCGTGCTGCGGATCGTCGACAAGATGGGCCGCGGCAAGGAGCCCGAGCCCGGGTCCGTGCCGGAGAAGGGCGACCTCGTCTGCTTCACGCTCTTCGAGCACGAGCAGCGCGGCGGCGCGAAGCTGCCCGACCCGGAGGAGACACCGTGGACGCACGGCGGGCCGCCGGGTGACCCCGACGCCGTACCGCAGCCGGATCCGGTGACGGAGGAGGACATCCTGTGACCACGGTCTTCGACCCCGGGGCCGCGGCCGCCCGCGCCACCGACGCGATCCTGCGCGACACCCTGCACGGCACGCACCGCGGAGTCGTCGTCGACTCCCCGCCGGGCGCCGGGAAGTCGACCCTCGTGGTGCGCGCGGCACTCGAACTCGCCGCCGCCGGACGCCCCCTGATGGTCATCGCGCAGACGAACTCCCAGGTCGACGACCTGGTGCTACGGCTCGCCGAGAAGGACTCCGAGCTGCCGGTGGGGCGCCTGCACAGCAGTGACGCCGACCCGTACGACAAGGCGCTCGACGACCTCGGGAACGTCCGCAAGTCGGCGAAGGCCACCGATCTGGCGGGCCTCCCGGTCGTCGTCTCGACCGCCGCGAAGTGGGCCCACGTCAAGAACGTCGAGCCCTGGCGGCACGCGATCGTCGACGAGGCGTACCAGATGCGCTCCGACGCGCTGCTGGCCGTGGCCGGCCTCTTCGAGCGGGCGCTGTTCGTGGGCGATCCGGGCCAACTGGATCCGTTCGCCATCGTGGGCGCGGAGCAGTGGGCGGGACTGTCGTACGACCCTTCGGCGTCCGCGGTCACGACCCTGCTCGCGCACAACCCCGAACTGCCGCAGCACCGGCTGCCGGTGTCGTGGCGGCTCCCGGCGTCCGCGGCCCCCCTGGTCTCGGACGCGTTCTACCCGTACACGCCGTTCCGCAGCGGCACGGGGCACGGTGACCGGCGGCTGAACTTCGGTGTGGCGTCGGACGGTTCGGGTCCCGACCTGGTCATCGACGAGGCGGCGGAGACGGGTTGGGGGCTCCTGGAGCTGCCGGCCCGGCACACGCCGCGCACCGACCCCGAGGCGGTACGCGCGGTGGCCCAGGTCGTGCGGCGGCTGCTGGAGCGCGGTGGCGCGGCGACCTCGGAGCGGTCGGCCGATCCGGTGCCGCTGACGGCCGACCGGATCGCCGTCGGGACGGCCCACCGCGACCAGGCGGCGGCGGTGCGGGCGGCGCTGGCCGGTCTCGGCGTCACGGACGTCACCGTCGACACGGCGAACCGGCTCCAGGGCCGCGAGTTCGACGTGACGGTGGTGCTCCACCCGCTCTCCGGGCGGCCGGACGCGACGGCGTTCCACCTGGAGACGGGACGGCTGTGCGTCCTCGCGTCCCGGCACCGGCACGCGTGCATCGTGGTCTGCCGGGCGGGGGTGACCGAGCTGCTGGACGACCACCCCTCGACCGAGCCCGTGCAGCTGGGCGTCACGGTGAAGTTCCCGGACGGCTGGGAGGCGAGTCACGCGGTGTTGTCGCACCTGGCGGAGCACCGGGTGAGATGGCGGCCCTGAACCCCGATCCGTCCCGTTCCACGGGCCCCCTTGCGCGAGCGGGGGACAATGGACGGTGGCCCACCCACGAAGCGGGCCCCTGAACCGTACGAGGAGGAGAAGACATGGCGGAGCCCACGCCGCGTCGGAACGAACCGCGGCTACGCCCCGCGCCCCTGCTCTTCGAGCCCGCGGAGGCGGCCGGTGACCCGGAGCACTTCTTCGATCTCGAGTCGATAGACGATCCGCGGGCGCTGCTGGCGCGGGCCACGGAGCTGACGCTCGCCTTCCGGGCCGCTGCCGACAGGGCGCTGGAGTTCCAGGCGATCGCCGCCGCGCAGCTCGCCGATCCCCGCCGCTTCGACCGGCTCACGACGGCCGACATCGCCGAGCGCGCCGAGTGGACCGAGGACTACGCGAAGAAGATGGTCGAGTTCGGCCGGGACCTGCTCCGGGGAGCGGAGGGGAACGGGCACGGGCACGGGGTGGGCGACCACACCTGAGCCCGGCGGTGCGACGGCCGGTGGCGTCCCCCGGCCGTCACCAGCCGTCACCAGTCCTCGCGGGCCCGCCGGCCCTCGCGGGCCCTCGCGGCTCTCGGCGGCCTCCCCGCGCGAGGTGGACGGCACCCGCACGATCTTCTGGCATAGGCCCGCGGCGGGTGACATACCCCATTCACGCCCTCCCTGTCCCGATTTTCCGCAACCCTCGGAGACGGAGCGCTCACCGACGGTAGATCTTGTCGTCATGAGCAGCACACGGAACAACGCCGGGACCTTCCCTGACGGCACCGGCGCCCCGCTGTCCGACCGGTTCGACGCCTCGGGCGTCACCGCGGACGGGGCCGCCTGGCTCGCCTCGGCAGGAACGTATCCGCGCAGCACCCTCGCTCTCTGGGAGGACCGGCCGACCGCGCCGGTCGTACTGCCCTGCGGCACGGCATTCGACGTCGTCAACGTGCCCGCGATCTTCGGTCGGCGGATGCTGGACCGCCTGTGGGACGAGGGGCCCGGCTCCGGCCCGGTGGCCGTGTTCCGCGGGCGGATGCTGCTGTTCAGCTCGCCGGGCACCGCTCAGCGGCTGCCGTCGCTCCTGGAGTGGGAGGAGTGGGGAGCCCGCGGCGCCGGGGGCTCCCGGGACACCCGGGAGCCCGGCACCCTCGGCGGCTTCGGCGCCGGAATCGGCGGCATCGACGGCGCCGGCGGTATCGATGAGATCGCCGGGTTCGACGCGATCGACGGCATCGACGAGATCGACCGGATCGACGGCTTCCGGGACCCGCGCGAGCCCCTGGGGCGGCGCGGCGGTCCGGACGACGCCCGACCGTCCGGCGGCACCGGCGGTCCGGCCTGTCCGGACGGTCTGGGACGGGTCGGCGCGATCCCTCCCCTGCTCTGCCACGGCACCGGTGACGCGGTGACCGTCCCCGCCCTGAGGGACGGCGACCCGGTCGGTGTCCGCACCCCGGGCGACAGCACCGGCGGTACCGGGCCGGACCCCGCCACCCGTCCCGAATCCCGCTGGCTGGTGGCCCCCGACACCCGGCATCCCTGGCTCCCCGGCGCCGAGATCCTGGTCTGGGCGGCCGTCCGCGCGGCCCGCGCGGCGGCCTCCGCCGCGGTGCGGATATCGATTTTTCCTCCCGCCGATCAGGGTGCTAAGGTCTACGACGTCAGCAGGCGCCGCTAGCTCAGTTGGTTAGAGCAGCTGACTCTTAATCAGCGGGTCCGGGGTTCGAGTCCCTGGCGGCGCACGCTAGCGATGGCGAGGTTTGTTCGCGGAAACGCGAACGGACCTCGCCATCGTCATGTCCACGGTGACTCAACCCGTCGTGATCTTCACCGTCCACTCCCCCGCGGCCGTCCAGTCCTCCACCTCGACGCGCACCTTCTCGCCGGGGACCGTGAAGCTCTCGCCGAGCCCCACCGGCGCGTCCGCGAGCGGCGGGTAGACCGACTCGCCCCAGCAGGACTCGGAGTGCGGGTGGGCGTCGATCACCTGGATCGGGCCGTCACCGGACGCGGCCTCGCTGCGGACGCGGTAGATGAGGATGCCCTGCGTGCAGGTCGTACCGTCGTTGCCCGCCGAGCCGCGGGCCTCGAAGGCGAGCGCGCTGTCGGGCCCCGTACGGACGACCGCCAGCTTGGTACCGCGCCCGGAGCCGAAAGCCGGTACGCCGGAGCCGACGGGCACGGGTCCGGAACCGGGGATCTGCGCACCGGAACCAGCGGTCCGCGAACCCTCCCCGGCGGTCCGCGAGCCCGCGCCGGCGCCCTCGACGCCCGACCCGGCGTCCGCCGCACCCGACCCGGCGTCCGTCCCACCCGACCCGGTGCCCTTCGCATGCGGGCCGCCACCCCCGACGACGGCCGCCCCGGCACCCTTGAGACCCGGCTCGCCGCCGTTCGAGTCCAGCCCCGGGGTCCGGCCGTCCGAGCGCGGAACACCCGTCTCCGAAGCACCGGAAGAGCCGGAAGCGCCGCGGGAAACTCCGGAAGGGTCCACCTCCGGAGCCGTGCCGACGCCCGGCGCCCCCGCGGCGCCCACACCGGCGGACACCGGCCCGGCGCCCAGCGGCTCCAGCGTCACCCGCGTGCTCCCGTGGGCGCCCACACACACCACCTGCCGCGGCTCCAGCCACCCCAGCTTCCACTTGTGCCAGCCGAACAGATCGGGCGCGAGACCGAACTGGCTGCCCATCAGGTCCCAGTCGCCGACGTACGTGTCCCAGTCGCCCTTGCCGTCGGAGGGCCGGTGGTAGAGGTCGGGCAGGTCGAACACGTGCCCCGTCTCATGGGCGAGGACGAGCCGGTCCGGCGGGTGCTTCTCGAAGACCGTGACGACGCGCCTGATGTCCTTGCCGTCGGCCCGCAGCGGGGTGTCGAGGTTGACGACCTTCGTCGCGTCGGAGTCGACGCCCGGCGCGTCCGGATCGGCGACGAAGTACACGATGTCGTAGCGCGAGAAGTCGATCCGCCGGTCCGCCACGCCCATCGCGTCGCGCAGATAGGCGGCACGGCGCGCGGTGTTCCAGTCGCGCCGCATGGCGTACGAGGTGGAGGCGTGCGGCATCCGGATCCAGTCGCGCTGGGGATGCGGACGCAGCGTGAACCTGCCGTAGGAGGCGCGTTCGAAGAAGCGGCTGGTGGAGGGGAAGTAATCGGCCGTCAGTTCGGCCGGTGTGGTGCGCGGGCGTGAGTCGGGGAAGGAGAGGAAGACGAGCACCGCGTCGAGGGGGCGGGTGGGGCGCGGGTAGGCGGCGTTCCAGACGTCCAGGCCCTCCGAGTGGTGGGCGTCGGTCCGTTTCAGGGCGCAGGGGGCGAAGAGGGGTTCGGCGAGGGCGGGGCCCGTCACCAGGGAGGTCGCCACCACGGCCGCCAGCGAGGTGAACGCGGCCGCGGTACTGCGCCAGCGCGACGCCCCTTCGGGAGCGAAGCCGCGCAGGACCCCACGGGCGAGACTCCTCAGGGGGAGCTGACGCGGCACGTCGACCTCCGGATGCGGATTTCGGGACACCGCACCCAGCTTGGGTCATTTCGTACTACTTTGCCCTCTTTGTCTGCACCGGAAGAGTGAGGGGTCGCGCGCCACCACCATCCCGGCCGACACCCCGAACACTCACGGAACGTCACATATGATCGCCGGACAAAGGATCCGGTCCAGATGCAGGCAGAAACGATCTGTCGGAACGGGTGGTTGTTCCGGGACACTGGAGAGTGGCTGCAAGGCCCCGAGGGCAGCCTCTATGATCGGCACACTTTCCTGCACGGACACGGCTTGTTCGGCCGTCCAGCACCGGCCGACCACTCCGAGAGACCCATACGAAGAACGAGTGCACTGCGGGAGCGAGCGGTGAGCGGAACGTCCGAAGGGCCGGCGCCCGCGGCAGACCTCGACCGGCCGGCCGTCACAGAGCGTCACACCACCACATCTCCTCGTACGTCCACCGGAACACCTTCCGGCCCACCCGGCGCACCCGCCCCGCCCGTGGCTCCGCGCGTCCCACCGTCCGGCTCCTCGCCCGCCGCGCCGTCCGGCTCCTCGCCCGCCGCGCCGTCCGGCTCCTCGCCCGCCGCGCCGTCCGGCACGCACGTCCCGACGGAGCGGCTTCCCGACGCGACCGGGTCGTCCGGGACGTCTCCCGGTACGTTCCGCGCCGCCTTCGCCGCGGCGCCGCTCCCGATGGCCGTCGTGGACCGGGAGGGTCTGGTCGTCACCGCCAACGAGTCGCTGGACGCGCTGCTCGGCCTCGGATCCGGCGCGCTCACCGGGCGGATCGCCGCCGATCTGGTGGACCTGGCCTCCGACGCCCGCACCTGGCACGCCTACCGGGAGGTGCTGCGCGGCCGGCAGGCCCGGCTGCGCTGCACCCGGCGGCTCAAGCACCCCGACGGGCACTCGCTGTGGGTGCAGGTGACGGTCGCGCCGCTGCCCCCGGGCGAGGAGGCGGTGCTGCTGTCCGTCACGGACCTCAGCCCCCGCCGTGAACTCCAGGCGCGGCTGCGGCACTTGCAGATGCACGACCCGGTGACCCGGCTGCCCAACCGCACCCTGTTCTTCGAACGTCTGACGACCGCGCTGGAGGCGGAGGCGTACGAGGAGGGCCGCACCGGCCGGATCGGGCTCTGCTCTCTGGACCTGGACGGGTTCAAGGCGGTCAACGACACGCTCGGCCACCGGGTGGGCGACCGGCTGCTCGCGGCCGTCGCCGAGCGGCTGACGCGGTGCGCCGACGTGGCCGGCTCTGGGCGAGCCGCCACTCCGCTGGTGGCGCGGCTGGGCGGCGACGAGTTCGCGCTGCTCGTCGAGGACTCCACGGGCACCGACCAGGTGGCGGACCTCGCCGAGTCGGTCCTGACGTCACTTCAGGCGCCGTTCGACCTCTCCGGCCGGCGCCTGTCGCTCTCCGCGTCGATCGGGGTCGTCGAGCGCCGTGCCGCCGGGACGACCGCCACCGGTCTGATGCAGGCCGCGGACACGACGCTGTACTGGGCGAAGGCGGACGGCAAGGGCCGCTGGACGCTCTTCGACCCGGAGCGCAACGCCCACCGCATGACCCGCCAGGCGCTCTCCTCCACCCTCCGGGCCGCCGTCGAGCGGAACGAATTCGCCCTGGAGTACCAGCCGTTGGTGGGCATGGAGGACGGCGGTGTGCGCGGCGTCGAGGCGCTCGTGCGCTGGAACCACCCGCAGTTCGGCACGCTGACGCCGAACAGGTTCATCGGACTGGCCGAGGAGGACGGTTCGATCGTGCAGCTCGGCCGCTGGGTGCTGGCCACCGCCTGCCGGCAGACACGCCGCTGGCAGCTGGACCATCCGGACGCGCCCCCGATCTTCGTCAGCGTCAACGTCGCCGTACGGCAGGTGTGGGACTCCGACCTGGTCGCGGACGTGGGGGCGATCCTCGCGGAGACCGGCCTCGCCCCGCACCTGCTCCAGCTGGAGCTGACCGAGTCGGCGGTGATGGGCTCGGCGGGCCGCCCGCTGCAGGCCCTTCAGTCGCTCAGCGACATGGGCGTCCGGATCGCCATCGACGACTTCGGCACCGGCTACTCGAACCTCGCCTACCTCAGCCGGCTGCCGGTCTCCGTCCTGAAACTGGACGGTTCCTTCGTCCGCGGCTTCCAGTACGAGGGCCATGACGGCGCCTCCGCCCACCCCAGCCCCGCCGACGAGGTCATCGTCGAGGCTCTCATCCAGCTCGCCCACCGGCTGGGCCTGACGGTGACCGCCGAGTGCGTGGAGACCGCCTCCCAGGCGTCCCGGCTGCGCGGCATCGGCTGCGACACCGGGCAGGGATGGCTGTACTCCCGCCCGGTGACACCGGAGCGCATCTCCGCGCTGCTGACGGCGGCCTGCGCCCAGGCCTGAGGCGGCCGGTCGCGCTACGGGGCCTTCGGCAGCCCGTAGGCGTCCGCGATCAGTTCGTACGAGCGCAGGCGTACGTCACCGCTGTGGGCGTTGCCCGTGATCATCAGCTCGTCGGCGCCGGTGCGCTTGCGGAGGTCGTCGAGACCGGCGCGGACCTCGTCGGCGGTGCCGTGGATGACGTTGGCGTTCCAGGAGGTGACGAACTCCCGCTCCATCGGCGAGAACGTGTACGCCTCCGCCTCCTCCGGGGTCGGGACCAGGCCGGGGCGGCCGGTGCGCAGGCGGACCATGTTCAGCGCGGCGGCCATCACCTGGCGGCGGGCCTCCTTCTCGTCGTCCGTGGCGAGGGCGGAGACGCCGATCAGGGCGTACGGCGAGTCCAGCAGTTCGCTCGGCCGGAAGGACTCGCGGTACAGGTCCAGGGCCGGGATCGTGTTCTGCGCCGAGAAGTGGTGGGCGAAGGCGAAGGGGAGGCCGAGGACACCGGCCAGACGCGCGCTGAAGCCGGAGGAGCCGAGGAGCCAGATCGGGGGGCGGTGCGGGGACTGGACGCCGCCGGGCGAGGTGGCCTGGACCGGGCCGGGTACGGCGTGGATACGGCCGTAGGGGTGGCCGTCGGGGAAGTCGTCGTCGAGGAAGCGGGTCAGCTCCGCGAGCTGCTGGGGGAAGTCGTCGGCGCCCTCGCCCGGGTGGTCCGTGCGGCGCAGGGCCGCCGCGGTGGCGCCGTCCGTGCCGGGGGCGCGGCCGAGGCCGAGGTCCACCCGGCCGGGAGCCATGGCCTCCAGGGTTCCGAACTGCTCCGCGATGACCAGAGGGGCGTGGTTCGGCAGCATGACGCCGCCGGAGCCGAGGCGGATGCGGGTGGTGTGGGCGGCCAGGTGGGCGAGGATCACGGCCGGTGAGGAGGAGGCGACGCCCGGCATGGAGTGGTGCTCGGCGACCCAGTAGCGGTGGAAGCCGCGGGATTCCGCGAGGCGGGAGATGGCGACGCTGGTGCGGAGGGCGTCGGTGGCGGTGCGGCCGGCGCCTACGGTGACCAGGTCCAATACGGAGAGGGGTACGGGGCCGGTGCCCTGTGCGGTGCCTCGGATCTCGTCCGTCTCGTCCCTCGCGTTCACCGGGGTGCCTCCTGATTGCGTACGTGTGCGGTCCTTCGTGCTCGAACAGGAGACAGTCCCCGCTTATTCCCGCCCGCCAGCCTTTCCTCGCCCCCTCCGCCCCTGCCCGACCCATCCCCGGGGGCTCCGCCCCCGGACCCCCGCCAAGGGCGCTGCGCCCCCTGGACCCCCGCTCGCCCGAAGGGCTCGTCCTCAAACGCCGGACGGGCTGAGAAGCATGACCTCGCCGCCCGCCTTCCAGCGCGAACCCCGCATCCCCAGCCCACCCGCAACCCTCCCGCACAGGCCCGCACTCCAGCCCGCCCGGAGCGCCGCTCAGCGCGAGCCGACACCTCCAACCCTCCAGCCCAGGCCCGCACCATCAGCCCGTCCGGCGTTCGAGGACGAGGCCGTTGAGGCCGATGCGGGGGTCCGGGGGGCGGCAGCCCCCAGGTTCGGCATGGGCCGGGTAGGGGCCGAAGAACCCGGAGTCGACCCCCGTCAGGACTGCACCAGGGGCTCCCTGGTGAAGAGCGCGCCGAGAGCCGGCGCGTTCACGCGGCGGTCCGCCAGCCGCAACGCCTCCCACACGCTGACCTGGTTGGCGGTGAGCACCGGCTTCCCCAGCTCCTTCTCCAGCGCCGTCAGATGAGCGACCGTGTGCAGCGCCGTGTCCGGCAGCAGCACCGCGTCGGCGTCGGGATGATCCCCACCCCGCGCCAGCGCGAACAGCTCCGCCTCACCCCACGTCCCGACCTCCGCCCCCGTCACGATCCCGGAAGCCCGTACCGAGACCACCTCCGCCCCGGCCTCCCGCAGGAAGTCCGCGAACAGCTCCGCCACGTCCTCCGGATACGTCGCGGCGACCGCGACCCGCCGGGCCCGGATCTCCCGTGCGGCGTGCGCGAAGGCGAAGGACGTCGAGGAGGCCGGCAGACCCGCCGCGCGGGCCAGCGACCGCACCTGGTCGTGGGCGCCCTCCCAGCCGTACACGAAACTGCCGCTGGTGCAGGCCCAGACCACCGCCTCGGCCCCCGACAGCCGCAGTTCCTCGACACCCGGCGAGAGCCGCTCCAGGGAGCCCATCCCACGCAGGGCGTCCACCCGGTGCGCGTCCTCGCCGATGTCCGTGTGGACCAACGTCAGCCGGATGTCGCTGCCCAGGAGCTGCTCGATGCGCGGGTAGTCGTCCTCGGCCGAGTGGCCCGGGTAGAGGAATCCGAGTGCGGTCATGTCCAGCCTTCCTGTTCTTCCGGCAGTACAGGAGCCCGGTGCGCCGGCTGCCCCCCGGAGCCCGGGGGGCGGGGAAGGCGTCCCCGGACCAGCCGCTGGCGCGGGCCCACTGCCCGGGTACCCAGATGACGCAGCGCCGCCCACATCGTCACCTGGTTGGCCGAGATGACCGGGATGTTCAGTTCCGTCTCCAGCCGGGCGATGACGTCGTACGTCGGCAGATTGGTGCAGCTGATGAAGAGCGCGTCCGCCGGGCCGCCGCGGACGGCGCGGTGGGCCATGTCGACCACGTCGCGGTAGGGCACCTTCCAAATATGCCTGGTCAGACCCATGAAGGCACGCCCGGTGACCTCCGCGCCCGCCTCCGCGAGGTACTCCTCCAGGGACTGGGTGACCGAGACCGTGTACGGCGTCACCAGGGCGATCCGGCGTGCGCCCAGCTCGGTGAGGGCCTCCAGCAGCGCCCCGGACGTGGTCAGCGAGGCCACCTCGCCCGCCCGCCTCATGGCCTCGCACATGGCCTGCTCGCCCGCGACACCGCCCACGAAACTGCCCGAGGCGCACGCGTACGCCACCACCTCGGGCGCGACGGCGTTCAGCGCCCGGACCGCGTCGCCGAGCGTCTCGTGCTCGGAGACCAGGCGTGCCAGGTCCAGGCTGACCTCGACCGGCACGAACGGGGTACGTGTGACGTGCAGGGATACGTCGTCCGGGACCCAGCGCCACAGCTCCCGGTCGAGGGCGAAGTCGAAGGGGGCGACGACACCCACCCCACGCTGCGGGCGGGGACCGCCCAGAAACGAGATGTCCAGGGAGACGTCCATAGACAGCACCGGCCTCACGAAGGCGAACGCGGACGACGAGGGGAGGAGCGGAAGCGGGAGCAGGAGCGGGGAGGGGCTGGGCTGGGCTGCGCTGGGCTGGGCGGAAGGCGGGACGGTACGCGGAGGCACCGACGGACAACAGACCGTGCGCGCCACCGTGTTGACGAAGGTAGGTTCGGGTGCGAGCGTGGTCAATCCGCGCATCTCAGACGGCTACGGCCCCGCCCGTGCCCCCGGCTTCGCCCCTCTCGGCCGCGTCTCGCGCCCGCTCGTCCCCGCCCGCTCGTCCCCGCAGATTCGTCCCCGCAGATTCGTCCTCCCAGAAGCGGACTCGCATTGCGAAACGGTTTCTCCCGAACGCCCCGCCCCGCGACCGCGTCCACGCGGCCGTCCGCCACCGCGTCCGGAGACCGCGCCACGCTGCTCGTCCTGGACGCCGACCCGCTGCCCCGCCTCGGCAGGCTCACCGGCCGGGTGCGGATCGAGCACGCCGACGAGTCCACGCTCGCCGAACGGCTGCCGCGCGCGGACGTGCTGCTGGTCTGGGACTTCACCTCGCGCGCGGTGCGGCGTGCCTGGCCGGGCGAGGGCCCGCGGCCGCGCTGGGTGCACACGGCGAGCGCGGGCGTCGACCATCTGCTGTGTCCCGAACTCGCCTCTTCCGACACGGTGGTGACCAACGCGCGGGGCGTCTTCGACCGGCCGATCGCCGAGTACGTCACCGCGCTGGTGCTGGCGATGGCGAAGGACCTGCCGCGGACCTGGGACCTGCAGAAGCGGCGGGAGTGGCGGCACCGGGAGTCACAGCGGGTGGCGGGCACCCGCGCCTGCGTGGTCGGGTCCGGGCCCATCGGGCGGGCGATCGTCAAGTCCCTCAAGGCACTTGAGGTGACGACGGCACTGGTGGGACGCACCCCGAGGACCGGGATCCACGGACCCGCGGAGCTCGACCGGCTGATGGCACGGGCCGACTGGGTGATCTCGGCGGCGCCGCTCACCGAGGCCACGTACGGCATGTTCGACGCCCGGCGCTTCGGGATGATGCAGCCGTCGGCCCGCTTCATCAACGTCGGGCGCGGGCCGCTCGTCGTCGAGGACGCGCTCGCCGAGGCCCTGTCGAAGCGGTGGATCGCGGGCGCCGCCCTCGATGTCTTCCAGCACGAGCCGCTCGGTCCTGACAGCCCCCTGTGGGACGTTCCCGGACTGATCGTGTCACCGCACATGAGCGGGGACACGGTCGGCTGGCGGGACGAACTCGGCGCGCAGTTCGTGGAGATGTACGAGCGCTGGGAAGCGGGCAGGCCGCTGCCGAACATGGTGGACAAGAAGCGCGGGTACGTGCCCGGACACTGAACCGCCGAACTTCCTGGAGGGGCAGGCCGATGACCGAACTCACCGAGCTGACCGCGGTCCAGCTCGTCGACGGCTACCGCAAGGGCGAGTTCGGCCCGGTGGACGCGGTGCGGGCGGCACTGCGCAGGGCCGAGGAGATCCAGCCGGCCGTGAACGCGTTCGTCCGTGTGGACGCGGACGCGGCGCTCGCGCGGGCGGCTCGGTCCGCGGACCGCTGGCGGCGGGGCGAGCCCGCGGGGCTGCTGGACGGCGTTCCGGTCTCCGTCAAGGACATCCTGCTGCTGCGCGGCGGCCCGACGCTGCGGGGCTCGCACACGGTTTCCCCGGAGGGTGGTTGGGACGAGGACGCGCCGTCGGTCGCCCGGCTGCGCGAGCACGGAGCCGTCTTCCTCGGCAAGACGACGACACCCGAGTTCGGCTGGAAGGGTGTCACCGACTCACCGCTGTCGGGGGTCACGCGCAATCCGTACGACGTCTCGCGCACGGCGGGCGGCTCCAGCGGCGGCAGCGCGGCGGCCGTCGCCCTGGGCGCGGGACCGCTGGCGCTGGGCACGGACGGTGGCGGCAGTGTGCGCATCCCGGCCGCGTTCTGCGGGATCTTCGCGCTGAAGCCGACGTACGGGAGGGTGCCGTTGTATCCGGCGAGCCCGTTCGGAACGCTCTCGCACGTGGGGCCGATGACGCGGGACGCGGCCGACGCGGCGCTGATGATGGACGTGATCAGCGGGCCCGACGCACGCGACTGGTCGGCGCTCGGGCCGGTCGGCGGTTCCTTCGTGGACGCGCTGGAGGACGGGGTGCGCGGGCTGCGGGTCGCCTACTCGCCGTCCCTCGGCGGGCAGGTCGCGGTCCACCCGGACGTCGCGGCGGCCGTACGGCGGGCGGTGGAGCGCCTGGCGGCCCTGGGCGCCTACGTGGTGGAGGCCGACCCCGACGTCAGGGACCCGGTGGACGCCTTCCACGCCCTGTGGTTCGGCGGAGCGGCCCGGGTGGTGCAGCGACTCGGCCCGCGGCAGCGGGAGTCGCTGGACCCGGGGCTCCGGGAGATCTGCCGGGAGGGCGCGCGGTTGAGCGGTCTGGACCATCTGGCCGCCGTGGACGTCCGGATGGACCTGGGCCGCCGCACGGGCCGCTTCCACGAGTCGTACGACGTGCTGGTGACGCCGACGCTGCCGATCACCGCGTTCGAGGCGGGCGCCGAGGTCCCGAAGGGCTCCGGGCACCGGCGCTGGACGGGATGGACCCCGTTCACGTACCCCTTCAACATGACGCAGCAGCCCGCGGCGACGGTCCCGGTGGGCACCGACGCCGCGGGGCTGCCCGTCGGCCTTCAGATCGTCGCCGCCCGTCACCGTGACGACCTGGTCCTGCGGACGGCGCACGCGCTGTACGAGGCGGGGGCGGTCGGAATCGCTCCGCCGCCCGGCTTCGTTACCTCCGCCGGAAGCTGAGGGTCTCCCCCAGCGCGCCCGAGCGCCACAGGTCGTTGCAGGCCTCGGCCATGGTGTCGAGACCCTCGACGATCCCGCCCCAGACGATGCCCGGCACCCAGCCCACGTCACCGTTGATCAGCAGGTTGTTGCGTTCGTAGAACAGGGCGAGGTCGACGACCGTGGTGCCCGGACGCACTTCGGTGTCGTAGCCGTACGCCTTGGTGCCGAGCTCGGTGCCCGCGAAGGCGAAGTAGCAGAGGTCGCCGGGGACGGGGGTGACCGTGGGGTTCTCCAGCGGGGGTTCGGTGGCCGCGAAGGGCGGGAACAGGGCGTAGATCTCGTTGCGCGCGTACTTGGCGTGATAGACGTCACCGGCCAGGGGGAGGGCGTTCCACACCGCCGCGCAGGTGAGGGGTGCCCGGTCGTCGAGCAGTCTGGCCGTGCAGTGGACTCCCCGCTTGACCAGGGAGACTTCGATGTACCGGTCGGTCATGCGCTCGGTCATGCGTTCCATGGTCCCGCCGGGGTCAAGGGCGCCTCGTCCACGGACGGGGCGGGCGGTGGCCGGAATGGATCGTGTGGTCCCGGGTAGCCGCGCCGCCATGGCTCCACCACTACGCAATGACGGAAGAGACGGGAACGGTGCGCGGACCCGCGGCCCGAGCCGGCGGGCGCTGCTCACGGGCGTCTCGGCGCTCGGCGCGGCAGGCGCGCTGGGCGCCGCGGGCTGCAGCCGGGTGGCCACGGCCGCGAGCGCGGACGGCGGTGATCTCCTCGGCCGGCTGAGGGCGCAGGGTGTCGTGCGGCTGGGCATCGCGGGCGAGATCCCGTTCGGCTACATCGACAGGGACGGTGAACTGACCGGAGAGGCGCCCGAGCTCGCGAAGGCGGTCTTCAAGCGGCTGGGGGTCGACCGCGTCCAGCCGGTCCCGACCGAGTTCGGCTCGCTCATCCCGGGGCTCGACTCCCAGCAGTTCGACGTCGTGTCCGCGGGGATGTACATCAACCCGCAGCGGTGCGAGCAGGTCGTCTTCTCCGACCCGGACTACCAGATGCTCGACGCCTTCGTCGTGCGCAAGGGCAATCCGAAGGGCCTGCACGGCTACCAGGACGTCGTGGCGAAGAAGGCCAGGTTCGCGACCGGCACCGGGTACGCCGAGATCCAGTACGCCGTCGAGGCCGGGTACAAGGAGAGCGACATCCTGATCGTGCCCGACCAGGTCGCCGGACTGAACGCCGTCGAGGCGGGGCGTGTCGACGTCTTCGCCGGGACCGCGCTGACCGTCCGCGAGGTGGTCCGGAAGTCCCGCAGGGCCGAGAGCACCAAGCCGTTCGCACCCCTGGTCAAGGGCAAGCCGCACGTCGACGGCGGAGGCTTCGCGTTCCGTTCCGCCGAGACGCGGCTGCGGGACGCCTTCAACGTGGAGCTGCGGAAGATGAAGAAGAGCGGCGAACTGTTCCGCATCCTGCGGCCGTTCGGCTTCACCGCGGCCGAGATGACCGACATGACCGCGAAGGAGCTCTGCCGCGGATGACCCCGGGACTCTGGGAACTCGTATTCAAGGGGATCTGGGTCACCCTCCAGCTGCTGTTCCTCGGCGCGCTGGTGGCGGGAGCCGTCTCCTTCGCGGTGGGTGTCGCGCGCACCTCCCGGCGGTGGATCGTCCGCTTCCTGGCGGGCCTCTACACCGAGGTGTTCCGCGGGACCTCCGCGCTGATCATGATCTTCTGGGTGTACTTCGTGCTGCCGCTCGCCTTCGGCTGGCAGCTCGTCCCGCTGTGGGCGGGCACGCTGGCGCTGGGACTGACGTACGGGGCGTACGGCAGCGAGATCGTGCGCGGCGCCCTGAACGCCGTCGACCCCGCCCAGCGCGAGGGCGGCATCGCGCTCAGCTTCACGCCCTGGCAGCGGATGCGGCTGATCCTGCTGCCGCAGGCGGTGCCCGAGATGATCCCGTCCTTCTGCAACCTGCTGGTCGAGCTGCTCAAGGGCACGGCCCTGGTCTCGATCATGGGCATGGGCGATCTGGCCTTCAGCGGCAACCTGGTGCGGCTCGCGCTCCAGGAGAGCGCGGAGATCTACGCGTACATCCTGTTGATCTACTTCGTGATCGCCTTCGTGATCACCCGGCTGATGCGGGTCCTGGAGCGGCGGCTGAAGGCCGGGCCGGGCAAGGTGCCCGAGCGCCGGGTCGCGGCGCGCGAGCCGAGCCCGGCCGCAGTGGGCGCGGCGAGCGGAGGTGCCTCATGACCGGGTACGGGACGGCCTACCGAGGAGGTGCCGCATGACGTGGGACTGGAGCGCGGTCGGCGACTTCATGCCGCTCTTCCGGGACGGGCTGCTGGTCACGCTGAAGGCGCTGGCCCTCGGCTCGCTGATCTCCTTCGCCCTCGGTCTCGTGTGGGCGCTGCTGATGCGGGCGCCGACCCGCTGGGTGCGCTGGCCGGTGGGCGCCGTCACGGAGTTCGTGCGCAACACCCCGCTGCTGGTGCAGCTCTTCTTCCTCTTCTACGTGCTGCCCGAGTGGAACATCACGTTCTCCGCGCTGACCACCGGGGTCGTCGCGATCGGGCTGCACTACTCGACGTACACGATGCAGGTCTACCGGGCCGGTATCGAGGGCGTGCCGACCGGTCAATGGGAAGCGGCCACGGCGCTCAACCTGCCCCTGCGGCGCACCTGGACCGCGGTGATCCTGCCGCAGGCGATCCGCCGGGTGGTGCCCGCGCTGGGCAACTACGTCATATCGATGCTCAAGGACACGCCGATGCTGATGGCGATCACGGTCCTGGAGATGCTCGGCGAGGCGCGGCTGTACTCGCAGGAGCACTTCCAGTTCACCGAGCCCCTCACGGTCATCGGCGTGGCCTTCATCCTCATTTCCTGTCCCGCTTCCCTCCTTCTGCGAGCCCTGGAGCGACGTCTTGTCCGTTGACACCGACAACCAGACCCCCGACACCGGCCACCTGCGGACCCAGGAGCTGATCCGGTTCGACAAGGTCACCAAGCGCTTCGGGGACAACACCGTCCTGGACGGGCTCGACTTCCGTGTCGAGCCCGGCAAGCACGTGACGCTGATCGGGCCCTCGGGTTCCGGCAAGACGACGATCCTGCGGCTGCTGATGACCCTGGCCAAGCCCGACGAGGGGACGATCACGGTGGCCGGGGAGCGGCTTTTCCCCGCGGAGGAGAAGCAGATACGTGAGGTCCGCAAGAAGATCGGGATGGTCTTCCAGCAGTTCAACCTGTTCCCGAACATGAAGGTGCTCCGCAACATCACCGAGGCGCCGGTCACCGTCCTCGGCCTGTCCAGGGACGAGGCCGAGGAGCGGGCCCGTGAGCTGCTCGACCTGGTGGGCCTCGCGGACAAGTGCGACGCCTATCCGGGCCAGTTGTCCGGCGGACAGCAGCAGCGGGTGGCGATCGCGCGGGCGCTGGCGATGCGGCCGCGGGTGCTGCTGCTCGACGAGGTGACGTCCGCGCTCGACCCCGAACTGGTCGCGGGAGTCCTCGACGTCCTCCGTGACATCGCCCGCACCACCGACATCACCATGCTCTGTGTGACCCACGAGATGAATTTCGCCCGTGACATCTCAGACCAGGTACTCATGTTCGATTCCGGCCATGTCATCGAGGCCGGTCCGCCGGAGCGGATGTTCGGCGATCCGGAGCACGAACGGACCCGGGAATTTCTCAGCGCGGTCCTGTGACTACAAGGAGTGAACGCGGGAAGGTGCGAGGTCCGGCCCGCGGGGCATGCCCCGCGGGCCGTGACTCTGGCATATGCCAGGGTGTCACGTCGCTGCTGAGAGCACCACGAAGGACGTACATTCTGGTCAACAGCCCCTCCTCGTCCACCGTTTGACAGTTATCGTGGAAGAGCTCAGCTGTCCGGATCGAGGGCCCAGGAAGCGCAGGGGGAAACCGTGGCGCTGATGAACGAGCCGACCGCGCCGTACCACTCGGCCCAGGACGCCCTGCGCGTCCTGGAGACGGTGGCCCGGCACTCCACCGGCATCACCGACGCCGAACTCGCCCGCAGGACGCGCCTCGGCCCGGACCGTCTGGCCGCGCTGGTGCGGATGCTGCGCCGGGAGGGGTACGTCGAGCAGCTCACCGACGGCGTGTTCGTCGCCGGCGCCGCCCTCGGACGGCTGGACTCCGCCCACGGCCGTGACCTGGCGCTGCGCGAGAAGCTCCAGCAGACCATCGACCGGCTGCGCGACTCGGTCGGCGCCGCGATCTACATCAGCCGCTACGTCGACGGCGAGGTGCGGGTCACCCAGTGCGCCGAGGGCCCGGCGACCCCCGCCGTCAACGAATGGGTCGACTTCCGTTCCTCGGCCCACGCCAGCGCCGTCGGCAAGAGCCTCCTCGGTCAACTCGACCTTGACGCCCGCCGCGACCACCTCTCCCGTCACAGGTTGGCCCGCCTCACCTCGCGCACCATCACCGACGAGCGGCTGCTGCTGTCCCGGCTCGACGCCCAGCCGCCGACGGTGCCGGTGCTCGACCTCCAGGAGTACGCGATCGGCACGGTCTGCGCGGCCGTACCCATCACCGCGGGCTCCTCGGTCGGCTGCCTGGCCCTGTCCCTCCCGGTCGAGCACGCCCACCGGCTGCGCCGGGCGGCGGACACCCTGAACCGCGGGGCGACCCGGGTGCTCGTGTCGCTCGCCCTCTAGGGTCCACCCCCTCCGTACCGCCCGCCCGGCGGCAGAGGGCGGGCCCGATCCGGGTGGTCCGCAGCACCCCGCCGGACCAGGTAGTATTTCTTTCGTCGCCGACCGCGGAAGCGGAAGGCGGGAGTCATGCGCCGCTAGCTCAGTTGGTTAGAGCAGCTGACTCTTAATCAGCGGGTCCGGGGTTCGAGTCCCTGGCGGC
Source organism: Streptomyces fagopyri (assembly GCF_009498275.1). Lineage (NCBI taxonomy): Bacteria > Bacillati > Actinomycetota > Actinomycetes > Kitasatosporales > Streptomycetaceae > Streptomyces > Streptomyces fagopyri. Next base: position 5,815,421 of record NZ_CP045643.1, on the reverse strand, counting down.
GCACAGAATGAAGGCCCTCCACAGCAGTGGGGGGCCTTCACGCGTGTCCGGGCGCCGGGGACGGGCTCAGCCCGCCGTGACGAACTCGGTCAGCACCCGGGCCAGCAGACCGGGGTCCTTCGCCCCGCACAGTTCGCGGGCGGAGTGCATCGACAGCCCGGGTACGCCCACGTCGACCGTGGGGACGCCGAGCCGGGCCGAGGTGATCGGTCCGATCGAGGTCCCGCACGGTATGGCGTTGTGGGAGACGAACGGCTGCCAGGGCACCGCCGCCCGCTCGCAGGCCGCGGCGAAGACGGCGACCCCGGTGCCGTCGGTGGCGTACCGCTGGTTGACGTTGACCTTGACGACGGGGCCCCCGTTGGGCAGCGGGTGGTGGTCCGGGTCGTGGCGTTCGGCGTAGTTGGGGTGGACGGCGTGCGACATGTCGGCGGAGACGCAGAAGCCGCCGGCGAGGGCCCGGTGGAAGTCCTCGGCGCTGCCGCCGCGCGCGCCGACGGACCGGCTCAGCACCCGTTCCAGCAGCGGCCCCTGGGCCCCGGACCAGGAGCCGCTGCCGACCTCCTCGTGGTCGAAGGCGGCGAGCACGGGGACGTACGCGGGCGGCCGGGCGGCGCCGGCGGCGGCGACCAGCGCGGTGATGCCCGCGTGCACGGAGATCTGGTTGTCGAGGCGGGAGGAGACGAGGAACTCCTCGTCCGCGCCGAGGTAGCCGGGCGGCTGGATGTCGTGCAGCATCAGGTCCCAGCCGAGGATGTCGGCGACGTCGGCGTCGGCCTCGTCGGCGACACGGCCGAGCAGGGCGCCGGGCCGGGCACCGCCGAGCCCCCACAGCGGGGTGAGGTGGCGCTGCGGGTCCAGCGCGACACCGTCGTTGACACCGCCGTCGAGGTGGATGGCGAGCTGCGGGACCCGTAGCAGCGGCCGGTCGACGCGGACGAGACGGCTGGAGCCGTCCCGCATCATCAGCCGCCCGGAGATGCCGAGGTCCCGGTCCAGCCAGGTGTTGAAGGGCACACCGCCGTAGACCTCCACGGCGATCTGCCGCCAGCCCGCCGTGCCGGTGTCCGGTTCGGGCTTGATCCGCAGGTTCGGGGAGTCGGTGTGGGCGCCGACGATCCGGAACGGCGTGCGGGCGGGAGCGCCCTCGGGGACGTACCAGGCGAGCAGCGCTCCCGCGCGGACGACGTACCGGCCGCCCTCGGCGCCGGCCGCCCAGTCGTCCGTCTCGCGCAGCTCCTGGAAGCCCGCCTTCTCCAGGCGCTGGGCCGCGTTCGCGACCACGTGGTAGGGCGAGGGGCTGGAGCGGACGAAGGACAGCAGATCGTCGCTGTGACTGCGGTCATGCGTGGGGGACATGGGCGCTCACGCCTTTCGGGAAGGACTGACGAGGGTTGTGGAGCGGTCGGCGGGGCCGTCCGGCCGAGTGCACGATTCGGAGGACGGAACGACGGAGGACGGAGAAGGGGGGAGGGGGGAGGGGGGAGGGGGGAGGGGGGAGCGCGAGGGGGCTCGGGTGGTCGGGGAACTCCCGGGTCGTGGCGGGGTACCGCGGACCGGCGGGCACCTGAGGGGGAGGGCGCGGTGGCCCGCGTCGGACCGCCGCGCGCGGGGCCGCGGGAGGGGTCACCGCGGGACACGGGCGGGCCGCGCTCCGGCCCCCGGCCTCGGGCGCCGAACGCTCCCGCGCCGTCGCGACGGCTGCCGTTCGCACGGCCCGCCCTCTCCCCACCCGCACCCAGGACCGCGGGCGCCGCGGCCGGCGCCCCGGTCAGCGGTGGCCCGTCCGGCACCACGATTAACAGGGGCATGACAAGAATGTGGCTGGAGTCCGCCCGCGGCATCGGTCTCCACGACCCGGGTGGGGTGACGCATGTTCCCTCTTCCCTCGGCTCTCCTCGGTGCGGCGTCGTCCTCGGCACGGGCGACACGGGTGTCCGGGTGCATCCTCCCCCTGTCGGGCGGCGGGGACTCCTCCGTCGCCCGAGACCTCCCCGCGACCCCCGCCGGCCGTGCGGACAGACCGGTACACACCGCCGGAACGAGGGGGGATCCGAGGGGACTTCAGCCCCGCGTCGTCGCCGGCAGCAGGCCCTCGCGCCCCCGTGCCCGGTACTCGGTCAGCAGTCCCCGCTCGTCCGCCGGCCCGAACCGGCGGTAGTCCGGCTCACCGGCCGGCCGCCACCACACCGGTTCATCACAGCGGAAGCCCGCGCGCCGCAGGGCCGCCCGGTGGATCTTGTTGGTGGCGGTGACCGGCATCCGCTCCACGATCCGCACGAAGCGGGGCGCCATCTTGGTCCCCAGGTCGGGCTGCCCGGCCAGGAACGCGGCGAAGGCGCGCGGGTCGAAGGGGACACCCTCGCGCGGCGCCAGCGTCGCCATCACCTGGTCCCCCGCCACCGGGTCCGGCACCGCGTAGACCGCGACGGCCGCCGCGCCCCGGTAGCGGGCGAGGATGTTCTCGATCATCGCGGCGGCGAGGTTCTCGCTGTCCACGCGCAGTCGGTCGTCCGCACGGCCCGCGAAGTAGAGGAAGCCGGCGCGGTCGCGGTAGAAGAGGTCGCCCGTCCAGTACCAGCCGTCGCGTCGCCGGGCCAGATCGGCGGCCGGGTTGCGCCAGTAGCCCTCGAAGGGGTTGGCTCCGCGGTTCACCAGTTCCCCTATCGCCGCGCTCCCGTTGAGCAGTAGGCCGTCCGGGCCGAAGACGGCCGCGGGGCATTCGGTACGGGTCTGCGGGTCGACCACGGCGAGGTCGTCGCCCGGCGCCGGCCGGCCGATCGCGCCGGCCGGGGTGCCGGGTGTGCGCTGGATCGCGGCCCCGCCCTCCGAGGAGCCGTATCCCTCCACCAGCCGCACCCCGAAGCGCTGTTCGAAGGCGGCCGCGTCGACCGCGCCGGCCTCCGTGCCGAACCCCGTCCGCAAGGGGTTGTCCCGGTCGTCGGGACGGGCGGGCGTGGCCAGCAGGTACTGCACGGCACGGCCCACGTACGTGAAGTAGGTCGCTCCGCAGGCCCGTACGTCCGGCAGGAAGCCCGAGGCCGAGAAGCGGCGCCGGAGCGCGATCCGGGCGCCCGCGGCCAGTGCGGGCGCCCAGTCGGCGATCACCGCGTTGCCGTGGAACATCGGCATGCAGATGTAGTGCGTGTCCTGCGGGCGCACCCCGAAGTGGTCGACCAGCGAGCTCCCCGCGGCGGCCAGCCGGCCCTGGGTGCAGATCGCGGCCTTGGGGGCGCCGGTCGAGCCGGAGGTGAAGTAGAGCAGCAGGCGGTCGTCCGGCGAGACCGATCCCGCTTCGGGCCGTGCCCCCTCGTAGGCCGTAAGGAGGTCGGCGTACTCCTCGGTGTCGGTCACCAGGACGCGGACACCGGGCAGTTCGAGGCCGGCCAGGAGGGGCAGGTGGATGCGCTCGGTGACCAGCACCCGGCACTCGGTGTGCAGGATGTCGCGGGCCAGTTCGGGGCCGCGGCGGGTCGGGTTGATCCCCGCGACGGCGGCCCCCGCCAGGGCCGCGGCGCTCAACCACATCGGATACTCGGGGGTGTTGTCGAGCAGGACGCCGACGTGCGGCTCGGCGCCCGTCGGCAGCAGGTCGGCGAGGAGCGCGGCGCGCGCCGCCGCGCCCGCCGTCACCTGGTGGTGGCTCAGGACCCGCCCCTCGAACCACAACCCCGGCCGGTGGTCGCCCCACCGCTCCCTCACGAGTTCCGCGACGGTGCGCCTCATGAACCCCATGGCGCGCACCATAATTGACGCCTCGTCAGAAAGGGAGTCCCGTGGCCTCGGACCACCCCTGCGCCTTCCAGGCCGAGTCCCACGCCGACGAGAACTCGTGGAAGCCCACGATGAAGCCGGCGCAGATGAGGACGACCACCGCGCAGAAGACCACGACGAAGACCGTGCCCGCCGCGAGCAGTCCCCGTTGCGGCGCGTGGGCCGTGGCCCGCTGTGGACGCTCGGCGGTGTAGTGGACGGTCACGATGTCGCCCTCGACGACCGTCGCCGGACCGTTCGACTCCTCGACACGGATCGTGCGGCCGTCGCGCGTCGTGAACTCGTACACATGGTGCAGCGTCGTGGACACGGAGGTGTCACCGCCGCCACTGATCGTCGTGTACGAGCGCAGACAGCGCGCCTCCGCGGTCAGCCCGCTGTTCCACGCCCGGCCCATGGCCCGCGACCGGTGCACCACCGTGACCGCCGTGAGGGTCGCCCCGGCCATGATCAGCGCGGGCACGACGTAGAAGACGCAGACAAGGACGTCCATGACAAACCCCCGTGTGTCAGGTTCGGCTCCACGCACGCCGTCATGGTCATGGCGACGTGCGTGGAACCTACCCGTGGGGGGTGGACCGGCGCCTCAAGGGAGGCTCAGAACATCCGGGTGGGGATTCGGTGCCTTCAGAACGTGACGTCCGCGCACGAGTAGAACGCGTTCGCGGTGTCGGCGATCGTCCACACGCCGAGGATGACGTGGTGCCCGCTCAGACCGCTGGGCAGGGTGCCGGAGTGGGAGAGGGTGGACGGCGGGCGCTGGCCGTTGTAGGGCACCGTCAGGAACGGTGTGGTGTTCAGGTCGGCCCGGGTCAGCGCGTGGTTCTGGTTCCAGCCGGGCTTGGTGACGTAGTACTTGAAGTCGGTCGTCGCGTGCACGGCCGTGAACTGCCAGCGGAAGGAGTAGTTCTGGCCGCCGGTGACCCTGGTCGTGGGCCAGGCGCCGCCCGAGGGGGTCTTGGGCTGGTCGAGCTGGCCGAAGTTGGTGTGGTTCGCGGAACAGATCCGGCCGTCGGCGGGGCCCGCCGCCGGGAAGCCCTTGGGACCCTCGACGCTCTGGGGTTCCCACTGGATGTCACCGCAGTTGGCGACGGTGCCGCCGCTGGCGCACATCTTCTGCCGGCTGAGGGGCTGGTCGGTGTAGCCATGGGCGCCGGCACTGCCGGTGGAGAGCACGAAGGTGCCCGCGGTGGCGAGGCCGACGACGGCCGCGTACCACTTGGCGTTGTTCCTGGTCGTCCGTATGCGCATGCTGCCGCTCCTGGAGGACGTGGGGGAGGTTCTCGTGAGCCGTGCGCGCGTTTTTCAGGTCTAGACCAAGTCACAGATTATTGCGCCTTCTTGAACATGTCCAGACCAATCACACACGCTCACGACGAGCCCTCCCCGCGCCCGGTGCAGAACGCCACCGTCAGGTCCTTCACCAGTGCCTTGCGTTCGTAGTCGTCGAGCTCGACCAGACCGCGCAGGGTCAGCCGGGTCACCGTGTCCTCGACCGAGTCGACCACGGAGTCGAGCACGGAGTCGCGGTGCCGGGCGTCCAGGGCGGCGATCCGGTGACGCTGCATCACGGCGGCGATCTCGGGCGCGTACTCGATCCGGGTCGGCTGCGCCGAGAACACCTCCAGCCCGACCGGTGCCGTGTCCTCGGCCACCTGCCCGGTCAGTGCCTCGGCGACCGCGTCGGTGTTGCGCAGGGTCACGTCCTTGACCACCGAGGGCGGCAGGTCCGCCGGCAGCCGCGTGAGCACCCTCGACAGCGCCGCCTCCACGCACTCACGCAGATACGTCTCATGGTCCTCGACCCCGAGCACGGCCCGCGCGGTGTCCTTGATCCGCCACACGACGAGCACCACCACCCGCAGCGCCACCCCGTTCCCGTCGACCACCGACATCGGCTCGCTGCGCCAGTGCCGCAGCCGTACGTCGGCCCGGCGCCGGATCACCAGCGGGTTGATCCACATCAGGCCGGTGCGCCGGACCGTGCCGCGGTAGCCGCCGAAGAGACCGAGCACCCAGGCCCGCCCGGTCCGGCCGCGGGCCAGACCGCCGAAGCCGAACAGGCCGAGGGCGCCCGCTCCGGCGTACGCGCCCAGCTGCGCGGGCCCGAGCCCGCCACCCGCGTGTCCGGGCAGCCCGAGCGCGTGTCCCGCGGCCGACGGCAGCGACCCCGCCCACCAGGTGGTGAGGACACATCCGGCCACCCCGCAGGCCCCGGCGAGCACCCCCGCCACCGCGGGCAGGACCCGCGCGGGCCGCTCCACCAGATCGGGATCGACCTCCGGCACCGGGCGCGCGGCCCGGCCCGAAACGAGCCGGCGCGCCCGTGACGGTTCACGCTCCCCCTTCGCCACCCGCGCCCGCAGCGGGACGGTGGTGTCCGGCGGCCGCTCCGCGGCGGAGGGCGCGAGCGGCACCGGCACCGCGTCCGCCTCGTCCCGGAAGAGCAGGTGGACCGGGATCTCGGTGGTCGCCTCGTTGTGGATGAGCCGGGCGGACCGGATGGCGCCGGTGTCCGGACCCCCCTCGGGATCCGGGGTGGGTGAAGTGGTCGAAGTCATACCTGCCTCCATGCCTCCGCGCGTGGAAGTGCGATCACGGGCCGCGTCGGGACCGCGGGCCGTGCGGCTCCGTCAGGGACCCCCGTGACGACTCGGGGACCTGCGCCGCGCCCGGGTTCCGGGCCGCTCCGGGGGCCCGCTCACGAGAAGACCCGCCGCCAGGTCTCCGGACCCGGATAGCCGTTCGCCGTACCGCCCCGCCAGCCCTGCGTTCGCTGGAAGGCCTCGACGGCGCGCCGGTCCGACTCGCCCCAGTCCGGCCCGGGGCCCGTCGTGTAGTAGGCGCCGAAACCCTTCTTGACCAGCTGCTTCCCGAGCAGGGTGACGTACGCGTTGTGCGCACCCGGCCGGAACGCCCCCCGCCCGGGAAAGCCGGGAACGACAGCGGCCGGCGCCCCACCGGCCCCCGCGGTGTTCCCTGTGATCGGAGTGCTCGCGGCGCTCACCGTGCTCGCCGTCCCCACGGTGCTCGCCGTCCCCACGGTGCTCGCCGTGCCCGTCGTGCTCGCCGTGCCCGTCGTGCTCGCCGTGCCCGCCGTGCTCGTCGTCCCCGCCGCCGGTGGAATGTCCCTGCCCTTCTTCTCCACCAGGTACGACCAGGTCAGCGGACCCGGCAGCCCGTCCGCGCCCTTCCCCTTCCAGCCCTGGGCGAGCTGGAACGCCTGGGTGGCCCGCCGGTCCGCGTTCGACCAGCGCGGCCCCGGCCCCGAGGTGTAGAAGCGGCGCCCGCCCCGGTCCACCAGGAGCCGGCCCAGCTGGGTGACGTACGCGTTGTTCGCACCGGGGCCGAAGGCGGACGTGCCCGGGAAGGGGGCGGCCTTGGTACCCGGTACCGAGGGCGCCGCGCCGCCCGCGCCGTCGGTCACCCCCTTGTGCCGGTAGGGCAGATAGTGGCTCGAGTTGCTCCAGTACGCGTACGGCGTGGACTGCCGGCGGGTGTGCGGGCGGGTCTGTTCGTAAGCGATGTAATAGGTGTGCGTGTAGTCCGTCCAGCCACCGAAAAGAACGACGTGCGAACCGTTCTGGGGATCCGCCGGATTGTGGAAGAGAAGAATGTCGCCGGGTTGCAGCTGATCGCGGGAAATACGTACGCCGAACGTGTCGAGACTGCCCGTCCATTCGTTTCCCGGAAGATTCCATGCCATCGAGACGAATCCGGAGCAGTCCTGCCGGTATCCGTCCGACCAGTACGCGCTCATGCTGTACGGCACCTGCGCGGTGATCCACTTCTTCGCCCGGTTGATGATCGCCGCGCGGGTGGTGGCGGGGGCCCCCGTCCCCTGCTTCGCCGGACCGGTGGCCTGCCCATGCAGCGGCGCCTCGCTGCCCTGCGGCGTGTCGGGCTCGCCATCTGCGGGGTCGCCCGGCCGGGCGGGTCCGTGCGCGGCGGCCAGGGCGGGCACCGACGGGACCGCGACCAGGACCGCGCCCGCCGCCGCGGCGATCACCAGGGCCTTGCGCGCCGCCGGGCGGCCGACCGGCCCCGAGGGCACGGAAGGAGTCGTAAAACGCCGTTGACGCACGCATCCGGGGCAATCGCAGTCACTCGCGGGATCGAATTCCTCGAATACCGGAGTCTTCATGCGTCGCCCCTCACACTCCAGGTAGAAATCTCCGCTTTTCTGCACAGTCGTCAGTTTCTCAACTGTCGTCCGGTGTCGCATGTTGACGGTCCGAATGATGTACGGGGCCGTCCGTGGGCGGCCGGGCGCCGCTCCACGGTCGGGAGCACCCGTTCGTATCGGGTAGAGTTTCCGGGTCAGCAGGCGCCGCTAGCTCAGTTGGTTAGAGCAGCTGACTCTTAATCAGCGGGTCCGGGGTTCGAGTCCCTGGCGGCGCACCGGCAGAAGGGCTCCTCGTCTCAAGCGAGGGGCCCTTCGTCGTACCGGAACGCCCCCGTCTTCGCACATACGTCCCAATTAGATCGTATGACCGGTTAACCGAGCGTTTCGCGCCTTGCGATCATGGCGGGCGCCGTAGAACCCTGGGCGGCAAGAGGCTGCCGTCACACGGCAGTTGGGGGATCGACCGGTTGCGTCCGTGAGGTTGGGGACCTCGTTCACGGACGGGCGCCGAGGGGGCGCCGTACGACCGGACGGGCGCGTTTCCGTGGTCTTCATGGGTGTGGATGAAGTGATGACGCCGCCTGCCAGCACGCGTCCGTGACGGTCGAGGGGGATCCGAGCGGACGACAAGGACCGACGAACACGCACACGACCGTGCGTGTGGGGGGAATGACTCATGACGTCGACGCCGACAGGCGCCCGACAGGACTTCGACGCGTCCGGGACGACCCGGCCCAGAGTGCCGTCGCAACGGACCGGTGACCCCGGGGGGATCAAGAAGACTCTGCCGAGATACGACTACGAGCACTACAGCAGGCTCGCGGGCCCTCTCACGCGTCCCGATCCGAGCAAGCCGTACAAGGTGCGGTACCGCTCCCTGCTGTCCCAGGAGCCGCACCGGCTGCGGGCCGCCCTCATGCTGGGCGCGGCGCCACTGCTCTCGCTGGTCCTGCTCGGCTGGCTGCTCCAGCCGGAGCACTGGACCGAACGCGACTACCCGGCCCACGACTTCCTGCCGGCGCTCGACACGGTGATGCTCGTCTCGATCGGCCTGATCGAGTTCTTCCGCTGCATGAACGTACTCTCGAACGCGCACGCGACCCTGGTCGCCCGCGACCCGATCCCGGTGGTACCCGAGACCGGCACCCGAGTGGCCTTCCTCACCTCCTTCGTGCCCGGCAAGGAACCGCTCGCCATGGTGACGAGGACCCTGGAGGCGGCCGTCCGGCTGCGCCACCGGGGCCTTCTGCACATCTGGCTCCTCGACGAGGGCGACGACCCCGAGGTGAAGGAGGTCTGCGAGCGCCTCGGTGTGCACCACTTCTCCCGCAAGGGCGTCGCGAAGTGGAACCAGGCCAAGGGGCCGCACCGCGCCAGGACCAAGCACGGCAACTACAACGCCTGGCTGGAGGCGCACGGCGACGCGTACGACTTCTTCGCCTCCGTCGACACCGACCACGTGCCGCTGCCCAACTATCTGGAGCGGATGCTCGGCTTCTTCCGCGACCCGGACATCGGCTTCGTGATCGGCCCGCAGGTGTACGGCAACTACGACAACCCCATCACCAAGGCCGCCGAGTCCCAGCAGTTCCTCTTCCACGCGCTGATCCAGCGGGCCGGCAACCGCTACGGCGCGCCGATGTTCGTGGGCACCTCCAACGCCGTACGCATCAGGGCGCTGAAGCAGATCGGCGGTCTGTACGACTCGATCACCGAGGACATGGCGACCGGGTTCGAGATGCACCGCCACCGGAACCCGGCCACGGGACGCAAGTGGCGCTCGGTGTACACGCCGGACGTGCTCGCGGTCGGCGAGGGCCCCAACGCCTGGACGGACTTCTTCACCCAGCAGCTGCGCTGGTCGCGGGGCACGTACGAGACGATCCTGAAGCAGTACTGGAAGGGCTTCTACTCGCTGCCGCCCAGCAAGCTCTTCAACTACACCATGATGATCATCTTCTACCCGATGTCGGCCCTCAACTGGATTCTCGCGGCGCTGAGTTGCGCGCTGTTCCTCGGCCTGGGCGCCTCGGGCGTGAACATCGACCCGACGGTGTGGCTGATGCTGTACGGCAACGCCTCCGCGCTGCAGATCGGTCTGTACCTGTGGAACCGCCGGCACAACGTCTCCCCGCACGAGCCCGAGGGCTCCGGCGGTGTGGCGGGCATGATCATGTCGGCGCTCTCGGCGCCGGTCTACGCCCGCTCGCTGATGGACGCCGTGCTGCGCCGCGGGAGCAGGTTCGTGGTGACCCCCAAGGGTGATTCGGCGAGCCCGGACACACTGTTCGGGACCTTCCGCATCCACCTGTTCTTCATCCTGGTCTTCGCCGGCTCGATCGTCGCCGGACCCCTGCTCGGGCACTCCCACCCCGCGATGATCACCTGGGCCTGCTTCGCCCTGCTGATCACCGCCTCGCCGATCCTCGCCTGGCAGTGGACTCTGCGCCGGACCGGGAAGAACCCCCCGGCCCCGCCCGGAGAGACCGCTCCCCCGCCCGCGCGGTCCTCCGTGCCCCGGCCGGAGCAGCACGCGCCGGGGCACGAGCCGCGGCACGAGCCCGGCCGGGCGGCGGCGCGCGGCGACAACGACGACGGCAGCGGCAGCGGCAGCGGCAGCGGCAGCGGCAGCGAACAGACCCTGCGGATTTCCCTTGGGGGACGCGAGAAATGAGAGACGGTGCCCGTCGCCGCCGCGTCCGCCGTCTCGCGATGGGCGGTGCGGTGGTGCTCGCTCTGACCGGGATGAACGGACCGTGGGTCTATCGCTTCAGCACGGAGAGGTACCACCAGTACACGATCGACAAGCCCGAGTACAAAGCCGCGAACGGCCACTGGGACATCGTCCGGTTCCCCGAGCGGTACCGGCTCAACACCATCCACGCGGCCCTGCTGCACACCGGCAAGATCCTGCTGGTCGCCGGTTCGGGCAACAACCAGGACAACTTCGACGCGAAGAAGTTCGACACGCGGCTCTGGGATCCGGTCGAGGGGACCGTCAGGTCGATCCCGACGCCCGCCGACCTGTTCTGCACGGGCCACACCCAGCTCGCCGACGGCAATCTGCTGATCGCCGGCGGCACCAAGCGCTACGAGACGCTGAAGGGTGACGTCACCAAGGCCGGCGGCCTGATGGTCGTCCACAACGAGAACCCCGACAAGCCGGTCACGCTGCCCGCGGGTACCCGATTCACCGGCAAGAAGAACGGCAGGACGTTCGTCTCCAAGGACCCGGTGCTCGTCCCGCGCGCGAAGAAGGTCTTCGACAGGGCGACCGGCGCGTTCCTGCGCAACGACCCCGGCCTGGGCCGGATCTACGTCGAGGCGCAGAAGAGCGGCCAGAAGTACCAGACGGGCACCCAGGACAACTACCGCGTCCGGGGCCTGGCGGGCTCGGACGCGCGCAACACGTACGGCATCGCCCAGAAACTCGCCCTCGACAAGAAGGACTTCCAGGGCATCCGCGACGCGTTCGAGTTCGATCCGGTCGCCGAGCGGTACATCAAGGTCGACCCGATGAACGAGGCCCGCTGGTACCCGACGCTGACGACCATGAGCGACGGCAGGATCCTCAGCCTCTCCGGACTCGACGAGATCGGCCAGCTGGTCCCGGGCAAGAACGAGGTCTTCGACCCGGGGACGAGGAAGTGGACCTACACCAAGGGCATCCGCCAGTTCCCGACCTATCCGGCGGTCAGCCTGACGCAGAACGGCGAGATGTTCTACTCGGGCTCGAACGCGGGCTACGGACCGGACGACGTGGGCCGCGACCCCGGCATCTGGAACGTGGCCACGAACAAGTTCACCAGACTGCCCGGTCTGAGCGATCCCACCCTGATGGAGACCTCCGGCACGGTGCTGCTGCCGCCCGCGCAGGACGAGAAGTACCTGGTGGTCGGCGGCGGCGGAGTCGGCGAGTCCAGGCTCTCCAGCAGGAGGACCCGGCTCATCGACCTCAAGGACAGGAACCCCAGGTTCGTCGACGGCCCCGAACTGGAGAAGGGCACCCGCTATCCGCAGTCCTCGATCCTGCCCGACGACACCGTCCTGGTGTCCGGCGGCTCCGAGGACTACCGCGGGCGCGGCGCCTCCGACATCCTCCAGGCACGGATCTACCGGCCCTCCTCCAACACCTTCGACCGGGTCGCCGACCCCCTGGTGGGCCGCAACTACCACTCGGGCTCGATCCTGCTGCCCGACGGCCGCGTGATGTTCTTCGGCTCCAACCCGCTCTACGCGGACAAGGCCGACACCAAGCCCGCCACCTTCGAACAGCGCATCGAGATCTACACGCCGCCGTATCTCTACCGCGGCTCCCGGCCCGCCCTGGGCGGTGGCCCGAGGACCGTCGCCCGCGGCGGCTCGGCCACCTTCACCTCCGCGCACCCCTCGTCCATCAGGACGGCGCGACTGATCCGGCCGAGCGCCTCCACCCACGTCACCGACGTCGACCAGCGCTCCGTCGCGCTGGACTTCGAGAGGACGGCGAACGGGATCACGGTGACCGTGCCGAGGAACCGGAACCTGGTGGAGTCCGGCTGGTACATGCTGTTCGTGACGGACGGCCGGGGAACGCCGTCCAGGGCCCGGTGGATCAGGGTTCCCTGATCCACCGGAACCCGCCCACGTGACCGGGGGCGCCCTCCGCTCGACGGCGGAGGGCGCCCCCGGTCACGTACCGGCCGCTCCACGCGGGCCTTTACCCCGAAGCCCTCGCCAGCCCGAGCGCGTACTCGGGCCACCAGTCGCCCGCCTTCGGACCACCTTTGCAGGTGCCGTCCGACTCGCCGGGCCGCTTCACCCACAGATAGGCGTCGACGAGTGGATCGGCGGTCTTCGTCGTCGGGCTCTCGCCCAGCGCGCGTCCCGGCGGATTGCACCAGTTCTCGTCGGCCTTGCCGGCCGTGTAGGGCCCGTTGCCGTTGCGGCTGGTGTCGACGACGAAGTGCTTGCCGCCGACCCGCGCGGACAGCCGCTTGCCGTACGCGACGGAGTCCCGCGTCGAGTAGAAGTTGGAGACGTTCACCGCGAACCCGTCGGCCAGGTCGACGCCCGCCCGTTCGAGCGGCTGGAAGATCTGGTCGGGGTGGCCCCAGCCCGCGTTGCCCGCGTCCAGGTACACCTTCGTGTTCTTCAGGGACTTGAGCTCGGTGACGGCCTCCTTCAGGAGGAAGTAGCGCTCCTCCCCCAACCGCGCCGGAGTGCACCGGTCGACCAGGTGCAGGATCGCGTCCGGTTCCAGGACCACCGTGGCGGGCCGGTCGCCGATGCCGCGGGCGACCGCGTCGATCCAGGTCCGGTAGGTGTCGCCGTCCGCGGCGCCGCCCCGCGAGAACTGGCCGCAGTCGCGGTGCGGAATGTTGTAGAGGACCAGTACGGCGGCCCGGCCCGCCCGCTCGGCGGCCTGCGTGAAACCGCGCGCCTCCCGCTCCGGGTTCTCCGGCCCGATCCACTCGCCGGTCGCCCGCTCGGCGATCTTGCGGATCTGCTCGGCGTCGTCCTTCCTGCCCGCCTTGACGTACGCGGCCACCTGCTCGGCCGCGTTGCCCGCCGGGTTGACCCAGAAGGGGCCCGGACTCCCCGGCTGCCGGGGGATCCTGGGCCCCGCGTCGTCGCCTCCGTCCCCGCCGCCCCCCGCCGAACACCCCCCCAACAGCAGGACCGCCCCCATCACCGCCATGGACGCCCGTGCCCGGGCCCCCTTGCCGCCGTACATGCAACTCCCCCTCGGGTGCACCGCCCTGAGGGGCAATCGTGACATGGGCGCCTCCTCGCCCACGGGCTGCTCCGAACCCTGTCGGCGAGCTGTTACAGGCCCGGACGCGCCGGGTAGGCGCCGCTGGACGAAGCCCGGCACAGCGAGCGGGACGCCCCCGGCGGAGACGAACAGCGAAATGGGGGAACGCCGCCCCGACCGCCGCCCGCCGGCCCGACGTCACCCGGCGGGCGCGGGGCCACGGGCGTGGACCAGGCCTTCCCGGCGCTGCGCCGGTACACGCGCCGGCACCGGCTGCCGCTCGACGAGATCGCGGCGCGGGTCGTGGCGCGCTCGACGGACCGGGACGGTCCGGACGGCGAACGGCCCCGGTCCCTATGAGGTGTTGACGGACCGTCCCGCGGAAGCGGCCGTCACCTGGTCGGATCACACAGGGCCACGACGCCGACCGACATCCGACAGCCTCTAGGCCGGAACGCCCATCCGCTCTAGAGTTGCCTCGACCGCCCCCGGCCCCCGAGCCGGTCCCGCCATGCCGGTCATCCGGATCACCGAGTTCCTCACCGTGGTGCGTGATGTCCGGAATGGTCTCAGAACCTCCCGCGCCGCCGCCGGGTTACTCCCGCAGCCCGTGCGCGCGCGGTCGAGGACCAGTCCGGCCGGTGGCCCCGGGGGGAGCGGGCCGCCGGCCGGGCCAGGTGCGCCCGCCACGGGAGTCCGCGTACGGGCTCCCCGGGCTCAGAAGCCCTTTCCGGTGAGGTACGCGGACACGACCACGTTCGCGGTGTACGTACGACGGGCCCGGTCGAAGGTGCCGCCGCAGGTGACCAGTCGCAGCTCGGCCCGCCCCGACTGCCGTGGTCCGTAAGCCTGTTGGGCGTCGAAGTGATCGCGCGGGAAGACCGCGACATCGTCCACGGTGAACTCGGCGACGGTCCCGTCGTCACGCATCACGCGGATCCGCTGGCCCGGCCGCATCGTGCTGAGCTGGTAGAAGACCGCGGGCCGGGTCTCGGTGTCGACGTGCCCCACGAACAGCGCGGTCCCGGCCGCACCCGGCTGCACTCCCGCGGCGTACCAGCCGACGACGCCCGGCTGCTCGTAGGGCGGCGGATCGATGGCGCCCTGCGTGTCGAGCCCGCGGGCCACCACCGGCGCCCGCACCCCCATCGACGGGATGTCGACGCGCTGCGGCCGTGCCCTGCCGAGCGGCTTCAGCGGCGGAGGCATCCGGACCTCCGGCGGCCGTCCCACCGCCGCCATGTCTCCCGTGGCCGGCGCCGACATTCCCAGCCGTACGTCGGTCACCTCCCTGCCCCACAGCCACAGCCCGAGCAGCAGCAGTGCCCAGGCGACGCCGGTCAGCAGCCGCCCCACGCCCGGGGAACGCTCTCTGTCCGGCATGTCACTCGGACGTGTCTCGGCCGCGACGGGCGCTGCGCAGCGCCACGGCCACCGCGGCGACACCCGCCAGGACGAGACCGATCACCGCCTGCCGGGTCCCCGGGCCGGTCGCCCGCGCGTCCACGGCCACCGTGTGCGGGCCGCTTCCGTCGGCACGGGCGGTACCGCCGCCGCCCGCGTGCACCGGGGCGACGGGCGAGGCGAGGAGCGACGCGGGGGCGGAGAGCGTGGAGAGCGGCTCCGGCTGACCGGTGACGGTCACGGTGCCCTTGACCTGCCGCGTGCCCTGCCCGCCCGCGCAGCCGACCGTGACGTCGTAGGTGCCGGGCGACAGCGAGGTGCGGACCCGGGTCTCGCCGGTGAGCACCCCGTCCGAACCCGTGAGCCGCGCGTCCGCGACGAACGCGGCGGACGCGGCGGTGCCGGTGCTTCCCGTGCAGCCCTCCGCCCGCAGGCGGATGTCACTGCCGGGGGCGGGGACCGCGGGTGTCACCGAGACGGCCGCCGCGTCGCTCCGGACAGCGGTCGCGTACGCGGTGGGAGTCAGCGCGGCCGCGTACGCGGTGGGGGCCAGCGCGACCGCCACGACCGCTCCGGTGCAGAGAGTGAGTTTCCATGAACCCATCGTGAACCTCCAGATGTCTGGAGACTCCCCCCGCGGGCCGCACGGCGCATCCGCTGACGCCCGCGACTACTCCGGACGGGTCACGAATGGTTTAGATCCGGTCGACGAGGTCCGCGATCGAATCGACGATCCTGGAGGGCCGGAACGGGTACTTCTCGATCTCGTCACGCGTGGTGAGACCGGTCAGCACGAGGTAGGTCTCCATCCCCGCCTCCAGTCCGGCCAGCACGTCGGTGTCCATGCGGTCGCCGATCATCGCGCTGGTCTCGGAGTGCGCCCCGATGGCGTTGAGGCCCGTCCGCATCATCAGCGGGTTCGGTTTGCCCGCGAAGTACGGCTGCTTTCCGGTCGCCTTGGTGATCAGCGCGGCGACGGCCCCGGTGGCGGGCAGCGGGCCCTCGGTGGACGGCCCGGTCTCGTCGGGGTTGGTCGCGATGAACCGGGCGCCGCCCTCGATCAGCCGGACCGCCTTGGTCATGGCCTCGAAGGAGTAGGTGCGGGTCTCGCCGAGGACCACGTAGTCCGGCTCGTGGTCGGTCAGGACGTACCCGATGTCGTGCAGCGCGGTGGTCAGGCCGGCCTCGCCGATGACGTAGGCGGTGCCGCCGGGGCGCTGGGCGTCCAGGAACTTGGCGGTGGCCAGAGCGGAGGTCCAGATGTTCTCCACCGGGACGTCCAGGCCCATGCGGCGGAGCCGGGCGTGCAGGTCACGGGCGGTGTAGATGGAGTTGTTGGTGAGCACCAGGAACGGCTTCCCGGACTCCCGCAGCCTTTTGACGAAGGCGTCGGCACCGGGGATCGGCACACCCTCGTGGATGAGCACACCGTCCATGTCGGTGAGCCACGACTCGATGGGCTTGCGCTCTGACATCTGCTGGGTCTCCTGCCGTCCTGGCGTTCGTACGCACTGGATCCGGGGGCGCCGGAACGACGCTGTGCCGACGCCCCCCACCCTAGTCAGGGCCGTACGATCCCGACCTGGCCAGGCCTGTTCGATCCGCACTCCGTCGATCACCCGGTACCGGTCGTCGCCGCCGGTGCGGCGGCACCGGAAACGGGCCGTCCGCGCACCGGCCGGGACCTGGAGGGTGAGCGTCTCCGTCCGGGAGGGCACCTCGGCGGAGTGCGTCTTCACCGTGACCGGCGCGCCGTCGTCGCAGGAGACGAGCGCCTCGGTGGGGGCGTCAGCTGCCCGTGGCCGACTTCCAGTCCTCGACGTACGACGTGAGGTTCTTGTCGATGTCGGTCCAGTCCGGCGCGAAGACCTCGACCCCGTCCATGAGCTTGGTCAGAGCGATGGCGTTGGCGTCGGTGGCCTTGACGTCGCCCCGCGCGGAGAAGCCGCCGCCGATCTCGCTGACCTGCTGCTGTGCCTTGGCCGAGAGCATGAAGTCGAGGAGCTTCCTGCCGTTCTCGGTGTGCGGGGCCTTGGTGACCAGGCCCGCGGCGTACGGGAGCGCGAAGGTGGTCGGCTTCCCGGCGCCGCCGGCGGCCTTGTCGGTGGCCTCGGGGAACCAGATGCCCAGGTTCGGCATGTCCCTGGACTGCGCGTAGTTCATCTGGACGTCGCCGTTGGCGACCAGCAGTTCGCCCTTGTCGACCTTGGGGGCGAGCTTGCCGGTGGAGGCGGACGGGCCGACGTTGTTGGCCTGGAGCTTCTTCAGGTAGGCGAGCGCCGCGTCCTTGCCGCCGAAGTCGTGGATCGCCTTGATGAGCACGGCGGTTCCGTCACCGGCGACACCCGGGGTGGAGTACTGGAGCTTGTTCTTGTAGGTCGCGTCGAGCAGCCCGTCCCAGCTGGTGGGGGCCTGCTTCAGCTCCTTCTTGTTGTAGACGAAGCCGAAGTAGTTGTTGACGACGGAGGTCCAGGTGCCGTCGGTGGCCTTGTCCGCGCCGCCGACCTGGTCGGAGCCCTTCGGCGCGTACTTCTGCAGCAGCCCCTTGCCGTCGGCCTGCTGGATGAACGGGGGGAGGGTGACGAGGACGTCGGCCTGCGGGTTGGTCTTCTCGCGCACGGCGCGCTGGACCACCTCGCCCGAGCCGCCCTCCACGTACTCGACCTTGATCCCGGTCTGCTTCTCGAAGTCCTTGAAGACCTGGTCGTACCAGCCGTCGCCGTTCTCGCCCTTGAGGCCGTCCGCACTGTAGACGGTGACGACCTTGGCGTCGGCGGCGGCGGAGTCACCACCGCAGGCGGTGAGCGTGGAGGCGAGGGCGAGGCCACCGAGGACGGCGGCGAGCGACTTGAGGAAGGTGTTTCTGGGCATGACGAGATGAACTCCTCGCGTGACGTGGTGAGTCAGTGGGTCAGTGGGTCGATGGGTCGATGGGACGCCGGTGGGGCGGTGCGGCCCGGCGCAGGGCCGGTGACGGGTCAGCGGTAGGCCGCCCTGGTACGGATCCGGGAGACGGCGAACAGGACGAGCACGGTGGTGGTCATGAGGACCACGGCGAGCGCGGACCCGGTGAAGAGCGCGCCGCGGTCCGTGGCGGCGTAGATCCGGACGGGAAGCGGCGTCCAGTCGGGCGGGTAGAGCATCATGGTGGCGCTCAACTCGCCCATGGACAGGGCGAAGCAGAGGCCGGCCGCGGCGGTCAGCGAGGGCAGCAGCAGCGGTAGCCGCACCCGCCACAGCACGTACGAGGGCCGGGCGCCGAGCGAGGCGGCGGCCTGTTCGTACGCCGGGTCGAGACGCGCGACGGCGGCCGACACCGACTGGTGGGCGAACGCCGTGACAAGGACGGCGTGCGCGAGGACGACGATCCACCGGGTGCCGTTGAGCAGGACCGGCGGCTTGGAGAAGGCGACGAGGACGGCCAGGCCGACGACGACCGAGGGCACGGCGACCGGCAGCATGAACAGCGCGTCGAGGAGGCGGGCGCCCCGCTTCTTGAGGGCGTGCGCGGCGAGCGCCGCCCAGGTGCCGACGACCAGCGCGAGGACGCTCGCGGTGAGCGCCGTGACCAGGCTGGTGGTCAGGGCCTGGAGCGACTCGCCGCGGGTGGCGGCCGCGTAGTGCCCGGTCGTGAAGCCGGACGGGAACGCGCTCGACCAGCTGGTGGCGAACGAGGCGGCCAGGACGACCAGGAGCGGCACGGCGAACAGGGGCAGGAAGAGCGCGAAGAACACGGCCCAGGTGGCCCACCTCCCCTTGCGGCTATGCACCAGCACGACGGCTCACCACCCGGTACAGGCCGTAGAGGCCCACGGAGATCAGGACGTTGACGACGGCGACGACACAGGCGCCCGGGTAGTCGGACTCCAGGATCGCCTTGCTGTAGACGAGCATCGGCAGGGTCGTGACGCCCTTCGCGCCGGTGAACAGGACGATCCCGAACTCGTTCAGACACAGCACCAGGACGAGACTGCCGCCGGCGGCGAGCGCGGGCAGCGCCTCGGGCAGGATCACCTGCCGCACGATCCGCGCGGGCCGCGCTCCCAGGGAGGACGCCACCTCCAGCTGGGCGGTCTCGATGCCCGAGAACGCGGCGAGCAGGGGGCGCATCACGAACGGGGTGAAGTACGTGATCTCGGCGAGCAGCACGCCCCACGGAGTGGTGAGGAACCGGAAGGGCCCCGCGGCGGCACCGGTCGCGTCCGTCCACAGTCCGTTGGCGATGCCCACGCTGCCGTAGAGGAAGAGCAGGGCGAGCGTGATGAGGAAGGACGGGAAGGACAGGAAGACGTCGATGAACCTGGCGACGGCCTTCCCTCCGGGGAACGGCACGAACGCGATGACCAGGGCGAGCGCGAACCCGAGTACGAGGCAGCCGGCCGTCGAGCCGACCGCGAGCCACACGGTGGTGCCGAGCGCGTCCCGGAAGGCGGTGGAGGCGAACACGTCGCCGTACGCCTGCGCGGAGGTGCCGCCGGTGTCGGGCTGGAAGGACTGCTGGACGACGAGGGCGAGGGGGTAGAGGAAGACGAGGCCGAGGACGGCGACGGGCGGCAGGGCCCAGGCCCACGGCGGTATCCGCCGGCGGGACCCGGCGGGTGCCGCCGCGGGGGCGGTGGCCACGGCGCTAGCCATCCGCCGTCACCCCCGCCGACAGCAGTACGGCGTCGTCGGGCGCGAAGTGCAGCGTCACCGGGTCGCCGTGGACGGGGGGTTCGCGCAGCTCGCGGACGTCCGCCATCATCCGGTGGCCCGCCACGTCGACGTACAGCCGGTGGGTGGAGCCGCGCCACTGGACCTCGCCGACGGTCCCGGCGACCTGGTTGGGTCCGGGGCCGAGGCCGACGAGGTGGGGCCGTACACACAGGGTCGCCGAGGCGCCGGGCACGGCGTCCGCGGTGTCGACCTTCAGCTCGGTCCCGGCGAGGGAGACGGTTCCGGGGCCGACGGTCACGGGCAGCAGGTTGGCGTTGCCGACGAAGGACGCCGTGAACTCGGTGCGCGGCGCCCGGTACAGCTCCCGGGGTGTTCCGCAGTCCCGCAGCCGCGCCCTGTCCATGACCGCGATCCGGTCGGCGAGGGTGAGCGCCTCGACCTGGTCGTGGGTGACGTACAGGATCGACACGTCCGGCAACTCGCGGTGCAGGCGAGCGAGTTCGGCGAGCATTCCGGAGCGCAGCTGTGCGTCGAGGGCGGACAGCGGCTCGTCGAGCAGGAGCACGCCCGGCCTGATGGCGAGCGCCCGCGCGATGGCGACGCGCTGCTGCTGTCCGCCGGACAGTTCCCGGGGATGGCGCCGGGCGTAGGACGCCATCCCGGTCATCTCCAGCGCCTCGGCGACCCGCCCGCGGATCTCGCTCCTGGCGACCTTCCGCGCCTTGAGCCCGAAGGCCACGTTGTCCTCGACGCGCAGGTGCGGGAAGAGCGCGTACTGCTGCACCACCATGCCGATCCCCCGCCGGTGGGGCGGCAGGTCGGTCACGTCCCGGTCGCCGATGAACACCCGCCCGGAGGCGGGCCGCACGAACCCGGCGACGGCCCGCAGCGCGGTGGTCTTCCCCGATCCGGAGGGCCCGAGCAGCGCCATGACCTCGCCGGGTTCGACGGTCAGGTCGAGGGCGTCGAGGACCGTGGTGCCGTCGTAGGCGACGGACACCCGGTCGAAGCGGATACCGCTGGTCATGCCCCGGCTCCGTCGAGCAGGGCGGGCAGTCCGGCGACCGAGGCGAGCACGTGCCCGGCACCGGCCGCGCGCAGCGCGGGTTCGTCGTGGGCGCCGGTCAGCACGCCGGCGACGAGCCCGGCCCCGGCGCGTACCCCGCTGAGCATGTCGTACGAGGTGTCGCCCACGACCGCGATCTGCTGGACGCCGTCGGCGGCCCCGGTCCGCAGGAAGGCCTCCAGGACCATGTCGGGGTACGGCCGTCCCCGGCCCCCCGCGTCCGCCGGGCAGAGCGTGAGCGCCACCAGGTCCCGCCAGCCCAGCGCGTCGAGGATCGCGTCCTGGGTGACGCGGGCGAACCCGGTGCTCAGCACGACGGTCCGCCCGGACCCGGTGAGCGCCTCGATCGCCTCGCGCGCTCCGGCGACCGGCGCGATGTGCCCGCCGTCGACCAGTTCCCCGTAGGCCTTCTCGAAGGCGGAGTTGGCCCGCTGGGCGAGGGGTTCCTCGCCGAACAGGTGCCGGAAGACGGAGATCTTGGACTCGCCCATGGTGGCCCGGACGTAGTCCAGCTTCTCGGTGTGGTCCGCGGATCCGGGCTCGACGCCCAGTTCGCCCGCGGCCGCGGCGAACGCCCGCTCCACGAGGCCGCCGTCGGCGACGGTGGTGCCGGCCATGTCGAGGACGACGAGCCGTGTGTCCGTGGTCATCTCTTTCACCATCCCAGTTCGTTGGCAGTGGTCTCGGCGATCGCCGGTGAACAGGTCATTCCGCGCCCGCCGGGCCCGGTGACCAGCCACACCCCGTCCCGTACACGCTGCCGGTGCACGACCCGGCCGGTGTCCGTGCACTGCGCGTACACGCCGGCCCAGCGGCGCCGGATCCTCGGCAGCGGGCGTCCGAGGAAGGACTCGACGACCTCGGTGAGGTGGTCGTAGGGGTCTTCGAGGGTGTCGAAGGCGAAGGGGTGTTCGTACTCGTGGGTGTCGCCGATGGTCAGTCCGCCGTCCGCGCGCTGCACCATGAGCAGCTGCATCCGGTGTTCGGCCGCGGTCGGGGCCTGGGGCTGGAGCGTGTTGAGCTCGTCGAGCGCGGGGCTCCGGTAGGCGGGGTAGTAGCGGAAGCTGTCGGCGTCGGCGACCGAGGTCGTGAGCGGTTCGCCGAGCGGGTCGGTCTGCATCATCTGCAGCCGTACGCGCCGCACGGGCAGTTCGGGACCGGCCAGTTCCCGTACGAGACCGCCGAGCCAGGCGCCCGTGCACAGCACGACGACGTCACCGGTGTGCACGTCCCCGTGGTCGTCGCGCACGGCGCGCTCACCGATCACGTCCCGGACCTCGCGCCCCGGCAGGAAGGTGTAGTCGGGGGACCGCGACAGCTGTTCGCGCAGGGCGAGCTGGGCGGTGCGGGGCTCGACGGCGGCGTCGCGCTCGCAGTACAGGGCGGCGTCGAACGTCCCCCGCAGGGCGGGGTTCACCGCGCGTGCCTCGTCGGGCGTGAACAGCTTGTAGCCGCGGGCTGCGGCGTCCGTGCGGGCCAGCGCGGCCTCGGCGACGGCGAGCTCGCGCTCCCCCCGTAGGGGGGTCAGCGATCCGTTGGCCCGGAAGCCGAGGCCGGGCACGCGCGCCCCGATCGACTCCCACAGCTCCCGCGCCCGCAGGGCGGTGTCGAGTTCCTCTCCTCCGGCGCGACCGCTCACCCAGATCTGCCCGAAGTTGCGCAGCGAGGCCCCGCGGGCCTCCGCCTCACGCTCGATCTGTACGACCTGGTGGCCGCGCTCCACTGCGTGCCAGGCATGCAGGGTGCCCACCACTCCGGCTCCGACAACTATCACTCTCACGACGGCAACGCTCCTCGGTACGGGGGAATCGGAAGGGTCCGGACTGCATCCGGATGGTGAACTACCCATCACGTTTGGGCTAGACCCGTTATTCTCTCGTTATAATAAAGGGCGGGCCGGAGCCCGCCCGAACATGGCTCGAATCATCCCCCGAGGTGCGCCGTGAAGGAGAAGCGGTCCCCCCGGTACAGCGTCCGCACCCGCTCCAACGGCCGCCGCCGCGTGTCCCGCGAGACACGGTGGATCAGCAGCATCGGCAGGGCGGGCGGCGTCCCGATGAGCAACGCCTCGCGCGGGGTGGCCAGCACGGTCTCGATGCGTTCGTCCGCGTCACCGAACGCGATACCGAGCCGGTCGTGGAGGTACGCGTAGAAGGACGAGTCCGGCGTGAAGTCGCGGTCGAGGTGCGGTACGCGGGCCACGGCGACGTAGGTGCTCTCCAGCCCGACCCGCTCGTCGTCCGCGAGCAGCACACGCTCCATGTGCCAGACGGGCTCGCCGCGCGTGAGCCCGGCCTCAGCGGCGAGCGTCTCGGGACAGGGGAAGCGATCGAGGCTGATCAGCGTACGGCCGGGGGTGCGCCCCTGCCGCCGGACGCCCTCGGTGTAACTCGCGAGGGAGAGCGGCTGCTCCAGTTTCGGCCCCGCGACGACCGTCCCGCGCCCCTGCCGCCGCAGTCTCCCTTCGAGCAGCAGCTCGCGCAGGGCCTGGCGTACGGTCTCGCGGGCGACCTCGTACCGCTCGGCGAGGTCGCGCTCGGTCGGCAGCAGGCCGCCTTCGCCCAACTCCTCGACCAGCAGGGCGATGTGCGCCTTCACCGCGTAGTACTTGGGGATGCGGCCGTGCTCCGGGATGCCGGAGCGGACGGGGGCGCCGGGGGCCTGGTCGTTCGGGTAGTCCACGGGTGGGATGGTCGCAGATGGGACACGCGGCCGTGCCCGCGGGAGGGCTCGACGACGTCCGGACAGGGATCCGCCGGAGGGCTCGGCGACGTCCCGACCGGCATCCGCCGGAGGGCTCAGCCGCGTCCGGACCGGGATCGGCGGGCCATGACGAACAGGGCGACGCCGGTCGCGAAGAGGCCGATCACGCCCGCCACCCCGAACCCGTGCGGCGCGCCGGGGCCGGTCTCGGCGAGCTCGTCCGCGGCGGAGTTCCCGCCCGTGCCCCCGCCGCCGTCCGTGCCTCCGCCCGTACCTCCCCCGCCGCCGCCCGTACCTCCGTCGCCGTCGTTTCCGCCGCCGTCGACGCCACCGGCGCCCGCACCCGACCCGCCGGTACGGGAGTCGGTGCCGGCACCGGTACCGGTACCGGCATCGCCCGTACCGCCGCTGCCGCCACCCTGGTCGGTGGCGGTCCCGCTCCCTCCGTCGCCCCCGCCGCTCCCCCCTCCGTCGCCGCCGCTGCCGCCTCCGTCGCCGCCGCCGCTGCCGCCCCCGCCGTCTCCACCACCGGTGCCGCCGGCGTCGGTGTGGCCGTGGTTCTCCGTGGTCCCGGGGACGTCGGGACCACCGCCGTTGATCCGGAACCGGTAGTCGTTCGACTCCCCCACCCAGTCACCGTCGTCACCGTGACGCTGGACGACCGCCGCCTTGGCGACGACGTCGTTCGGCACGGCGTCCGAGGTCACGGCCAGCCGGACCTTCACGGTGACCGTCCGGCCGGGCCCGACGGTGAACCCCGGGAACCCGTCGTCGAACGCCCCCACGTTCTCGTCCTCGTCGCTCTTCTCGAACACGACCGGGTGCGGCTTCTCGCCCTCGTAGAACTCCATCCGTGCCTGCTTCGGCCGCAGCGCCCGCCCGCCGTCCACCAGCACGACGATCGGATGGATGTTTCCGCAGGTCCGCGCCGTGGTGTTGGTCAGGTCGATGTACCAGGTCCCGAAGCCGCCGCCGGCCTCGAAGGCGCCGGGCCCCCCGTGGATCCGGGTCTTGAGGGGGAAGGCGCGGGTGTCGGGGGCGGCACAGGTGGGGAGCGGGTCCGCGGGGGCGACCAGTGCGTGCGCGGGGGCGGGCCCGAGGGCGAGACCCAGGGTGGACGCGGCGGCGGTCAGCGCGAGCGGGAGGAAGGGAGGGCGGGAGGGCGGGACGGGCGGGAGGCACGGGCGCGGTCGCATGAAAGGCCTTTGCCGATCGAGGACGGTGGGGACCAGGAGCGTCAGGCGGTTACGGGCAACGGCACGCGAGACCCTTCCACCGCCGCCCGGCGGCCCCGCGCCGCCACGCCCGTCCATGGCCCCGATCGGCCCCGGAAGTCCCCTCGAACAGCGGACCGAGGACGAGCCGAGGAAGAGCGGATGACGAGCCGCGGAAGGCGGAAGAGCGAGGAGAAGCGAGGCAGGAACGGGAGAAGAACGGGGAATCCGCGCCTCCCGCCCGGTGCGGTGCCCCGCCCCCGCGGTCCTCACCGGCCCCGAGTCCCGGCCCGCACGCGCCCGAACGGGCCTCAGCCCTCCCCCCGCCCGAACAACGGGGCCAGCAACAGCTGCGCCGCCCCCTCCGCCACCCCGCGCGCCCCGCCGGGAGCGACCAGCACCGGAACCGTGTCCGTGCCCTCCCGCCGGGCCCGCTCCCCCAGCACCGCACCGACACCCCGGACGAAGGCCTCCTGGTGAGCCGCGACCGTACGGCCGCCGAGCAGCACCAGATCGATGTCCAGCAAGCCGACCAGGTTCGCCGCCCCCGCGCCCAGCACCCGGGCTGCCTCGTCCACGGCGCCGCGCCCCACCGCGGCGAGGCAGAGCGCCTCGACGCAGCCACGGTTGCCGCAGTCGCACAGGGGACCGTCCAGCTGAATGACCTGGTGCCCGAACTCCCCCGCCCCGGTACGGGCGCCCCGGTGCACGGCCCCACCGAACACGAGCCCGGCCCCGAGCCCGGTACCGAGATGCAGATAGGCGAACGCCTCCCCGCCCGCGCGAACGCCCGCGCCGCCCCGGCCGCCCTCACCTCCGTCGCCCCGGACCCGGCCACCACCGTGGTCGCGGTCACGATCCCCACCGTGGTCCGCGCCGCGGTCGCCCGCTCCGTGGCCGTCGCCGCGACCGTCGCCGTCGCCGTCGGTGTCGTCGCCGCCGAGCCCGCCACCGAGGCCGTCCGCGCGCCCGAGTCCCGGGCCCTGCCTCGGCCCCTGCCCCCGCCCCGACGCACAGCCGCTCACCGCCAGCCCCAGCGCCGCCGCGTTGGTGTCCTTGTCCACCACCACCGGCGCTCCGAGCCGCTCCGCCAGCGCGTCCCGCAGCGGGAACCCGTCCCATTCCGGAAACCCCGTGACCCGGTGCAGCACCCCCCGCGTGTGGTCGAGCGGCCCGGGCAGTGCGACGCCGACCCCCAGGACGGAGACCCCGGCGGCCTCGATCAGCGCCTCGATCTCCCGCGCCGCGCCTTCCACGACGGCCGCCGCCCCGGCTCCCAGACCGAGCGGCACCCTCCGCTCGGCGACCACCGTGCCCGCGAGGTCGCAGAGCACCGCCGTCAGCTCGTCCCGGTCCAGGTGGAGTCCGACCGCGTGCCCTGCCTCGGGGACGAGCCGCAGCACGGTGCGCGGCTTGCCGCCCGTCGAGGCCAGGTGTCCCGCCTCCGCCGCCAGCCCGTCCGCCCGCAGCCGGGCGGTGATCTTGCTGACGGCCTGCGGGGTCAGCCCGGTGCGCTCGGCGAGTTCGAGACGGCTGATGCCCGTCGTCCCCGCCGTGCGCAGCAGGTCGAGCACGAGCGCCCCGTTGTGGGTGCGCGGGGCGAGCAGATTCGCCCCGGCCCCCTCGATCCGCCCCGGCAGGCTCACTCCCGACTCCGCGCTGGTCCTGTTCACCACGTCATTGTCCCCCGCGCTTGCACTTTGGCAACAGCGTTGCGAAAGTGGAGTCATGACAGGAAGCACGACTGACACAGGTCCTGAAGCAGGTTCCGCCCCCGGCGCCCCCCTCCGCGTGGCCCTCATCGGCTACGGGCTCGCGGGCTCCGTCTTCCACGCCCCGCTGGTCGCCGCGACCGAGGGCCTGGCCCTGGACACGATCGTCACCTCGAACCCGGAGCGCCAGGAGCAGGCCCGCGCCGAGTTCCCCCAGGTGCGTTTCGCCGCCACCCCCGACGACCTCTGGGCACGCGCCGGCGAGCTGGACCTGGTCGTCATCGCCTCTCCGAACAAGACCCACGTCCCGCTCGCGACCGCCGCCCTCCAGGCAGGCCTCCCGGTCGTCGTCGACAAGCCCCTCGCGGGCACGGCGACGGAGGCCCGGGAGCTCGCCGCCCTGGCCGACGAGCGCGGCCTCCTCCTCTCGGTCTTCCAGAACCGCCGCTGGGACAACGACTTCCTGACCGTCCGCAAACTGCTCGCCGAGGGCGACCTCGGCGACGTATGGCGCTTCGAGTCCCGTTTCGAGCGCTGGCGTCCGCAGCTCAAGGGCGGCTGGCGCGAGTCCGGCGACCCGGCAGAGATCGGAGGTCTCCTCTACGACCTCGGCAGCCACGTCGTCGACCAGGCGCTCGTCCTCTTCGGCCCCGCGGCCTCCGTGTACGCCGAGGCGGACATCCGTCGCGACGGCGCCCTGACGGACGACGACACCGTGATCGCGATCACGCACACCAGCGGCGTCCGCTCCCACCTGTACGTCTCCGCGACGACCGCGCAGCTCGGCCCGCGCTTCCGCGTCCTCGGCTCGCGGGCCGGTTACGTGAAGCACGGCCTCGATCCGCAGGAGGCGGAGCTGCGCGAGGGCGGGCGTCCCGGCACGAGCGCCGAGTGGGGTGTCGAGCCCGAGTCCCTGTGGGGCCGTGTGGGTTCCGGCGAGTCCCCGCTCACCGGAGGCGGCCGGCCCGAGCCGACACTCCCGGGCGCGTACCCGGCGTACTACGCGGCGGTGGCGGCCGCGCTGCGCGACGGCGGACCGAACCCCGTCACCGCGCACGAGGCGGCGGCGGCGCTCGACGTGCTGGAAGCGGCGCGCCGCTCCGCCCGCGAGAACACGGTGGTGGTCCTGTGAGCGCCCCGGACATCGCGGAACTGGAGGAGCAGGAGCGCCGGCTGGTGCTTCCCCGGTTCACCCACGACGACGCGTGGGCGCTGGGCACACTGCTCGTCGAGCTCGCCCGTGAGCGCGGCGCCCCCGTCGCCGTCGACATCCGGCGGGGCGGCCAGCAGCTCTTCCACGCGGCGCTGCCCGGCTCGACCCCGGACAACGACGCCTGGATCGACCGCAAGCGCCGGGTCGTCGAGCGCTACGGCTGCTCCTCGCTCCTGGTCGGCACCCGTTTCCGCGCCAAGGGCACGACCTTCGAGGAGTCCTCACGCCTCGACCCCGACACGTACGCGGCCCACGGCGGCGCGTTCCCGGTCACGGTCGAGGGCGCGGGCGTGATCGGCACCGTGGTGGTCTCGGGCCTGCCCCAACTCGACGACCACGCGATGGTCGTAGAGGCCCTGACCCACTTCCTCACCCCCTGACCCCCAAGGCGCCCGCGCCCCCTCAAGGGGCGCAGGCGCCGACAGCACGAGCCCCGCGAGGAACGCAGGCCCGGGGACTCAGGGCCCCGCAAGGGCCGCGGGCGCCCAGGGCTCCGGGCCCTGTAAGGGGCGCAAGCTCCCAGGGCTCAGGGCCCCGTAAGGGGCGCGGGCTCCCGGGGCCACAAGCCCCGTAAGGGGCGCGGGGAACTGCGCGACCAGCCCCCACCCACCCGCACCCGAACCACCACCCCGGAGGGACCGGGGCGCAGCCCCGTCCCTCCAGGCGCGTGGGGAACCCCGCGCTCACCCCCGACGGACCCGCGCCTACCGCACCTCACCCCGCGGAGCACTCACGCCTCGCCGAAGACCTGCCGCTGACGCCCCAGCCCCTCGATCTCCAGCTCCACGACATCCCCCGCCCGCAGATACGGCTTCGGCTCCGGCTGCCCGAGCGCCACCCCCGCCGGCGTACCGGTGTTGATGACGTCACCCGGGTAGAGCGTCATGAATTGGCTCACGTAGCGGACCACTTCGGCGACCGGGAAGATCTGCTCGGCCGTCGTGCCGTCCTGCTTGAGGTCACCGTTGACCCACAGCTTCAGCGACAGGTCCTGCGGGTCCGGGACCTCGTCCGCGGTCACCAGCCACGGCCCGAGCGGATTGAACGTCTCGCAGTTCTTGCCCTTGTCCCAGGTGCCCCCGCGCTCGATCTGGAACTCGCGCTCGGAGACGTCGTGCGCGACCGCGTACCCGGCGACGTGCGCGAGCGCCTCCTCGTGGGACGACAGATAGCGGGCGGTACGTCCGATCACCACCGCCAGCTCCACCTCCCAGTCGGTCTTGACCGATCCGCGCGGTACGAGCACGGTGTCGTCCGGCCCGACGACCGTGTCCGCCGCCTTGAAGAAGATCACCGGCTCGGCGGGCGGCTCGGCCCCGGTCTCCCGGGCGTGGTCGTGGTAGTTCAGGCCGATGCAGACGACCTTGCCGATACGGGCGAGCGGCGGCCCGACCCGCAGCCCCGCCGCGACCAGCACGGGCAACTCCCCGGACTCGGCGGCCGTACGGATCCGGCCGAGCGCCGCGTCGTCGGCGAGCAGCGGCCCGTCGATGTCCGGGACGACACCCGACAGGTCCCGGAGGGTTCCCCCGGCGTCGAGCAGCGCGGGCCGCTCCGATCCCGCCGTACCGACTCGCAGCAGCTTCATGATCACAGTCTCCCTCGATCGCGGGCAGCCTCCGACGGGTGCAGCCATCGGAGGACTGGTCGATCCTCCAAGCTGCACGTCCAGTCCGCAAGACCCAGTTCACGGACTGGACCCCGCCGCCCGCCCCGCTGCCCCGGCCGGGCGGCGCCACCCCGCCCCCGCCGGACCGCGCTCGACAGCGCCGTCCGGCGGGCGCCCCTCAGGGGTACAGCACCGCCCGTTCCACCGCGCTCCACGTCGTACTGGTCACCACGTACAGCGCGGCGGCCAGCGGCACCAACGCCACGGTGACGAGCGTGAAGTAGGAGAGGAACGGCATGAACGCGCTGACCGCGCCGAGCCCGGGAATCTGCTGCTCCGCGCCCGCCTCCGGCAGCGCGGCCGCCGCCGTCCGCTTCGTACGCCGGTAGTTGAAGGTCGCGACCGCCGCGACCACCACGAACAGGGCCAGGTGGACGAGTCCCTGGGCCCCGAACACCCCGCCGTCCCCGAGCGCGTCGGCGTACCGGTGGCCGAGCGGCGCGCCGAACAGCCGGTGGTCCAGCAGCCCGTTGGGGTCGCCGCCGATCGTCGTGCTGGAGAACAGGTGGTAGAGGAGCACGAAGGCCGGTATCTGCAGAAGGCCGGGGAGGCAGCCGGCCAGCGGCGACACCTTCTCCCGGGCGTGCAGTTCCAGCAGCGCCTTCTGGTACTTCTCCGGGTCGCGGCCGTGCTTCTCGCGCAGTGCGGCGACGCGCGGGCGCAGCGCGGCGCGCGTCCGCTGTCCCCGGGCCGACGCCCGTGACAGGGGGTGCACGAGCAGCCGTACGAGCGCGGTGATCAGAACGATCGCGGCGGCGGCCGCGGAGGCGTGGAACAGCGGTTGCAGCAGGTCGGCGACCTGCTCGACCAGGGTCGCGAAAACGGACATGAGTGTGGACATGGAGGAGCCCTCCGAGGGTCTCGTCGTGCCGGAGTCGAAGCAGATGTCGGCATGACGACCCGCGTGGGCCACGTCGGTCGTACGGAAAAGCACAGAGCGTACGGAGGAGGGTGCCGTGGCCTACGCGGTGGTCGCCGGGAGGGCGGACCCCGGCGCCCGGGGGCGGCTGCGCCCCGCCGCGTCGGGATCGCGCTGCGGCAGGAAGGCCGTGCGGTGCTCGCGGTCGCGCAGGGCCGTGCGGACTCGCGTGGCCGGGACGACGGGCGCGCGGCGCGCGGCGAGGACGGCGCAGACCGCGAGGGCTGCGCCGGCCGCCGTGGTGGCGGTGAGGGCGACGGCGACGGCGGCCGGGAGACCGCCGGCGTCGAGCAGGACGACCTCGGCGAGGAGGAGGACGAGGGGCAGGGCGAGGGGCAGGGCGAGGCGGAACGACGCGGCGGGCCGGCGCACGGTCACCCGGCGACGGATCATCGGCCACTCCTCCTCTCGCACATCCACGGGTCCCGCCGGGTCGGGATCGAGTCCGGGCCCGGCACCCTTTCGACGTCCGGGAGGGGCCCGATGGTTCCGCGGGCGGCGCATTGACGTCTCCTGGCAGCGGCGCCTCTCCAGCGACCCTGGTCCTACGGGGACTTGACGGGGCTCACCGCGGCTTCATCGACCGCAGCCTCCCCCACACCACCAGGCGGTACGTGGAGGTGTACTCGGGGGTGCAGGTGGTGAGGGTGATGTAGTACCCCGGCTCGGTGTATCCGTAGGACGGCCGGACGGCGCTGCGCGGCACGCGGGCGATGACACCGCCGTCCCGCGCGGAGGTCCGCGGCAGTGTCCGGTCGACGACGTACGTGAAGACGGCGGCCGCCGTCTCGACGCGGACGGTGTCCCCGGGCCGCAACCGGTTGATGTACCGGAACGGTTCCCCATGGGTGTTCCGGTGCCCGGCGAGCGCGAAGTTCCCGGCCTGGCCCGGCTGTTGGGAGCCCTTGTAGTGCCCGACGTACCCCTTGTTGAGGACGTCCCGTTTGCTGACGCCCTCGGCGACGGGGACGCGCAGGCCGAGGCGGGGGATGGTGAGGACGGCGTACGCCTGGGACCGGCCGGGCGCGCCGGCGGGGGTGCCGACGGCCCCGGACCCCCGTTCACGGGCCGGGGACCGGGCGTTCCCCTCCCCGCCTCCGGCCCGCGTCCGCGCCCCCTCGGAGGGACCGGCCGGCCCCGCCGTCCCGGGCGCGCCCCACTGCCGTTCCAGCACCCGTACCTCGCGCGCGGCGCCGTGCTGGGCCTGCCGGTTGGTCCACCACAACTGGTGGACGACGAGGAGCAGGAGGACGACGCCGACGGTGACGAGGAGTTCGCCGCCGGTCCACAGGACGCGTCTGCGCAGGGCCCGACGCCGCAGAGTGCTGTGCCGCACCACGGGAACCCGCACGCGCGTCCTCCTCTCCCCCGGCCCGTACCGCCCGGTCCCGTGAGCCCGTCGCCCCTTGCCCGCCGACCGCCCGCGCCTGTCGCCCCTGGGCCGCCGCCCCTCGCCCGCCGCCCGTACCGGGGCCCGCACCATAAGGCGTGCCTCCTCAAGTCACCAGGCCCGTACGCCTCCGCCCCTCCGAACCGCTTCCTCCAGCCGTTTTGGGAAGGGGTGTCGCAACCCTCGACAACCTCACACGCCACACCCGATGCTTCCTGAGGACGTCGGCGGGGCCGGTGCCCCCAGCCGGACAGGCCAATGCCGCCCGTGCGAAAGGCGGTTGAGCGGTACGGAGAGGTGGAGAGCCGTGATCCGACGCAGAACACTGCTGGCCGCAGCGGGCGGTACGGTCCTCGGTGGCGCCCTGGCGACAGGAACCGCGCACGCCGACGCGACCATCGCCGTCAACCCCGCCACCACGTACGGGAGATGGGACGGCTGGGGCACCTCGCTCGCCTGGTGGGCGAACGTGTTCGGGGCCCGGGACGACTTCGCGGACCTCTTCTTCACCACCAGGCCGGTCACCTACGGCGGCGCCGCGCTGCCGGGCCTCGGCCTGAACATCGCCCGCTACAACCTCGGCGCCTGCAGCACGAACAGCGTGGGCGGCGAGCGCATGGCCGCCTCCGCCGGCATCCCGGCGTACAAGCAGATCGAGGGCTACTGGCAGGACTGGAACAACGAGGATCCGACGTCGTCGGCCTGGAAGTGGACGGCGGACGCGACCCAGCGCGCCGCCCTCACCAAGGCGACCGCGCGCGGCGCGACGAGCGAACTGTTCGCCAACTCCCCGATGTGGTGGATGTGTCTGAACCACAACCCGTCGGGCGCGTCCGGCGGCGGCAACAACCTCCAGTCCTGGAACTACCGCCAGCACGCCTCCCATCTGGCCGCGGTGGCGCTGTACGCGAGGAACAACTGGGGCGTGGACTTCTCGACGGTGGAGGCCTTCAACGAGCCGTCCTCCAACTGGTGGACGGCCACCGGCACCCAGGAGGGCTGCCACCTGGACGCGTCCGTCCAGTCCGCCGTCCTGCCCCACCTGCGCGCCGAACTCGACCGGCGCGGCCTCACGGGCACCAGGATCTCGGCGTCCGACGAGACGAGCTACGACCTGGCGCGCACCACCTGGAACTCCTTCGGCCCGACGACGAAGGCGCTGGTCGACCGCGTCAACGTGCACGGCTACCAGGGGTCGGGCGGCCGCCGCGACCTCCTCCACACGGACGCCGTGACCACCGGGGGCAAGGCCCTGTGGAACTCCGAGTACGGCGACGGCGACGGCACCGGCCTCACCCTGGCGAGCAACCTCCTGCTGGACTTCCGCTGGCTGCACCCGACCGCCTGGGTCTACTGGCAGGTCATGGACCCGACGGCGGGCTGGGGCATGATCAAGTACGACGCGGGCACCCTGACGCCCGGCGCGGTCGAGACGAAGCTCTACGTGATGGCCCAGTTCAGCCGACACATCCGCCCCGGAATGACGATCGTGGACACGGGCGTGGACTACGCGGTGGCGGCGTACGACGCGCCGGCCGGACGCCTGGTGATCGTCGCTGCGAACAGGTCCACGTCCGCCCAGACCCTGACCTTCGACCTCTCCCGCTTCACCACGGTGACCGGCTCCTCCGGCGGCCTGGTCCCCCGCTGGAACACCGTCACCGGCGGTGGCGGCGACCTCTACACCCCGCACTCGGACACACGCCTGAACGGAAAATCACTGAGCGTGCCGTTCGCCGCGGGAGCGGTGCAGACGCTGCAGATCGACGGCGTGGTGACCTGAGCCGGGCGGGGCGGTCGCACGCGCGTACCCCCCGGTCCCCCGGGGCGGGTATCGGCCGCCCGCGCTCACCCTCTGGCCAGCGGATCTCTCCATTTCGTAAGGCGACGGCAGTACGGTGTCCCCCATGCGCCCCGACACGCCTGCCGAGAACGTCGACCACACCGCCGAAGCCGCACGCCTGGAGCGGACCGCCGGCCTCTACCCCGAGGACGCCGAACACCTGCTCCTGCAGGCCGCGGCCCACCTCGAACTGGCCGGCGACCGCCCCGGCGCCAGCGCACTCTACGACCGCCTCCTGGCATCCTCGACGCCCCTGGAACACCCCCACCTGGTCCGTGCCCTGAAGGCGTCGAACCTGTG
The DNA here is from genome assembly GCF_009498275.1 of Streptomyces fagopyri. NCBI lineage: Bacteria > Bacillati > Actinomycetota > Actinomycetes > Kitasatosporales > Streptomycetaceae > Streptomyces > Streptomyces fagopyri. The sequence goes on along the minus strand of NZ_CP045643.1, from coordinate 5,781,695 downwards.
GGAGTACGGCCACGAGGCGGAAGCGCGCGCGATCATCGACGGAGTGCGCGCCGCGTCCCCGCGCGACCCCGCCCCCTGGGTGATCGTCGCGGAGGCGCTGGAGTCGCACGACGAGCTGGAGGCGGCGCAGGAGACGTTCACGGAGGGCGCGACGCTGCTCCTGACGGACGTGACGGACCCGCCGTACGCGACCCGTCCCATCCTCTACGGCCGCCACCGCGTCCGCCGCATGCTGGGCGTCGCCCACGACGACTGGGACGCCCTCGCGGACACCCTCCACTCGTCGCCCGTCTCCCTCGACGAACTCCACGACCCCAAGCGGGTGTGGTCCCTCGGCTCGGAGAACCCGGCGGAGCTCCAGGCGGAGATCAGCCGCCTGCGCGCGGAGCTGGGCGCCCACCGGGAGGCCCTCTCCCGCCCGTTCCCGGTCGCGGTCCTGCACTGGCCCGCCGACGAACTGGCGGAACTCCTGGCCGCGTATCCCTCCCTCACCGCGGAGTACCCGTCCCACGAGGAGCACCTGGCGACGATAGAGGCGTCCCTCCGCGAACTCTCCGCCTCCGGCACCCCGAACCTGGGCATCGTCACCGGCACGGTCCCCTCCTACGAGGCCTTCTCCGCCTCGGAGGCGTCGTCCCCGTCCGACACGACCCTGCTCCCGCAGTACGCGACGACCCTGGCGGCCCGGGGCCGCGCGATGGCGTGGCCGCCGCAGCGGGGAGTCGTCTGCTGGTGCGGGTCGGGGCGGGGGTATGGGGAGTGTCACGGGATCCAGAACGCTTGACACCGGCGACGTCACACCCCTTGAGGTTCGCCCCTGGAACACGTCCAGGGGCATCAGGCGCATTTCTTACGATCCCACTGTTCCTTCACAACTCGCGCGCGCTAACGTCACATGTGACCAGCTGAATCGGCCTGCCCCTGCACATCCCGGACAGGTCTCTGCCCGCGAGGAACACGCATGCCGCCCTACCAGCCTTCCTCGGACTGGCAGTTCGACGTACCCACCAGCGGGAGCAAGCGGCTCCCGCCCGCAGCCCGGTCGTTCGAATCCCTCGCGCACCAGGGCTACGGCTTCGAGGCGGCCGTCGCCGACCTGATCGACAACTCGATCGACGCGGGTGCCCACGACGTCGTCGTGAGCTTCCTGCGGGACACGGGCGAGCGCGGTGGCCGCGACCGCCTCGTCGGTCTGCTCGTCATCGACGACGGCCACGGCATGGACGAGGCCGGCCTGGACACGGCGATGACCGTCGGAGGGCGCGAGAACTACGCCGCCGGTGCCCTCGGACACTTCGGCGCGGGACTGAAGGCCGCCTCCCTCTCGCACGCCGACGCGCTCACCGTGATCAGCCGGACCAAGCGCAGCCCGTCGACCGGCCGTCGCTGGCTCACCGCCCGTGCGCAGGCCGACTTCACCTGCGACATCGTCGACGCGACGTACTGCCAGGACCTGGTCGACCGCTATGACGGGATCATCGGCTGGCACGGCACGATCGTCCGCTGGGACCAGGTCCGCCCGTTCGAGACCATCACCGCGGGTCAGACCGACCGCTATCTCAACGACGCGATCGACCGGCTCGAGACCCACCTCGGCCTCCACCTCCACCGCTTCCTCGCACGCGACGGCTTCCACATAGACATCGTCGTCGAGGACGTCCACACCCGGGAGGAGCTGGACCACCGGGGAGTCGAGCCCATCGACCCGTTCGGGTACCGGGTCCCCGGCCGCCCCGGCTATCCCCGTACGTACACCGCCCCTGTGGAGGGCCTCGGAGACGTCTCGTTCACGGCGCACATATGGCCGCCCAAGTCTCCGCTGGTCGCGTACCGCGGGATCGGCCCGCTCGCCGAACGCCAGGGCTTCTACCTCTACCGCAACAACCGGCTTGTCCAGGCAGGCGGCTGGAACGACACCCGCAGTCCGGAGGGCCACCTCGCCCTCGCCAGGATCGCCCTGGACCTGCCGTCCGAGCCCAACGACGTGTTCTCCCTGACCGTCAAGAAGGACGGTGTCCAGGTCACCCCGGCGTTCGCCCGCGGTCTGGAGAAGGCGGCGAACGCCGACACCGGCCACGCGTTCACCGACTACGTCCGGGACGCGGAGACGGCCTACCGCGAAGCCGCCAAGCGGCGTACCGAGGTCAAGCGCACCGCCGTCATTCCGCCCGGCAAGGGAATCGATCCCAAGCTGAAGCGGACGCTGCGCGACGAACTGCCCCAGCTGGAGGGCGACGACCCCATCACGTTCGTCTGGGCCCAACTCGACGTGCCGGCCGGCGTCGACTCCGCCGACCTCCTCTTCACGATCGACCACAAGGAGCGTCTCGTCGTCCTCAACAGCGACTACCGGCACGCCTTCAACGGCGGCCGGCGAGGAGGCTCCAACGACGCACCGGTCCTCAAGAGCCTTCTCTACCTGATGCTCAACGAGATCTTCCAGAAGGAGCGGGTCTGGGCCAACCAGACCGACAAGGTCGCCCTGTGGAACAGCGTTCTCGTCACCGCCGTACGAGCCGAACTCGCCCGCGTTGACGACTAGTCCACCGCTCACCCCGCGACTTCCCGCACACCAGAGAGGCCACCCGACCAACGTGACCGCCGAGAACACGCCCGCTCCCGACCGCCTCACCGACCTTCACGGCGAGGTGCTCGACGCGATGAGCCGACGCGGCCCCAAGCACTTCGCCAAGCTCGCCTTCGCGCTCGCCGACAGCGAAGAGCCGGCGGACACGGACGTGGCCGGATTCCACGAGCGCATCCTGGCCGCGGCCCCTGGGGACGACCTGCTCGCCGTCTGGCGCCGCAAGCTCACCGCCTGGGATTTCGAGCAGTCCCCCTCGTGGTCGGCCACGACGGCACGCACCCCCGAGCGGCGCGCCGAGGTCTACGACAATCTCGCGCTGGACACCGATCTCCGCAAGGCGTTCGATACTGCCGTCCCCGTCCACACCGAGCCTGGTCCCGTCACCATCAGCCGTGAGTTCCAGCCCTGGTACACCCGGGAACAGGCGGCGAACCGCGCCTTCTACTGGACGTCATACGAGCGTCTGCTGCGCCGCAAGGGCTGGGGCGACGCGGCCGTCTCCGGTCTGGACGAGGCCGCCCGCGCGGTCGTGGAGCGGCTGGCCGAGCCCACCCGTGACGACCCGTACGGCGCGCGCGGCCTGGTCGTCGGCTACGTGCAGTCCGGCAAGACCGCCAACTTCACCGGCGTCACGGCCAAGGCCATCGACGCCGGATACCGGCTGGTCATCGTGCTCGGCGGCACGCTGAACCTGCTGCGCGGCCAGACCCAGCGCCGGCTCGACATGGAACTGATCGGCCGGGAGAACATCCTCGGCGCCGCAGACCCGAACGACCCGGACGCCCTCGTCGGCATCGACTACCAGGACGACGAGGACTGGCCCGCCAAGTTCGTCTCCTTCGGCGCCCGCCCCTCCGACCTCGGCGCCTTCGACATCGAGCGTCTCACCTCCCGCGACCGTGACTACATGTCCCTGGAACGCGGGATCAGCGCGCTGGAGTTCGAGAAGCCCGACCGCACCCGCCCCCTGTACGACCCGGCGAACCTGCACGCGGCCCGCGCACGGATCATGGTCGTGAAGAAGAACAAGTCGGTGCTGGAGAAGCTGGTCAAGGACCTCAAGAAGATGGGTCCGATCCTCAGCGAGATCCCGGCCCTGATCATCGACGACGAGTCGGACCAGGCCTCCGTGAACACCACGGACCCCAAGAAGTGGGAGGACGGCAAGGTCACCCGCACGGCGATCAACGGCCAGATCAGCGCCCTGCTCAAGCTGCTTCCCCGCGCCCAGTACGTCGGCTACACCGCGACCCCGTTCGCCAACGTGTTCATCGACCCGGGCGACGAGGAGGACCTGTTCCCGCGCGACTTCCTGATCTCCCTGCCGCGGCCCGCCGCATACATGGGCGTTCAGGACTTCCATGACCTGGACACGATCGACGGCGGTGAAGGCGAAGCCGAGAAGAAGCACGTCCGAGACATCTGCGACTTCACGGGCACCCCTCTCATGGAGGCGGAGTCCACGGGCGACCGTCTCCAGGAGGCCATGGACGCCTTCGTCCTCACGGGCGCTCTGAAGCTCTACCGCGAAAAGCACAGCGTCCCCTCCGGCCCGTTCCGCCACCACACGATGCTCGTGCACGAATCCGTCCGCATGGCCGAGCACGCCGTGCTCGCCGAGCGCATCCGGACGATGTGGCGCAACGCCGCCTACACGGGCCCGGCGGGCCACACCCGCCTGGCGTCCCTCTTCGACAAGGACTTCCACACCTACGCGGACAGTTCCCTGCCCACACCCGAGACGTACGCGGACCTCAAGCCCTTCATCTCGGGATCCTGCCAACTGATCAATCGGGGCGGCAGCCCCGTCATCGTCGTCAACGGCGAGAGCGAGCGCGACTACGCCCAGCCCGACCTGGACTTCGACCGTACCCCGAACGTCTGGAAGATCCTGGTCGGCGGCACCAAGCTGTCCCGCGGGTTCACGGTCGAGGGCCTGACCATCACGTACTACCGCCGCACGACACAGCAGGCCGACACCCTGATGCAGATGGGCCGCTGGTTCGGCTTCCGCCCCGGCTACCGGGACCTGGTGCGGTTGTACATCGGCCGCGAGGAGCAGCTCGGCAAGGGGCGTAACGCGAAGACGGTCGACCTGTACGAGGCCTTCGAGGCGATCTGCCGGGACGAGGAGCTGTTCCGCGCCGAACTGGCCCGCTACGCCCCGCTGGTGGACGGCCGCCCCCAGGTCACCCCCGCCCAGATCCCGCCCCTGGTGGCCCAGCACCTGCCGTGGGTGAAGCCGTCGGCCCGGAACAAGATGTTCAACGCGGAGCTGGTGGAGGTGAGGTCGCCGGGCAAGCCGATCGAGCCGGCCGCTTATCCGCAGGACGCTGTACTGACCTCGCGCAACACCGAGCGCTGGAAGTCCGTCCTCGCGGCACTCAGCGGTACCTCAGCGACCTGCGTTCTGCGGCCGGACGAGACTTCGCCCCTGCCCCGCAGCTTCCAGGCGGCAACCACGGTCGTCCCGCACGCTCAGCTCCTTTCCGTTCTGAGCTCGCTGGAGTGGGAGGACGGAAACGTTCTCACCCCGCACCTGACCTACTTGTCCCAGCTTGACGGCCGCCTGGCCAAGGTTGACGACTGGCTGGTCATCGCTCCGCAGCGAACACAACGCAACCGGATCGAGGCGACCGTGCTGGGACAGGGACCGTTCTCCCTGTCCCGCCGAAGCCGCCAGTCCGGAAAGCAGTCCTTCGGCCGTATCTCGGGCCTGGAACATCGTCTGTTCGCCCAGCAGCTGATCGAACTGCCTGACTCGGCCTCCACGGGCAGCAGTTTCCCCGCACTAGGAGCAACGCGGGGCGTAGTGCTCCTGTATCCCGTCGTAGAGGCCGCCCAGGACGATGAGGTCAAAGCCGTAGCCACGACGGGCGCTGCGGCAACTGACCGCGTCATCATGGCGTTTACCGTGATTCCACCGAAGGCAGCCATCGACACGAAGAAACTGCTTGTGCGCTTCCAAACCAAGGACTCCGCTCGTCCAGACGCGGTTATCGTCAACGCGGACTAAGGCGCGAGGGCTCCGCACGCTGCGGATCACTCACCAACGGGGAGAACATGCTTCCTTTCGAAGAGGCCGACATCAAGACCGCCGTTTCGGTCGCTCTACCGAACTTGGCGGCCGGGGTGGACCCTGAACTGGACCGGGTCTACGACCGCATCATGGCGCAGGACCCCACGGGCCGCCGGTTTGCCAGGGTCCTCCGCGACACCATCGACCAGCTGCTCAACGGCGAGGTGACCGGACGCTACGACTGGAAGGCGCTCTTCAAGACCGAGAAGACCCACGCGGGAACTCTCGTGGAGATCAATCTCCAGCGTGAGTTCAGGTTCGCCGACGGCGACGCCATGGACTACCAGATCGCCGACGTCGACGTGGACTGCAAGTACTCCCAGCAGTTCGGCGGCTGGATGATTCCTCCCGAGGCGATGGACCACCTCTGCCTGCTGGCTTGGGCGGATGACTACAAGTCCCTCTGGAGCATCGGGCTTGTCCGGATACGTCACGAGTGGCTGAACACGGGGAACAACCGTGACCTCAAGCTCACGATCAAGGCTGAACACCGCGACAAGATCCGGTGGTTGTGGCGGGATGAAGCCCTTCCCGAGAACGTACTCCTCCACATGGACACCGCGGACCGGGCCGCCGTGTTCGCGTCGGACTCAGGCCAACGCCGCTTGAACGAACTCTTCCGGCGCGCCCAGAAGCGCCGAATCGGCCGCAACGTGGTGCGCACCGTGGCCCAGCAGAAGGACTACATGAAGCGAGTCCGCGGCAATGGCGGCAGCCGGTCGGCGCTGAGGCCAGAGGGCATCCTCATCATGGGTGACTACGCCAGTCATCGCGAGATCGCCGCCCAGCTGGGGCTCCCTCTCCCCGAGGAAGGCGAGTTCGTCAGCGCCCGAGTGGTGAGCGCGCGGGCCCATCACCAGGATGCCCCCGTGGCCGTCCTGGACGGCAAGCAATGGGTTCTCGCCCAGTCAGACAACCCCGTTGAATCCGCGCCGCCCTTGCCTTCACACACCAGACAGGACTGACGATGCACGCGCCCTTCGCGACCCGCCTCCTTGGCTGGAAGAAGCTGGAGAGGACCGGGAAACTCGTCCCGAACACCGCTGACTCCGACAGCAATGCATCAAAGTTGCTCGCAGGACACATGCTTGAGGCGTTGGGGGTCGAGCCCGGTGCGGTGCTTCCCGATACCCCCGAGAGTCTTGGCCCCGCACTGGAGCACGCCGTTTGCGATCACCTGAAAACGGCGCAGCCCCTCCTGGACCCGGAGCGCTCATGGCACGTGGATCACAAGCAGAAAGTGGCCGCCTTCGCACAGTATGAGCATTTGCACAGAGTCGCCGAAGCGGTCCGCAAGAACGCCACCCTTCGTGTCGACCTGGGCCGCGATTACCTCATCAAACCTGATGTGACCATAGGCGTGACGAGCCCCGCGGCCGATGCTGCGTCCCGCCGCCATCTGCATGCTGCAGTATCCTGCAAATGGACAATCAGGTCAGATCGCGTGCAAAACGTGCGTCACGAGTTCCTTCAAATGATCAGGCACCGGCGCGGACGGCTGCCGCACCTGGTGGTGGTGACCGCGGAACCGATGCCCAGCCGGATCGCCTCGATCGCACGGGGGACTGGGGAAGCCGATGCCATTTATCACGTAGCCCTCGACGCCCTGAAGGCCGCGGTTGCCGCTGTCGGCAGCAGCAAACAGAAGGACGACCTCGACGAGATCATCGAACAAGGCCGCCTACTTCCTTACGGAACACTGCCACCAACTCTGTCCACCTGGTAAATCACCGCAGATGACAACTCACGACTCAGAACCAGATCCGTCAGGGATCACCTGGGTGCCGCCCGAGGGTTCCTGGGCTTCGTCCGCCGCGCGCCGCCGCAACATGCAGGCGATCCGGAGCCGGGACACCACTCCGGAGCGGCTTATCCGCCGGCTGGTGCACGCTCAAGGCCTGCGCTACCGAGTCGCGGCTCGCCCGCTGCCCGACCTTCGCCGCACCGCCGACATGGTCTTCCGGCCCGCGAAAGTAGCCGTTTTCGTCGACGGGTGCTACTGGCACGGCTGTCCTGAGCATTACGTTTCACCGAAGACCAATCCCGGCTACTGGTCCGACAAAGTCGCCCGGAACATGGCCCGCGACCGCGATACAAACGAGCGCTTGCGGGCAGCCGGCTGGCTTGTCCTGCGCTTCTGGGAACACGAGCCAGCGGAAGAATGCGGTGAAGCGATCCGCCAAGCGGTGGTATCCAGGCGTCCGGCCTCCCCCGCCAGCAAAGCGGACGCTCCTACATAGCCAGGAACATCCCGAGTGCGCGCTGGGCCATGGCGTTGTCTTCGATCCTCATGAACTCATAAGCAATCTCCGCAAGCTGGCGCCCATCACGTCCGGTCTGCGCGTACCGGAGAATCACGTCCGCCTCAGAACCCAGCCCGCATGCCCTGCACGCGGCCACCGCGTGAGCCACCTCCGTCGGCTCGCCCACCACACCGACGTGCCGCAGGATGCCGGCAACATCCTCGGCCCTTCTGTTCTGCTTCATGTCCAACAGGGTCAGCGCGGTGGGCCACTGCCCCTTCCCGTGTTGCCGGTCCCCTTGCGCTGAGGGGACCGGCAACACGGGGCGCTGGCAGCTCATGCACAAAGCCGCCGGCGGTTCGCATGCCTTCGCCCAGAGGTCCTCAAGCTCTTCCCAGGTGACCGGCATGGAGGCGTCGCTCGTCTGCGCGGCCGTCTCCGCCAGTTCGTAGAGCGCCCGGATCACCTCGCGCTTCGGCTTGTGGATGCGCGCGTTGAGCAAGTCGGAGAGTGCACTCGCCGAGGTGTCGCAGCCGAAGTCGCGCCGAGTCAGCTCGGCATGCGTCTGCCTCAGCGACAGGCCGACCACCTTCATCAAGGTGCGCAAGACCCTGGCCAGGGCCTTTCTCTCCTCCGGTATTCCGGCATCCAGTTCCCTGAAGCGACCCGATCGCGGCACGCCAGCTCCTTCTGTCCCACCCCACCACAGCTTTTGACGACAGTGTGCCTCCAACCACCCCCAATCGACCTGTCAACTGTGTCCGGATACTCATCTGGACACTCAGCCACTTCTCTTTCAGGCGGACTTGATGTTCCGTTGTGCTCAGCGGGCCATTGTCAGGCGCCAACTGTCCTGACATGCAGTCGGGCTGGCCCGCTCAGCGCTGCGAGGTGGAGATGAGCACGGCCTTGCCTTCATGGCAGGACAGCAAACTGGGCACGATGAAGCGCGCCGCTCTCTGGCTCGTCCAGGTGGTCGGCGAGGGGAACGTCTTCACCAAGACGGAGCTCCGCGACGCCTTTCCGGACGTGGCACAGATCGACCGTCGCATGCGGGACCTCCGCGACTTCGGGTGGAAGATCGACACCAAGCGCGAGGACATCGACCTCGACGCCAACGAACAGCGTTACGTCCAGCGCGGCGAAGCCGTCTGGGAGCCGGGGCGCGGCACTCGTCCGAAGACCGCGATCACGGTGAACCAGCGCCGGGAGCTGCTGGCCGCCTATGGCCACAAGTGCAGCTCGTGTGGTGCCACCCCCGGAGACAAATACACCGACTCGGAAATCACAGCCCAGCTCGACGTGGCCAAGCGTGAAGTCCGGCTGCCGAACGGCACGAAGGCTCAGCAGTACGTCGTCGAGTGCAACCGCTGCCGTGTCGGCGGGATCGGTTCCACGTACGACGTGCCGGCGTTGCTCTCCGAGGCTGTATCGCTGCCCTCCCTCGAACTCGACATCCTGAAGACCTGGATCAAGCAGGACGCCCGGACCTTCAGCGCTGTCGAAGACCTCTGGGCCAAGTACCGCGCCCTGCCGGCCGATGCACGCGACTTCTTCCGCGACGGTCTGAAGTAAACGCCCGATAGGGGCGGGCCGACCATTGGCACGCCTCCATCAGTCCCCAGAACTCAATCCAGTTACGAGAGGTACCCATGCCGACGGACTTCGGCTTCCCGCCGACTGCGGAGGAGAACCGCGCCCTGGTCGAGCAGCGGCTTCAGGACGCGCGCACGGGCGACGCCGTGCCTGAGACACTCCGTGTTGAGTTCCGGGGCCGGCCGATCCACGTCGAGGTCATCGACATGGACGTGGACCGGCTCTACTACAACCCCGCTACACACAGAGTCAGCGCTCAGCGCGCCCACGACCCCTTGCGGGAAAAGGAATTGGCGAAGGACGCATGGTCCGACGCCGGCCAGAGCTATCTGCACGATCTGCTGATGGCGAAGCCGTCTGACCCGCACCAGCGCGACCCGGATTTCGACAAGCTGATGGAGAGTCTGCGCGAACACCGGCAGAACGAGCCGGGACTCATCTCTCGTGAAGGCGTTCTCGTCAACGGAAACACCCGCCGGGCCGCTCTTAAGAAGCTGGGCGTCCGGACCATCCGCGTAGGTGTACTCCCCGCCAGCTGCACCTGGGACGACATCCTCACAGTCGAACTGTCGCTGCAGCTCAGGCCCGACCGTCGGCGCGAGTACTCCTACATCAACCGTCTCATGGCCGTTGAGGAGCAGATCCAGCTGGGGCTTCCCCTCGCCGCAATCTCCAAGCTGTTCCACACCACGACACCGGCGCTGGAACGTGATACCTGGGTCCTCGGACAGTTGCGTGACCTGGAGAAGCGTAGCGAGCACGGACGCAACAAACTGCGCCTGATGGACTTCGAGGACGCCCAGGAGCGCTTCGCCGAGCTGTACCGCGTCTACGTGAAGGAGAAGGCCAGGAACAAGGAGAAGGCCAACACGCTTCTTGAGTACCGTCTGGCCGCGATCGTTCTCGACATCGCCAAGACTGACATTCGGGCCATCCATACCGATTTTCGCGAGAAGTTTCTGGAGCATCGCCTGCCCGAGCGATCTCGAGCCGTGGAACCTGAGCCCCCGAAGGCGGTTTCCATCCCGGGCCTCAACCGTTCCGTTCCAGCCCCGAGTTCTGAAACGGCGCAGGCGCGCGCCCTCACGGACACGCTGCTCAGAGCCAAGGCTACGCAGAAGTCCGCGGCCACCGCGACGCCCGAGGAGATCACTGACGCCAACCAGTCGGTGAGCGTTTTGGGGACTGCGTTCGGCGAGTCGGTCCGGGCCGCTGTTGACGAGAGCCGCAAGCAGAGGAAGCGCCTTGCCGCTCCCGACCGGATCACCGCGGCAGTCGACGATCTTCAGCAGTGTGTGACCGACCTGGTGATGGCCCGCGGAAACAACAGCCTGGACGAGGGCGCTTTCGACGACGCTCTGATCACGCTCCGCCAAGCACTGACGAAGGTGTCAGCCGAGGCTTCAAGGAGCATCCAGCTTCCGGGGGAGGGCCTGACCTGGCTGCGTGAGGCCGTGGCAGGCCAGCAATGACACGCCCTGACAGCCCGTCTCTGCGCATCACGTTCGACGTCACAAGGACACGGGCTGTACTCCGGGCCAGGCCAGGCCTGGAAGGAGATTTCGGCATGCTGGCCACGCGGGTGACTCCGGGCGGCCAGCTGGGCCCGCTGACGTCGGAGACCGACATGGACAGCTTCCTGTCCGTCATCGGCGAACTGGCGGGCTGGCCCCACACTGACGTTGAGTGGGAACCCGAGCTGGCCAGCCTGGTCACCGGCGTTCTTGATGACTCTGAGACCGTGCAGTACCGGCTTGGCTCACCGTCTGCCGAGTCCCAGTCAGCGCCGCTCGCGTCGGAAGATCTCCACACGCTGCTTGGCGCGGGCTGGCAGGCAGACCTGACGTCATTCCAGCTCCGGGATATCGGGGAGCTGCTGTCCCTGGGCCATGGCGCGAACTTCAGCGTTCCTGGAGCCGGCAAGACCCGCACGACTCTCGCCGTGTTCAGCGCACTGCGGGAGCGGGGCGAGGTCCGGCGTCTGCTCGTCATCTGCCCCAAGGCGGCGTATGAGGCCTGGCGCTTCGAAGGGGACGTCTGTTTCAAGGAACCGCTGCGAACTTCCGTAATGGACAACGGATCTCTGGATCCCGAAGCTGATGTCGTCCTGGTCAACTATGAGCGGCTGTCCGGCTCTGTCAGCCGACTGTCGGAGTGGCTGCGCACGGCTCCGGCCATGTTCGTGCTTGACGAGGCGCACCGCATGAAACTCGGAGCGCGCGGCACTTACGGCTCTGCCTGTCTCTCGCTCGGGCCACTGGCCCGGCGGCGTCTCATCCTCACCGGGACGCCAGCCCCCAACAGCGCCCGGGATCTGGAAAACCTGCTCTCGTTCGTGTGGCCGGGACACGGGAAACAGCTCGTGGTCGAGGCGGTCAACGGTGGTGACCTCGCTTACGCGAGCCGGGCTCTGCGCCCGCTGTTCACCCGTACGACAAAGAAGGAACTGGGCCTCCCGCCCTTCGAACCCGTGGTCCGGTATGTCGACCTTCCTCCGCTGCACCGCGAGCTGTACAGCGCTCTCAAGGGGGACCCGTCCGCTCGGCGGGGTGATCTGGCCTCTCTCGGCAAGGCGGCGATGCGCCTGCTGATGGCCGCGATCAGCCCCTCGCTGCTGGCCCCGAGTGAAAACCCCTACGATCCACTCGCCTTTCAGCTGCCAGCGATTGATGTCCCTGACAGCGACTCTTTGCAGACGCTGCTGCGGCGGCTTCCTCGGCATGAACTCTCACCGAAGTACGCGGAGACTGTTCGCATCGTCGCGAGGAACGCACAAGACGGACGTAAGACACTGGTGTGGACCGGGTTCATCCGAAGCCAGAAAACCCTGGAGGAGCTGCTGGCACCCCATGCCCCGGCTTCCATTTACGGCGCCACCTCGGGCCCGGACCGGGAAGCTGAGCTCAGCCGCTTCCGTGAGGACCCCTCGTGCATGGTCCTGATCTCCAACCCGGCGACCCTGGGTGAGGGGATCAGCCTTCACCAGGTCTGCCATGACGCCGTGTACGTGGACCGCGACTTCATGGCTGGCCGCTTCCTCCAGAGCCTTGACCGCATTCACCGGCTGGGGCTGCCTCCAGGTACCGAGACGCGCGTGACCGTGCTGGCGGCCCGGGGCACGATCGACGAAATCGTGGCCGTGCGCCTCGAAAAGAAGCTGCACTTCCTGGGCAGCGTGCTCGATGACCCGGCGGTGCGCCAGCTAGGCGACCTCCAAGAGGAGGAGACCACGGGCTTGGGCATGGATGCCGATGACATCCATGCCCTACTCGCACACTTGAACAGCCGACTGCCCTGAAGGACGGCCAAGCTGCGACACCGCTTACGTGCGCCGCAGCTCAGCCGTCCTCAGTCACTCGCTGGCGGCGCGATTGCGGTCCGCCTTGAGCACTTCCATGATCGATTTACCGATGGCCTCGGCTACGGGCGGCGGAAACGCGTTGCCGACCTGTCGGTACTGGGCCGTCTTGCCTCCCGTGAATTCCCAGTACATCGGGAACCCCTGGATGATCGCCGCCTGGCGAACCGTGAGCATGGGCCCCCCGGGACGGAACAGATCGCGATCCTCAGTGCCGGTCGGCTTACCGTCCACCGGCGCATTGGCCACGCCCAGGCCCGAGACGCCCAGCTTTTCCCATGCCTTCTTGGCACGGCTGGGACCGAGGTCGGCGCCTCCATGCTTCTTGGAGCCGCCTACGAGCGTGGGAGCGACGGTCCCGCTGGCGGCAGCATTCTTCCATTTCTTGAGCACTTCATTGGCCTCAGCTTCCCGAGGACCGCCCTCAAACACGTCGACGCGCGCCTTCATCGTCTCCGCAAGCTTGCCCAGGACTGTTGCCGTCTCGGTACCGGGTGTCGGGGCTTCGTACTTCAGATCCTTGAGCACGTCTTTCCGGAAGGCGACGAGGATGGAGCGCGGCCGGAGCTGCGGGACACCGAACTGCTCCGCTTCGTAGACCCTCCACGCCACGACCTCGTAGCCAGGAAGCCCGTCCTCGTCAGGTTCCATGTCCTCAAGACTGGCCTGGATCCGCGACCTGTAGTCGTAGAACTTGGGGTCCATGAGGCCACGGACGTTCTCGATCATCACTGCGCGAGGGCGGATGAGTTCGGCCAGCTCCAGGATGCGCGGGAAGAGATCACGCTCGTCGTCCTCACCGAGCTGCTTGCCAGCGTGGGAGAAGGGCGGGCACGGCACACCGCCGGCAAGCAGGTCAACCTCACCCCGCTTGTAGAGACCGGCACTCTTGACCAAGTCGCGCGCGGGGTCGAACTCCGTCACGTCCTGGCAGAGGACATCGCAGTTGGCGCGCTCCCAGTCCCACTTCGGGTGCACCTCGATGTTCTCGCGCAGCGTGGCCGCCGCGTACTTGTCGATTTCGATGAGGGCAAGGTGTCTGAAACCGGCCATGTGCAGTCCGATCGCCTGCCCGCCAGCGCCGGCGCAGATCTCGATCGACGTGTAGCCCCGGTCAGTCCCCGTCATGGCCCCTCCTCTTGCATGAATACCAGTGACGCCTCATGCGGCAGCCATCACAGAGGGTGACACGACCCACTGACATTGCGTCTCGACACGGCGGCACACACCAGTGTGCGGCATCCTCTGCACTACCTCGGTCACCAGCACCATGGGCAATTTCGAATGCTCGCACGATACCGCTGTGGCGAGAATCGACTGGACTCGGGACGAGCTGGTGCTGGCCTGCGCGCTCGTTGCCGAAAACGAATGGCGAGAGCTTCGGACAACCGACCAGCAGGTGCAGGACCTGTCCCAGCTCCTCAGCCGACTGCCGCTGCACGATGGCGCGGCGGCGGATCCGAAGTTCCGCCCCCCGGGCAGCGTCAGCCTGAAGGCGGGCAACATCGTGACAGCCAGGGCCGAATACCGCGGGGCCCCCATGAAGAGCGGCCGACTGACTAGTGAGGTGGTGGCCGACTTCACAGACCGTCCCGACCAGATGCTTGCCACCGCCAAGGCCGTGCGTGCGGGTATGGCGTCGGCCGAGATCATCGGCACCCCGGCCCCGGAAGGCGAAGCGGACGCGGCACGCGAGGGGCAGCTCCTCACGCGCTGGGCCCTCCACCGTGAACGGAGCAGGCCTCTGCGCGACCGGAAGATCCGGGCGGTCCTGGAGGAGGGCGGCACTCTGCACTGTGAAGTGTGCTCGTTCGACTTCAGCACTGCCTATGGCGAGCTGGGAGCCGGGTACATCGAGGTCCACCACAGGCTGCCTCTCCACATATCGGGTGTGACGGAGACCCGGATCGCAGATCTTGCCCTGCTGTGCGCGGACTGCCACCTCATGTGCCACAAAAGCTTCCCTGGAGAATCCTGGCGCACCCCTGCCGACCTTCGAAGGCAGATGCGGAAGTCTGATTGAACGACATCCCACTAGGCGGCGTCCGCTTCAGCTTCGTATTGCATCTGCGCGCGATCGAGAATGTCGTCCGGGTCAAGGCCGCGGGCAGCGGTCCAGTGGAGCAGATCCGCGATCAGCCCCACCGCTGACTCCTCAAGACCGATATGGCTCCCACTCCCCTGAAGCCGAGCCTCTCGCCTGGAGCCCTGGTAGCTCTCCAGCGCTTCGACAGCACGCCCCATGCGTCGGCACGCCCGGCCGGGACTGATCAAGATCTCGCACCAAACCGCCTTGCCTGCCGCGGTCAACACCGTGCCCCAATCCACCGCTAACGCCGCGAGCAGATGCAGGCCCCGACCGCACTCCGAGTAACAGTCCGCCGCATTCGGTGACGGCAGGACCCGGCTCTTGTCGTGCACTTCGAGACGCAGCCGCTCGCCGCGCAACTCAATGACCAGAGTCGCCGAGGCGCCTTCGCCGACATGCTTGACCACGTTGGTCGCCAGCTCGGTAACGAGCAGTTCCGCCTCGCCGGCGGCCGTCGACATGCCCCATCGGTCCAGCTGTGACGCAGCGGCCCTCCTGAGGAGGCGCACTTCTGCCGGAGCAGCCTCAAAGGGCAGCACAGAACGGAGCCGGGGTTCGGTGACTTCACAGCCGGACATACGACCGCTCCTCTCTCTCACCACACGCATTCGACACCGAACGTGTCTGCACGGATGCCTTGTGTAGCGATCTGCAAGTGAGCATCGCATAGAGAACTCTCACTGTGTAACTTCTCATGAGAATCCATCGGGTGAATCTGATGGCCGGGCCGCGTTCGTGCTGCCCTAGCCTGTGGGGCAGTCCGGGTCTCCGCCCGGCACCTGGCGAGGGAGCCGCATGGCCGAACGAACCACCACCCGGCGACGCCAACTGGGCGCGATGATGCGCAAGTTGCGCACACGCAAGGGCCTGACCCTTGAAGAGGCCGGGCAGGCTGTCGGCGTGTCCAAGGCGACAGTGAGCCGTTATGAGACTCAGTCCGGGCCGGTCAAATGGATCGTTGTCGACGCGCTGTGCCGTCACTACGGAGCAACTGACGCTGAACGTATGGCCGTTGTCGGACTGGCCAAGAACGCCAAGCAGCAAGGCTGGTGGAGTTCATTCGCCGACTCGATCCCCGAGAGCATGAATCTGCTGCTCACGCTTGAGGACGAGGCTGTACGCGAGAGTCACTTTTCCTGCGTCTACGTTCCCGGCCTCCTGCAGACGCGCGCGTACAGCACCGCATTGCAAAAGGCGAACGAAGTGCCCCTGGAGCCAGCCGAGATCGAGCGTCTGGTCGATATCCGCATGCGACGGCAGGAGATCCTCGCCCGATCGAAGCCGTTGCAGCTGTGGGCGATCCTCGACGAGTCCGTTATCCGCCGGGTAGTCGGGTCGCCGCAGGCCATGAGGGAACAGCTCGACCGCCTGCTAGAAGCGAGCGAGTCACGGCACATAACGCTGCAAGTGCTGCCCTTCTCAAAGGGAGCTCATGCCGCCGCGCTCGGAAGCTTCGTGATCATCGGTGGCGTCGAACCGACACTCGACGTCGCGTACGTGGACTTCCATACAGGTTCCCTGTTCCTGGAAAAGGACGAGGAACTGGAGCGATACAGGCTTGCGTTCGAGTACCTGCGCGCGCAAGCGTTGGACATGGAGGCGTCCTCCGCCATGATCGATCGCGCCCGCAAGGAGTTGTGAATGTCCGTCAGCCTCCAGCCCGCTTCCGAGCCTGCCTGGTTCAAGTCGTCGTACAGCGGCGGTAACACGACCGAGTGCGTGGAAGCGTCTTTCAAGCCGAGCGCTGTCCTCATACGGGACTCCAAACACACGGGTGGCCCCATCGTCGCGGTTTCAACCGCCGTATGGCACGCCTTCATACGCCACGTGCCCGAACGAGGAGCAACGGAACCAACGAAGTGACCGCCGATGCCGCGGGGAGTCACCCCGCGGCCGGCCTCAAGTCGACGGTGAGGGGATAGCCGATCGCTTTGGCCGCCGCGATGACAGTCTCTGCGCCGACCGAAGGGTTCAGGGCAACGACGTGCCGTTGCCCGAGGGGACGCAGGTCGTAGATGTGACGTACCGCCTCGACCTCCACCGGCACCTCGTAGTAGTCCTCGGCGAACGTCCGGAACGCCTCCGGGCTGGGGTCCAGGAGGAGTTCGAAGAGCCAGTGCGAGCCGTCGGGGTCCGGGTGACCCTCGGGGGTGTTCCGGCCCGTCTGCCAGGACGGGGCGTTCGTCTCGCGCCACAGGCACGCCGTCACCACGGGGCATCCGTCCTCATCCGTGAACGCGGGCTCACCCACGTGGCGCCGGAAGACCTCGGGCACCGAGTCCAGCACTCCCGGCCAGGGCTGTGGAACGTCCTCGTGGTGGTACGGACTCAGAGGGGACTCGTGGTCGAAGCCGCGGATGTACGCGCCTTCAGGGGCGAAGACTATGTCGTACTCGTCGCCGGATCCGTTCCTCATCGAGGCCGCTTCCTCGGCTTCCGACCACTGGGCGCTGTACGAGTAGATGCACTCGCCGTCGGGGTTCAGGATCGCCTCGGCCATGGCCATCGACCGGCAGAGGTCCTTCAGGGTATCGATGTCGGGCAGGGCGGCGGCGATGTCTCCGGCTGTCATACCGCCATCCAACCGGATACCACCGACAACCGGTCCGGAGCGGTCCCGGGCCCGCGGTCCGGGGCGTCCGGAGCCGGGACCCGGGGCGTCCGGAGCCGGGACCCGGGGCGTCCGGAGCCGAGGTCCGGGACGTCCGGAGCCGAGGTCCGGGGCGATCCCGGACCCACGGTCCGATGTCACCCCGCCCGTGGTCACCCACGCGCCCGACCCGCCCCGGCAGGGCGTTAGCCTCGGGGGAAGAACAAGGAGGCAGTCATGGCGAAGGTACCGGCCGCGGCAGTGGCCGCCGGTGGGCTTGTCGGTGGGTACGGGGTGGCCCGGTGGACGAAGAAGCGGCAGCTCGGTGGGGTCGTGCTGGCCGCCGCGGGGGTCGCCGCCGCGCGGCAGTGGCGGGAGCAGGCCGGCGGGAAGGCCGCCGGGGCGCTGACCGTCGCGTACGTCACCGCCTTCGCCGGGTCCCACCCGCTGGCCAAGAAGGTGGGCGCCTGGCCCGCCGTGTTCGGGGTCGCCGGGGCCGTCGCCCTCGCCTCCTGGGCCGTGGCCGACCGCCACGCCTGACCCGGGCAGAGGAGCCACCGGCCTCGGACGGGTCGCCGGCCGTCGGCGCCCCGCGTGTCTACGGGGCCGCCGTGACCGGCGCCGGTTCTCGTCCCGCCCCCTGGAATGCCCGCCGGTACGCGTACGGGCTCGTCCCCACGACCCTCTTGAAGCGTTCGCGGAACGCCGTCGGGGAGCCGAAGCCCGCCTGGGACGCGATGCGTTCGACCGGATACGTGGTCGTCTCCAGGAGGTACTGGGCGCGGCGGACCCGGGCCCGGTGCAGCCACTGGAGCGGGGTCGTGCCGGTCTGTTCGCGGAAGCGGCGGTTGAGGGTACGGGTGCTCGTGCCGGCCCGGGCGGCGATGTCCTCCAGGGTCAGGTCCCGGTCCGCGTTCTCCTCCAGCCAGCCGAGCAGCGGCTCCATCGTCGTGCCCGCCGGTACCGGCGGCTGCGTGTGGACGATGAACTGGGCCTGTCCTCCCTCCCGTTCGAGTGGCATGACCGACAGGCGGGCGGCGTCCGCGGCGACCGCCGAACCGTGGTCCCGGCGGATCATGTGCAGGCACATGTCAAGGGCCGCGGCCGCGCCCGCCGAGGTGAGGAACTGGCCGTTGTCGACGTAGAGGACGTTCGGGTCGACGCTCACGGCGGGGTGCAGGGCCGCCAGTTCACCGGCCGCGATCCAGTGGGTGGTCGCGCGCAGTCCGTCCAGCAGGCCGGTGGCGGCGAGGATGAAGGCGCCGACACAGATCGAGGCGATCCGGGTGCCGTTCGCGGCCGCCGCGCGCAGCGCCTCGGCCACCCCCGGCGGGAGCGGCGCGGTGGGGTTCTCGGTCCCCGGCAGGATGATCGTGTCCGCCTCGGCCAGCGCCTCCAGGCCGTACGGGGCGCGCAGCGTGAACGGGCCCGCGTCGACCTCCCGGCCCGCCTCGACCGAACAGACCCTGATCCGGTAGGCCGCCCGGCCGTCCGGCAGGCGCGCCCGGCCGAAGGCGTCGATCGGGGCGGAGAGGTCGAACGGGACGACCTGGTCGAGCGCCAGTACGGCAACGGTGTGCATGGCCAGAGCGTAGGCATACGGCGGATTACCGCCAAGTTCGAACAGCGGTGGTAGTGGCCCTGCCGTTGCCGGGCGCCCGCGGTCTCGTACGGGCGCATACGCGCATACGACCTCAGTACCGTTTCGCGTACGGCCGAGTGTCGCCGCATGCGACCTGTACCGGGGGGCACTGCGGGCACACGGGGTGAAGCGGCTGGCGGGAATCCGTCGCCCCCTGGCAGAAGTGCCACTTCTGCAAGATCCGGAGCGCCCATAGCGTCGCCCCGTGACCAAGTTCCTTCTCGCTGTGCACGTACTCGCCGCGATCGTCGCGATCGGGCCCGTCACCGTCGCCGCCAGCATGTTCCCGCCCGCCGCCCGCAAGGCGCTCGCCGAGCCGGGGGACGGCCAGGCCCGGTCCACCGTCCAGCTGCTGCACCGCATCTGCCAGGTGTACGCGGTGGTCGGTGTCGTCGTCCCCGTGTTCGGGTTCGCCACCGCCCAGGCGATGGGTGTCCTCGGTGACACCTGGCTGATCGTCTCGATCGCGCTGACCGCCGTGGCCGCGGTCGTGCTCGCGGCGCTGGTGCTGCCCCGGCAGACCGCGATCGCGGAGGGCATCTGGCACGACGCCGCCACGGTGGGCCCCCGGGCGACGGTCCGGCTCGCGATGTTCACCGGCGTCTTCAACCTGCTCTGGGCAGCCGTGACCATTCTGATGATCGTCCGACCGGGGTCGACGACGGGTGCCTGAGGGCTGTCGCGTGGCCCTAGGATCCGGCTCATGACTGAACGCAGGTTCGAAGAGGCCGGGGAAGAACGGGAACCGTCGGACCCGGCGGCCTACCTCGCCGCCCTGGAGGGCCGGCTCGTGGCGGACGGCTGCTCCACCCGGTGGGAGGACTGGGCCGGGGGCCCCGTCCTGGTGGGGCGGCGGAGCGACTTCCGGCTGCGCTGGATGGCGACGAAGCTGCATCTCTTCACCGTGGGGGCGGTCGTCCCGGAGATCACCGTTCCGGTCGTCGAGGGCTTCACCGAGCAGGTGATGAAGTACGCCAAGGACACCAAGAGCGGGCTCCCCGTAGGGCTGCAGAACGGGGTCGGCGCCTTCCCCGTCCTGATCGGGGACCGCGTCGATCCGGCCGCCGTGGCCTGGGCCGAGGAGCGGCAGCGGGTGAAGTTCGCCTGCATGACGCGGCCCGTCGTCGTCGACAGCACGCGGTCGTACGTGGGGATGTACCGCGGCAGGCCCGTCCTCGGGCGCGTCTACGCCTCGCACTTCATCGAGAAGGGCTCGCGGTACTTCGACGGCCGGTGAGCAAGGAAGCGTCGGCCCGTTCCTCCGGGTCCGCCCTGAACTGCCGTGCCACCGCCGTCGCGACCAGCACCCCCGCGGCGACGACCAGCGTGAAGGACGCCCACGCCAGTGGCCAGACCGCGGCGTCCGGGGGCTCCGGGCGGGCGTGGAAGGAGGCGTACATCAGGGCGGCCGGCGGGGCCGCCACCAGCAGCAACGGCCAGGCGAGCGCGTCCCGGCGGCCGAAGTAGGCCGCCAGGAGCAGCAGGGCTCCGCCGAGGGCCACGACGCCGAGGACGGTCACCGGGGTCGTCTCGGTGAGCGACCCGGGCGTCTCGGACCGGTTGCGCAGGTCCCAGGGCAGGCAGAGGAGGTACGCCGCGCCGGAGAGGGCGGCGCCGAGCACGCGGGTCAGCCAGCGTTCCGGCCAGGGGCGCGTGCGCAGAGGGCCTAACAGCTTCTCGGTCATACGTACGAGGATTCCCGTCCGGGCGGCGGCCCGACAGAGTATGCGTACTCAGATCATCACCATCGGCAGACCGGCAGGCCGAGCCGGACCGGCAGGCCGAACCGGACCGGATCGCCGAGCCGACCCGCGACGCCGAGCCGGCCCATGGCGGCGTGGGCCGCGTACAAGAACCCGGACCGCTCGTGTCGCCGCGCCCCGCGTCAGGTCGCTCCCCGGGAGGACGTGCCGGACGTGCCGGACGACGTCGCCGACAGCGGTGTCGCGATGTCCTCCAGGGAGCGCCCCTCGGCGTTCACCGCGAGGAACGCGGCCACCAGACCCGCCGCGCACATCAGGCCCGCGCCGACCTGGAAAGCGAGCACCGTGTCGCCGACGACGCCGGACGATGTGAGGTCGGCGAAGACCAGCGGGCCGCTGATGCCGCCGGCCGCCGTTCCGAGGGCGTAGAAGAAGGCGATGGCCATCGCCCGGGTCTCCATCGGGAAGATCTCCGAGACGGTCAGATAGGCGCTGGAGGCGCCCGCCGAGGCGAAGAACAGCACGACGCACCAGCACGCGGTGAGCGTCGCCGCGTTCAGCGAGCCCTGGCCGAAGAGCCAGGCCGTGCCGAAGAGCAGCAGGCCCGACAGCAGGTACGTGGAGGAGATCATCACCTTGCGGCCGACCGTGTCGAAGAGCTTGCCGAGCAGCAGCGGGCCGATGAAGTTGCCGGCCGCGATGACGGCGAAGTAGTACCCGGTGCCGCCGGAGGGGACGTCGTAGAACGTGGTGAGGATGGCGCCGAAACCGAAGGTGATCGCGTTGTAGAGGAAGGCCTGGCCGATGAAGAGGGAGAGGCCGAGCACGGCACGCTTCGGATAGCTCCGGAAGACGGTCCGCGCGATGAGCCCGAAGCCGATGCTCTTGCGCTGCTCGATGGTGATCTCGCCCTCGGCGCGCGGCAGCGGCCGGCCCTTCTCCCGCTCGATGTCCCGCTCGACGGAGGTGACCAGCGCGTCCGCGTCGTCACCGCGGCCGTGGATGAACTGCCACCGCGGGCTCTCCGGCACATGCCGCCTGACCAGCAGGACCACCAGCCCGAGGACCACTCCGAGGGCGAAGGTGAGCCGCCAGCCGACGTCCTTGGGGAAGATGTCCGTGTTCAGCATGACGATGGACAGCAGCGCGCCGCCGACCGCGCCGAGCCAGTAGCTGCCGTTGATGATCAGGTCGACGCGGCCCCGGAACTTCGCGGGGATGAGCTCGTCGATCGCCGAGTTGATGGCCGCGTACTCGCCGCCGATACCGAAGCCGGTGAGGAAACGGAAGGTGAAGAACCACCAGGCGTCGAAGGAGAGGGCCGTCATCGCGGTCGCCCCGAGGTAGACGACGAGCGTCACCATGAAGAGCTTCTTGCGGCCGTAACGGTCGGTCAGCCAGCCGAAGAAGAGGGCCCCGGCGCAGGCTCCCGCGACATAGAGCGCCGCGGCGACGCCGGTGACCTGCGCCGAGGAGATGGACAGGCCGCTGCCGTCCTCGGAGAGCCGGCTCGCGATGTTGCCGACGGTGGTGACTTCCAGGCCGTCCAGGATCCAGACGGTTCCCAGGCCGATCACGATCATCCAGTGCCAGCGGGACCAGGGAAGCCGGTCGAGGCGGGAGGGGACACTCGTGGTGACCGTTCCCGTGGACGCGGGCACGGGGACCGGCGGGGATGGTGGGGTCATGGCTCCCTCTCCGTTCGACGGACCCTGACCGGATTCCCCGCCACGGGGTGGTCAGGCCCCCTTTCTCAGGCCCCCACCGCTCGCGACACCACGTAGATCAGCAGTCCGGCCAGTGATCCCACCACCGTGCCATTGATCCGGATGAACTGCAGGTCACGGCCGATGTGCGCCTCGATCTTCCGGGTCGTGTGCTCGGCGTCCCAGCCGGCGACCGTGTCGGTGATCAGGGAGGTGATCTCCTTGCGGTACGTCGTCACCACGTACACCGCCGCGCCCTCGACCCACCGGTCGACCTTGGCCTGGAGCTTGGGCTCGGTGGCCATCCGGGAGCCCAGCGACAGCAGCGAGGCCCGCACCCGAAGACGCAGCTCGCTGCGCTCGTCCTCCGCCGCGGAAACGATCATGGATCGTACGGCCGTCCAGGCGGAGGCGATCAGATCCTGGACCTCGCCGCGGCCGAGCACCTCGCCCTTGAGACGCTCCACCCGGGCCCGGGTGTCGGTGTCGGACTGGAGGTCGGCCGCGAAGTCGCCGAGGAAACGGTCGAGGGCGCCGCGCGCCGGGTGGGACGGCGCGTCACGCATCTCGGTGACGAAGCGGAGCAGCTCCTTGTAGACCCGCTCGCCGACCTTCTTGTCGACGAAACGCGGGGTCCAGCCGGGCGCACCGCCCTGCACCGCGTCCATGACCTGCTCGTCGTGGAGCACCAGCCAGTCGTGGGCGCGGGCGCAGATCAGGTCGACGACCCGCTTGTGACCGCCGTCCGCGACGATCTTCTCCAGCATCTTCCCTATGCCGGGCGCGATCTCCTGGGCGTCGGCGCGGCGCGTGATGGCCTCGCCGACCACCGCCTGCACGTCGGAGTCGCGCAGGACGGTCAGCGCTCCCCTCAGGGCGGTGGCCAGCTCCGCCGTCACCCGGTCCGCGTGCTCCGGTTCGGCGAGCCAGGTCCCCAGCCTGCCGCCGATGCCCACGGCGCGCAGACGCTGGCGCACGACCTCCCCGGACAGGAAGTTCTCACCGACGAACTCGCCGAGCGACACGCCCAGCTGATCCTTCTTGGTGGGGATGATCGCGGTGTGCGGGATGGGCAGGCCCAGCGGATGGCGGAAGAGGGCCGTGACCGCGAACCAGTCGGCGAGGGCGCCGACCATGCCGGCCTCGGCGGCCGCGGCGACATATCCGGCCCAGGGGCCCGCGCCCTCGTGCGACGCCCACTTGGCGAGGACGTACACCAGCGCGACCAGGAGCAGCAGGCCGGTTGCCGTCGCCTTCATCCGGCGGACCCCGCGCTGCTTCTCCTCGTCGGCGGGGCTGAACGAGGCCATCGTGCGGTTCCCGGGGCCGGGTGCCGTCGCCGTGCGGTGCGCGGCGCCGTCCGGCCTGGCATGCAGCCCCTCGGTATCCGCCGCTTCCGGTTCTGTGCGTTCCATGCGCTCCACCCGTTCGCCGACCCCGTCCGGGATCTCGTACCCATTGTCCCTTCCTGACCGACTCCTGGAACGGAACAGGAGTTCCCGGCGTCTGTGGGGACGGGGAGAAATCAGGGAGATCTCCGGGACGCCTCGGGGGTGTCCCGGAAGGGGTCCCGTCCTTCTCCCTCTACCCCATGACGCATCATGGGTTCATCACATCGGAGCCTCGGGCTCCCTCGCCCGAGGAGACACGCACCGCATGACCAAGCGTCACGGTTATGCCCTGCTGGCCGCGATCGTCGCCGTGATCGTGGTCATATCCGCAGCCATATACATAGGGGCCGCGGCCGACGACGGAGACAGCTCCCGCAGCGCCCTGGCCGGCGCGCCCGGCCCGCGCAACCCCGCGGCCCCCGCCTCCGTCGGCACCTGGGTCGGCGCCTGGTCGGCCTCGCCCGGCGGAGCCGAACCCGGCACCGAGGCCACCGGCACGGCGGGCCGCTCCGTACGCAACGTCGTGCACGCCGGCGTCGGCGGCACCGATGCCCGCATCACCCTCTCCAACCTCTACGGACAGCAGCCGCTGCGCATCACGCACGCCTCGATCGCGGTCGCCGCGGGCGAGAACGACGCAGCCGCGGCGGCCGGGACCATGAGCCGCCTCACCTTCGCCGGCAGCGCCGCGGTGGTCGTCCCCGCGGGGCAGCAGGTGATGAGCGACGGCGTGCGCATCCGGATCCCGCGCGACACCGACGTCCTCGTGACCACGTACTCCCCCACCCCGTCCGGCCCGGTCACCTACCACCAGCACGCACGGCAGATCTCGTACGTCGCCGAGGGCGACCGCACCGAGGACCCGACCGGGGCCGCCTACACCGAACAGAGCCCGTACTGGCGCTATCTGACCGCTCTCGACGTGCTGAGCAACGAGTCGGCGGGCACCGTCGTCGCCCTGGGCGACTCGCTCACCGACGGCATCACCTCCACGACGGGCGCCAACCACCGCTGGACGGACGCCCTTTCGGAGCGGCTGCACGCCGCGGCCGGTTCCGCGGACGTGCCGCGCTACAGCGTCGTCAACCAGGGGATCAGCGGCAACCAGGTCCTGACCGACGGTCTCGGCCGGCCCGCCGACAACCCGAGCGGTCTCAACCGCTTCCGCCGCGACGTGCTCGACCGCACGAACGTCAGGGCCGTCGTCATCGACCTCGGCGTCAATGACATCCTGCGCAACCCCCGCCAGGTCGACCCGCGCACGATCACCGACGGACTGCGCCGGCTGGTCCAGCAGGCACACGCCCGGGGACTGCGCGTCGTCGGCGCGACCCTGATGCCCTTCGGGGGCCACCGCGGCTACACCAGCGGCCGCGACGCGGTCCGGCGGGCCGTCAACGAAGAGATCCGCGCGGGCCTGGTGTACGACGCCGTCGTCGACTTCGACAAGGCGCTGCGCGACCCCTACGACCCGCGCAGGCTCCGCTCCGACTACGACTCGGGAGACCATCTCCACCCTAGCGACAAGGGCTACCGGCGGATGGCGGAGGTCTTCGACCTGGACGACCTGAAGGGGTCGGCCCCGGCCGAGCTGTAGCGGGGGCCGACCGGCCTCAGAAGTCGTGGTGGCGCCGGCGGTGGCGCTCCTCGCGGCGGGCCTCGTGGCGCTCACGGCGCTCGGCGTGCCGCTCACGGCGCTCGTCGTGGCGCTCACGGATCAGGTCCCGGGCCTCTTCGAGCGCCTCCCGATGGGCGTCGTACACGTCGTCGAGGCGGTCCCGCGAGCCGCTCCCCAGCGCCCCGCGGGCGGCCTTGCGGTCCAGTTTCTCCTGGCGGCGCTCCTCCCTCAGGCGCAGCCGCTCGGCGCGGGTGATCTTCCGCTCGACGCCGACCCCGCCCCAGAACGCGAAGCCCGTGACGATCACGCGCGGGGCACCCGGATCGCCGGGCCGCCCCTCCTCACGGTGGTCGAATCCGCCCATGATGCCGATGCCGCGGACGACGACCTCCACTCCGGGCGGCACCACGACGTTCACCCCGCCCATCACGGCGACGCAGTTGATGACGACCTCGCGGTCGGCGAAGTTCGCCTCGCGCAGGTCGATCTCGCCGCCGCCCATGAAGGCGAAGGAGGTGAAGCGCCGCGGAACGGTCCAGCGGCCCTTGCGCTCGAACCCGGACAGGATCGCGACCCCCCACCCGGACGACCCCTCCCCGCCGACGATCCGCGCCGCCCAACTCCCGCTCTCGGCGGGCTCTTTGACCATGTTCACCGGAGTCGCCGCGGCGGAGCCCGGCAGATCGCGGGTGAGCGGCGCCAGGTCCCGGTACGTACGGGCCTTGAACGCCGCCTCCAGCCGCTCCTCGAATTCCTCCATGTCGAGGCGCCCCTCCGCGAGGGCGTCCCTGAGCTGTTCGGCGACCCGTTCACGATCGGCGTCGGAGGCTCGCAGCTCCGGTCCCGCGGGTTCGGGAGCCCGCGGCACCGGGCGCTGGTCGTCGCTTCCCCGGGAAGGCACATCCTCGGTCATGGGCCCAGCCTACGAGAGAGCCTTCTCCTCGTACATGCGGCTGATGACCGCCTCGATGTCCGGCTCCCGCACCGAGAGGTCCACCAAGGGGTACTCGGCCGCGATCCGCGCCACCAGCTCGGCCGCCGACGCCGACGCCGGGAAGGCCAGCCACTGCCGGGGCCCCTCCACCTTCACGACCCGGGCCGACTCCACCTCGACGGGCGGCAGTTCCCGCTCCAGGTCCACCACCAGGGTCCGCTCGCTCTCCCCCACCTCGTGCAGCCCGGTCAGCGGACCGTCGTACATCAGCCGCCCGTGGTCGATGACCATCACCCGCCGGCACAACTGCTCGATGTCGGTGAGATCGTGCGTGGTGAGCAGCACCGTCGTGCCGCGCTCGGCGTTCAGATCGCGCAGGAACGAGCGGACCCTGGCCTTGCTGATCACGTCCAGGCCGATCGTCGGCTCGTCGAGATAGAGGACCTCCGGATCGTGCAGCAGCGCCGCCGCGATGTCCCCGCGCATCCGCTGGCCGAGCGACAGCTGCCGCACCGGCACGTCCAACAGCTCGCCCAGTTCCAGGAGTTCGACACAGCGGTCGAGGTTCTCACGGTAACGGGCGTCAGGGATCCGGTACATGCGGTGCATCAGCCGGTAGGAGTCGATCAGCGGGAGGTCCCACCACAGCGTCGTACGCTGCCCGAAGACGACCCCGATGCGCCGCGCGAGCCGGGTCCGCTCCCGGGACGGGTCGATGCCCGCGACCCGCAGCCGGCCGCCGCTCGGTGTGAGGATCCCGGTCAGCATCTTGATGGTGGTGGACTTCCCGGCGCCGTTCGGCCCGATGTAGCCGACCATCTCGCCGCGCGGCACGGTGAAGGAGAGGGAGTCCACCGCCCGTACCTGACGGCGCTCACTGCGCAGGAAGCCGGTCTTCTTGCGCACGTCGAAGACCTTCTCGACGCGGTCGAGTTCGATGAAGGCGTCAACCGGGTCCGCGACCAGGTCGGTTGTCATGTCGGTTCAGCTCCCCGTACTGCGATAGGAACGAAGTCCCGCCCGCCAGGCGGCTCCCGCCAGCGCGCAGCAGGCCGCCGCGACCAGCGGTGGTGCGAAGGCGACCCAGACCGGCAGATCGAGCGGATACGGCCGCCCCAGGACGTAGAGCGCGGGCAGCCAGTTCACGAAGGCGAGCGGAAGTACGAAGGTGACCCCGCGCACCAGGTCCTTGGCGAAGACGGTCGGCGGGTACTGCAGGAGCGTACTGCCGCCGTACGTGAAGGAGTTCTGCACCTCGGAGGCGTCCTGCGCGACGAACTGGAAGGCCGCGCCGGCCACGAAGACGGCCGAGAAGATCGCGGCGCCGCTCACCACCATCACCGGCACCAGCAGCACCTTCAGCGGCGTCCAGGTGATGTCGAGAGCGGTGACCGCGTACCCGAAGACCAGCAGCCCCTGGGTGATCCGGCCCAGCCTGCGCAGTGCGAAGCGGTCCGCGGCGACCTGCGCGAGCACGGGCACGGGCCGCACGAGCAGCGTGTCGAGCGTGCCGTCGCGCACCCGGCGCCCGAGCCGGTCCATGGAGCCGAGCGCCAGGTCCGTGAGCCCGAACGCGGTGGCCGACACGCCGTACAGGAAGGCGACCTCCGGCAGGCTGTAACCGCCGAGCCGGTCGATCTGCGAGTACATCAGCAGGATCGCGACGAAGTCGAGGCCGGTCGCGGCGAAGTTGCCGAAGGTGGTCATCGCGAAGGAGGCGCGGTAGGCCATCGTGGAGCGGATCCACATCGCGGCGATCATGCGGTAGGCGCTGAGTCCGTCCCGTATCCGCGCGTACGTCCCCTGCCGCGCCCACGGGTCCTCGGCCGCCCGGGGAGACCGCTCGCCCACCCGGCTTTGCACCGGGCCGTCCATCGGGCCGTCAACCGGGCTAGCCACCCTGCACCACCACCCTTCGCGTCGCCGCCGACTGGAGGAGCCGTCCGAGCGCCAGCAGCCCGACCGCCCAGGCCCCCTGGAACGCGTACGTGCCGAGCGGGTCCGCCGTGCCGAGCAGCACGTCGACGGGCGCCTGGATCAGGGACGACCAGGGCAGGGCGCGCACCACCTCGCCCAGCACACCGGGGAAGACGTTCAGCGGCAGCAGCATCCCCGAGCAGAACACACCCGCGATCATGGACATCTGCGCGGTGCCCGCCCCGTCCAGCAGCCAGAAGGCCGACAGGGCGACGAGATAGCGGAGGGAGAAGCTGACGAGCACCCCGAGGGCGACCGCGACCAGGAACGCCAGCCAGGTCACCGGGTCGGTGGGCAGCGCGAGCTCGAAACAGAGCGCGCCGAACACGAGCGGGACCACTCCCCGCCCCAGCAGATGGAACAGCGCCCGGCCCGCGTCCTGGGCCAGCCACCACAGCTGGAGGTCGGCGGGCCGGTAGAGGTCGATCGCGATGTCACCCGTACGGATGCGCTCCAGAAGCTCGTCCTCGAAGCCGCCGCCCATGGTGGCGACCACCATGAGCAGCGCCTGGGACAGCCACACGTAGGAGAGCGCCTGTGCCTGGTCGTAGCCGCCGAGGTGCGGTTTCTCGTCCCACAGCGCGCTCATGATGTACGCCAGGATGAGCCCGAAGACGGTGTTCGTGAACACACCGGCGGCCGTCGCCGTCCGGTAGGTGGCGTAGCGCCGGAACCCGCCCAGGGCGACGGCCGTGTACAACCGCCCTGTCCCCACGAGGAAGTCCTCCTTGCACCGGGAAAGCCGTTTTCGGCCGAAGCGCAGGAGCCTAGTCCCACGGCTGCGCTCGCTGCCAGGCATTTTCCGGCGAGACGCGTGCCGGAATCCGGGAACGGAACGCCGGGTGCGACAGTCTTCAAGAGGGGGCGCACAAGGCGTATGGGGTCGTACGGGTGCGTACGACGTGAAACAGGAGTCCGGCAAACAGATGAGCGACAAGCCGCAGCCGCAGCAGGACGACGAGGGCTGGGCACCCAGGGGACCCGAGCCGGCTGCCCAGGCGGCACCGAGCGGACCCGGTGAGCCGGGGAGACCGCCCGGAAACCCGGGACCTCCGCGGAAGCCGGAAGTGCCGGGGAGACCGGAGGAGCCCGGGACGCCGGGTGAACGCGCGAATCCGGAAACACCCGGGAAGCCGCAGGAACCGGCAAGGCCGAGGGAGGCCGGAAGGCCGGCAGAACGCGCGGAGTCCGAGGAGCCCGGAACACCGCGGGAACACGCGAAGCCGGAAGAAACCGGAAGCCCGAAAACACCGGGGAAGCCCCAGCAGCCCGCGCCCTCGCAGGGACACGCCGAGCCCGGACAGCCCGCCGCGCCGCAGGGACGCGCCGAGCCCGAAGCGCCCGCGACGCCGCAGGAACGCGCACACCGCGAGGAACCCGGGACGGCGGGACAGCCGGGCGAGCCGGGGAAGAAACCGCGGCGCAAGCGCACCGGCCTGCGACGGCTCATCCCCACCTGGCGCATGCTCCTCGGCACGTTCGTCGGCCTCGTACTCCTCGTGATCGGTCTCTTCGCCCTCGGCTACTACCTCGTCAAGATCCCGCCCGCGAACGCCGCCGCGACCAAGCAGAGCAACGTCTACCTCTACGCCGACGGCAGCCAGCTCGCCCGCGACGGCGAGGTCAACCGCGAGAACGTGTCGCTCGCGCAGATCTCCAAGGACGCCCAGCACGCGGCGCTCGCCGCCGAGGACCGGGACTTCTACACCGAGTCCGCCATCGACCCCAAGGCGATGATCCGCGCCGGCTGGAACACCGCCACCGGCAAGGGCAGGCAGTCCGGCTCGACGATCACCCAGCAGTACGTGAAGAACTACTACCTGGGCCAGGAGCAGACGGCCACCCGGAAGGTGAAGGAGTTCTTCATCTCCATCAAGCTCGACCGCCAGCAGAGCAAGAACGACATCCTCGAGGGCTACCTCAACACCAGCTACTACGGCCGCAACGCCTACGGCATCCAGGCCGCCGCCCAGGCGTACTACGGCGTCGACGCCCAGGACCTGACGGTCGGCCAGGGCGCCTACCTCGCCGCGCTCCTGAACGCGCCGAGCGAGTACGACGTGATCGCGCACCCCGAGAACAAGGCCGCGGCCAAGGCCCGCTGGAACTACGTCCTCGACGGCATGGTCAAGAAGCAGTGGCTGACCCCGGCCGCGCGCGCCGAGGTCACCTTCCCCGAGCCCAAGCAGTCGGTGATCGCCACCGGCATGTCGGGGCAGCGCGGCTACCTCGTCAAGGCCGTGAACGACTACCTCGTCGAACACAAGATCATCGACGAGGACACCCTGCAGACCGGCGGCTACCGCATCACGACCACCCTGCAGAAGCCCAGGCAGGACGCCTTCGTGAAGGCCGTCGACGACCAGGTGATGAACCACCTCGACAAGAAGAACCGCAAGGCCGACCGCTACGTCCGCGCCGGCGGCGTCTCCATCGACCCGGCGACCGGCAAGGTCGTCGCCATGTACGGCGGCATCGACTACACCAAGCAGTACGTGAACAACGCGACGCGCCGTGACTACCAGGTCGGCTCGACCTTCAAACCGTTCGTGTTCACCTCCGCCGTACAGAACGACTCACGCACCGAGGACGGCCGCAGGATCACCCCCAACACCTTCTACGACGGCACGGACAAGCGCCCCGTACAGGGCTGGAACGGCGGCCCGTACGCGCCCGAGAACGAGGACAACGTCTCGTACGGGCCCATCACCGTGCGCACCGCCACCGACAAGTCCGTCAACGCCGTGTACGCGCAGATGGCCGTGGACGTCGGTCCCTCCAAGGTCAAGGAGACCGCCGTCGACCTCGGTGTCCCCGCCGACACCCCGGACCTCACCGCCACCCCCTCCATCGCGCTCGGCCCGTCCACCGCCAGCGTCCTCGACATGGCACAGGCGTACGCGACCCTCGCCAACCACGGCGAGCACGGCACGTACACGCTCGTCGACAAGGTCAGCAAGGAGGGCGCGGCGGACGTGCACCTGCCCAAGCAGGCCACGAGGCAGGCGGTGACCCGGCAGGCCGCCGACACCACCACCTCCGTCCTGCGGAGCGTCGTCGAGGGCGGCACCGGCACCGCCGCGCAGGCCGCCGGACGGCCCGCCGCCGGCAAGACCGGCACTGCGGAGGAGGACCAGGCGGCCTGGTTCGCGGGCTACACCCCCGACCTCGCCACCGTCGTCGCCGTCATGGGCCAGGACCCCGACACCGGCGTCCACAAGTCCCTGTACGGCGCGCTCGGCCAGGCCCGGATCAACGGCGGCGGCTACCCGGCGCAGATCTGGGCGCAGTACACGAAGTCCGCGCTCAAGGGCACCAGCCCCAGCGACTTCGACCTGAGGCTCCAGCCGGGCGCCGAGGAACAGCAGCTCCCGAGCACCGGACCCACCGACCGGACCCCCGGCACCGGCGGCCAGAACGACGGCGGCACCACGACCGGCGGCCAGGACACCCAGAGCCCGCCGCCCGGCGACAACGCGGGCCAGACCCAGGGCCAGACGGACGGCGGCACCACCGACGGGGGCACCACCACCGACGGGTCGACCACCGGCGGCACCACGGACGGCGGCACCACCGACGGATCGGCCACCGGCGGCACCACCGACGGCGGCACCACGACCGACGGGGGCGCCACCGACGGCGGCACACCGGGCAACGGGGGCGCCACCGACGGCGGCACGACGGGCACGACCACCGGGGTGGGACCGCTGACCGGGCTCACCCCGAGAAGGCAGTAGCCGCGGACGGGCACCGCGACCGGTCAGTGGCCGGACGTGACCTTCAGCCCGACCACGGCCACCAGCAGCAGACAGACGAAGAAGATCCGGGCGGCGGTCGCCGGCTCACCGAGCACGACCATGCCGAGCACCGCCGCACCGGCCGCGCCGATCCCCACCCACACGCCGTACGCCGTACCGATGGGCAGTGACTTCGCCGCGTACGACAGCAGCACCATGCTCGCGACGACGCCCGCGCCCGTGAGCACGCTCGGCACCAGCCGCGTGAAACCGTCCGTGTACTTCATCCCGATCGACCAGCCGACCTCCAGCAGGCCGGCGACGAGCAGCAGGATCCATGCCATGACAGGCACCTCCGTCCATAAGGCAACAGGGGTGCGTCGTCTTTGCGGGGTCCCGGTACGGCGCGTCTCGTCGGGTCCTTCCAAAGTAGCAAAGCACAGGCAAAAGGGGCTGGTGACCATGGTCACCAGCCCCTCTCGGACCTCGGACTACAGATAGAGGCCGGTCGAGTCCTCGGAACCCTCGAACCGGTCCGCGGCCACGGCGTGCAGATCCCGCTCACGCATCAGCACGTACGCGGTCCCGCGCACCTCGACCTCGGCCCGGTCCTCCGGGTCGTAGAGCACACGGTCGCCCGGCTCCACCGTCCGCACGTTCTGCCCGACCGCGACGACCTCGGCCCAGGCCAGCCGCCGGCCGACCGCCGCCGTCGCGGGGATCAGGATGCCGCCGCCGGAACGCCGCTCGCCCTCGGCGGCGTCCTGCCGCACCAGCACACGGTCGTGCAGCATGCGGATGGGCAACTTGTCCTGGTGGGTGTTCTGCTTGTCCTGATTGGCGCTCACGCCCCGAACCTACCTGCCTTTGAGCCGTCCGTACGCAGCCGGGTCAGCGCTTGCGGCGCCGCGAGCCCACGGCGAGCAGTCCCACCACACCCACCACCACGAGCGCCACCGGCACGATCCGCTCCAGCCTCGGCGCGCCCTCCTCGGTGACCAGTCGGCCCTTCACATCGCCGACGACCCGGTGGACACCCACGTACGCCCGCCCGAGGGTGTGGTCGATGTTCGCGGCGACCTTGGCCTTCGCGTCCCCGACGATCGTCTTCGGGTGCACCCGCACGCCGATCTCGTCCAGCGTCTCCGCCAGGGTTTCGCGGCGGCGCTTGATGTCCGCCTCGATCTGCGCCGGAGTCCTGGTATCCGGCGTTCTCGACGTATCCGACACCGCGCTGCCTCCGTGGTCGTTTTCCGAACTCTGTGCCGCCGACAGTCTGTCAGCTCACGCTGCGGCTCACCCCTCGGCACCCCCATTACGCTCAGTCCGTAGTTCCGTAACCATCCCCGGCCACGTGAGGTACCGATGAGCGAGCGACTCCAGCCCGGCGACACCGCCCCCGCCTTCACCCTGCCCGACGCCGACGGCAACGAGGTCTCCCTCGCCGACCACAAGGGCCGCAAGGTCATCGTCTACTTCTACCCGGCCGCGCTGACCCCCGGCTGCACGAAGCAGGCCTGCGACTTCACGGACAACCTCGACGTCCTCGCGGGCGCGGGATACGACGTCATCGGCGTCTCCCCCGACAAGCCCGCGAAGCTCGCCAAGTTCCGCGAGCAGGAGTCCCTGAAGGTCACCCTGGTCGGCGACCCCGACAAGACCGTCCTGGAGGCCTACGGCGCCTTCGGCGAGAAGAAGCTGTACGGCAAGACGGTCGTCGGCGTCATCCGCTCCACGGTGGTGGTGGACGAGGAGGGCAAGGTCGAACGCGCCCTGTACAACGTGAAGGCGACGGGCCACGTGGCGAAGATCATCAAGGATCTGGGGATCTGAGGCCGTCCGGCCCTCCCGGAGCGCGATCCGCCCGCCAGGAGGCAGGCGCGCCCGCCACGGCGCCCGCCTGCCTCCTCGCCGCCCCGGCCTGCCCTGCCCCGTAAGCCGAGCTCCGACAGTCCCGGAGAACGGGCGTGACTGTCCGATGAGCGGTTCGTTACTCCGTACGAGATCACGAATGTGTGATCGGGGCGGAGGGATGTGGGGCATGGGGGATGCACGGGGACTCGAAGGCAGGACCGCGGACAAGGCCGGGGTCTCGCCCCCGGATCCTTACGCCGGAGACCGGCTCGCACGGGTCGTCGGCGAGGCCCGCGACTGGACGGACCTGATGCGGCGCCTCGGTCTCAGGCCGAGCGGCGGCCGGCGCCGCGTGCTCCAGGAGAAGGCTGTCGCGTACGGACTGGACACCAGCCACTTCGTCAGGCACACCCCGTGGCGGAAGTATCCCGACGCCTCCCTCGCCGAGGCTGTCGCTTCCTCCTCGTCGCTGCGCGAAGTGGCACTGAAGCTGGGCGCGACCCCGGCGACCGGGACTCTGTCCCACCTCCGGCGCCGTATCACGGCGGCGGGCATCGACGTCGCTCACTTCCCGGGCATCAAACGCTCCGAGCCGGATCTCCCCTTCACCATCGAGGAGTTGGAAGAAGCGGCCGCCTCGGCGAACAGTGTGCGCGGCCTGGCCCGCTCACTGGGTGTTCCGGAGGACAGCCGCTCACGCGCCGCACTGGCACGCACGGTGCGCACAGCGGGCGTCGACATCGGGCACTTCTCCCATCGGCGCCTCTCGCTGCCCGAGGACCGGCTGCGCAGCCTCGTAGAGCACTGCACGAGCTACGCCGACGTCATGCGCGGCCTTGGGCTGGAGGTCGACGACAGCAACCACAGACGAATCCGACGCGCGGTAAGCCGCATCGGCCTCGATACAAGCCACTTCAAGCGTCGGAGCTGGGGGCGGCCCGCAGGCCCCGCACCCGCGGAGAGAGCGAGCAAGGTGCTGGTCGTCCTCCCGGAACACGCGGGCCGGACCAACAGGACCCAACTGCATTGGGCCCTGACCGAAATCGGAGTGCCGTACCTGTGCGTGACCTGTGGCAACACCGGTGAGTGGTTGGGCCGGACCATCACTTTGCAGATCGACCACGTCGACGGGAACTGGCGGGACAACCGCAGAGAGAATCTGCGCTACCTGTGCCCGAACTGCCACGCGCTCACGGCCACCTGGTGCAGGAGAAGCGTCCGGGGCCGGGAATCGGCGTGACACAAAACCGCCGCTCGTCGACAAGCTCGCGGCCGGTACGATGGCAGGCGGTTGGCGGCGGTGGCGCAATGGCGACGCAGCAGACTTAGGATCTGTGGCCCGTGAAACGGCTTGAGGGTTCGAATCCCTTCCGCCGCACCACGAACGGCCTGCGAATCGAAAGATCCGCAGGCCGTTTCCGTATGCGCCCTCAGCCCAACAACTCCCGAACCACCGGCACCAGCCCCCGGAACGCCTTCCCCCGGTGGCTGATCGCGTTCTTCTCGTCGGGGGTGAGTTCCGCGCAGGTGCGGGTCTGGCCTTCCGGCTGGAGGACCGGGTCGTAGCCGAAGCCGTTCGTGCCCGCGGGGGTGTGCCGGAGGGTGCCCCTCAGCTGGCCCTCGACCACCCGTTCCGTGCCGTCGGGCAGGGCGAGCGCCGCCGCGCAGGCGAAGTGGGCGCCCCGGTGCGGTTCGTCGATGTCGGAGAGCTGGGCGAGCAGGAGGTCGAGGTTGGCCTTGTCGTCGCCGTGCCGGCCGGCCCAGCGGGCGGAGAAGATGCCGGGCGCGCCGTTCAGGACGTCGACGCAGAGGCCGGAGTCGTCGGCGACGGCGGGCAGGCCGGTGGCCCGGGCGAGGGCGTGGGCCTTGAGGAGGGCGTTCTCGGCGAAGGTGACGCCGGTCTCCCGGACGTCGGGGATCTCCGGGTAGGCCTCCGCGCCGACGAGGTCGTGGGTGAGGCCGGCGTCGGCGAGGATCGCCTTCAGCTCGGTGATCTTTCCGGCGTTGCGGGTGGCGAGGATCAGGCGGGTCATGGCCCTCAGTATCCCCAACGCCCGGGGGTGTCTCCTACGGGGTGCAGACCTTCGTCAGTTCGCCCGCGGCGTCGGTGACGGGGCTGATGTCGGGGGTGTTGTCCCCGTTCCTGACGGCCGTACGGACGTTGTCGACGGCCTTGCCCAGGTCGTCGACGGCCTTGTTGACATCTGTGTTGTCGGTCTTGTCGCCGATCTTGTCGAGGTTCTGCTCTATCGCGTTGAGGGACTGGTCGGTCTGCGTCGGGTCGTTCGCCGCGTTCTCCACGGCCTGTTGGAGGTTGGTGACGCTGTCGGCGATGGCGTCGGCCGTCTGGACGCAGTCCAGGGCCTTGTTGACGGCGTCGCAGCCGACCGCCGCCGGCAGGGCGAGAAGTGCGGCGGTGACGGCGATTGCGGCGGTGCGGCGACGGTGGCGCGCGGCCATGGAACGGTCCCTCCCCGTGGACAGGATGTGGTCGACCCGTGGTGCGGTCGGCCTGCCCCGTGGGGGGCCGGCGGGGCGTACGGCTGGACCGTACGCCCGTACCCCTTAGAACGCGAGGAGTTAACCCACGGTTGCGTCGAGCGCCGCCCGCTGGATCGCCGCGAGTTCGTCGCAGCCGGAGACGGCCAGGTCGAGCAGTGCGTTGAGTTCCTTGCGGTCGAAGGGCTCGGCCTCGGCGGTGCCCTGGACCTCGACGAAGCGGCCGTCGCCGGTGCAGACGACGTTCATGTCGGTGTCGGCCTTGACGTCCTCCTCGTAGCAGAGGTCGAGGAGGGGGACGCCGCCGACGATGCCGACGGAGACGGCGGAGACCGTGCCGGTGAGGGGCTTGCGGCCGGGCTTGACCAGCTTCTTGTTCTGCGCCCAGGTGACGGCGTCGGCGAGCGCGACGTAGGCGCCGGTGATGGCCGCCGTGCGGGTGCCGCCGTCGGCCTGCAGGACGTCGCAGTCGAGGACGATGGTGTTCTCGCCGAGCGCCTTGTAGTCGATGACGGCGCGCAGGGAGCGGCCGATCAGGCGGCTGATCTCGTGGGTGCGGCCGCCGATCCTGCCGCGGACGGACTCGCGGTCGCCGCGGGTGTTGGTGGCGCGCGGGAGCATGGAGTACTCGGCGGTGACCCAGCCTTCGCCGCTGCCCTTGCGCCAGCGCGGGACGCCTTCGGTGACGGAGGCGGTGCAGAACACCTTGGTGTCGCCGAAGGAGACGAGGACGGAGCCCTCGGCGTGCTTGCTCCAGCCGCGCTGGATGGTGATGGGGCGCAGTTGCTCAGGGGTGCGGCCGTCGATTCGAGACATGGCGCTGAGCCTAGCCGTATGCGGTTGAGGGGCTGCCTCCGATGGCGGAAGCAGCCCCTCAGGGGTGAGCCGGGCTCCGGGGAGCGTGGCTCACATCATGTCTTCGATGTCCGCGGCGATGGGGTCGGCGTCGGTGCCGATGACGACCTGGATGGCGGTGCCCATCTTGACGACGCCGTGGGCTCCGGCGGCCTTCAGGGCGGCGTCGTCCACCTTGCTCGGGTCGACGACCTCGGTGCGCAGGCGGGTGATGCAGCCTTCGACTTCTTCGATGTTGTCGATGCCGCCGAGCCCGGCGACGATCTTCTCAGCCTTGGTGGCCATGTCCTACTCCCTGATCCGAACCGCTTTGTCGCAGTAACCCACAGTTGGCCCATCTTCGCGAGCGTTCATGCGGTGTGTACCGAATGATGGCGTTCACGACAGTGCGGCCGTTCGCCGACCGGTCTTCGCCGACCAGTCCACATCCGACTGGTCTACACCAGCTGCCGGACGGTCGCCAAACCCGGCTCCGCCCAAAGGACGCCCATGAGTGCCGACAGCGCCGCCGTACCCGCGCGCGCCCGCTGGAACAACCTGTTCCAGGGGCTGCAGAAGATGGGCCGCAGCCTTCAGCTCCCCATCGCGGTGCTGCCTGCCGCGGGCATTCTCAACCGCTTCGGCCAGCCCGACATGTTCGGCTCGGACGGACTCGGCTGGGACAGCGTCTCCAAGGTCATGAAGGGCGCGGGCGGGGCGCTGCTCGACGGTTCGCTCGGGTTGCCGCTGCTGTTCTGCGTGGGTGTGTCCATCGGCATGGCGAAGAAGGCGGACGGTTCCACCGCGCTCGCGGCGGTCGCGGGGTTCCTCGTCTACTTCGGTGTGCTGCACCAGTTCCCGGAGAGCTGCGCGCAGCAGGCGAAGGTCATCCAGAACATCGGCTGCCAGTTGCCCGACACCTCCGTGACGGCGTTCACGTACCAGAATCCGGGGGTCTTCGGCGGCATCGTCATGGGGTTGCTGACCGCCTATTTCTGGCAGCGGTTCCACCGCACCCGACTGGTGGACTGGCTCGGCTTCTTCAACGGGCGGCGGCTCGTGCCGATCATCATGTCGTTCGTGGCCATCGTGTTCGCGGCGCTGTGTCTGTGGATCTGGCCGCCGATCGGGGACGGTCTGCAGACCTTCAGCGACTGGCTGGTCAGTCTGGGCGCGTGGGGTGCGGGCGTGTTCGGCGTGGCCAACCGGGCGCTGCTGGTGATCGGCCTGCACCAGTTCCTGAACGTGCCCATCTGGTTCCAGTTCGGCAGTTACACGACGCCGGACGGGACGGTGGTGCACGGTGACATCAACATGTTCCTGCAGGGGGACCCGAACGCGGGTCAGTTCACCTCGGGCTTCTTCCCCATCATGATGTTCGCGTTGCCGGCCGCCTGTCTGGCCATGACCCACTGTGCGAAGCCGCATCGCCGCAAGGAGATCGGCGGCATGATGCTCTCCCTCGCGCTGACGTCGTTCGTCACGGGCATCACCGAGCCCATCGAGTACTCGTTCGTGTTCATCGCGCCGGTGCTGTACGCCGTCCACGCGCTGCTCACCGGTGTCTCCATGGCGGTGACCTGGGGGCTGGGCGTGCACGACGGGTTCAGTTTCTCGGCCGGTCTCATCGACTACGTCATCAACTGGAACCTGGCGACGAAGCCGTGGGCGATCATCCCGATCGGGTTGTGCTTCGCCGTCGTGTACTACGTGGTCTTCCGGTTCGCGATCACCAGGTTCGACCTCAGGACGCCGGGGCGGGAGCCGGAGGAGGAGGTCGAGGACCTCACCAAGGCGTAGCTCCCCTCTGCCCGAAGGGCCCACGGACCTGCAGGTCCGTGGGCCCTTCGGCGTGAATGCGGGGGGTATTTCCGGTATGGCCGAGGCCACAAAATCCGTGGGTTCCTGATCCAGCCTTCACCGTGCTACAACAGGTCTACACCACTGAGTGGTGTAGACCACGCCGTCCCCACCCCCCCTTCCTTGTCCCCTGGGCGGCGCCTTGCCCACTGGAGGAAGTTGTGTCCACGGCCAGCGCCGCTCCCGCGGCCGCCAAGAAGAAGGGCTCCGGCGTGATGGCTGTCATGCAGCGCATCGGCCGCAGCCTGATGCTGCCGGTCGCCGTACTGCCCGCCGCCGCGCTCCTGGTGCGGCTCGGCAACACCGACATGCTCGGCCGTCCGTCCTTCCCCACATTCTTCACCAAGATCGCCGGCTTCATGGCGGCCGGTGGCAACGCGATCCTCGACAACATGGCGCTGCTGTTCGCCGTGGGCATCGCGATCGGCTTCGCGAAGAAGTCGGACGGTTCGACGGCGCTCGCGGCGGTGGTCGGCTACCTGGTCTTCAAGAACGTACTGGCGACCTTCACCGACAAGAACCTGCCGAAGGTGGCCACGGCCGTCGACGGCAAGGTGGTCATGATCGACGCGCCGGTGGACGCCAAGGTCCTGGGCGGCGTGGTGATGGGGATAGTCGTCGCCCTGCTCTACCAGAAGTTCTACCGGACCAAGCTGCCGGACTGGGCGGGCTTCTTCGGCGGCCGCCGGCTCGTCCCGATCCTCTCCGCCTTCGCGGGTCTGCTGATCGCCATCGTCTTCGGCTACATCTGGCCGGTCCTCGGCACGGGACTGCACAACTTCGG